>NZ_VPEA01000001.1:0-498133 GCF_013417365.1 Acinetobacter sp. YH12252
GTTCCATTTTAGAGATTTGTTTAAGATAAGATATAACTCATTGAGATGTGTCATAGTATTCGTCGTTAGAAAACAATTATTGTGACATTATTTCAATGAGTTATCTATTTTTGTCGTGTACAGAGAATAAATTTATTGAAATTTTTGCGGGTGCATTGGCGCATATTCATCTTTCTGAGCAAAGCGTGCGTGTGGTGGATTTTGGTTCAGGTAAGGGCTATTTGACCTTTGCACTGTATGATTATTTGCAAAAGCAGCAATTGAAACCTTGGGTTACAGGGGTGGAATTGAATCCGAAAATGGTCGAGTTTTGTCAGTCTGTAGCAAAGGCGGCAGATTTTCAGCAGCTGGACTTTTTTCAGGGTGATGTCCGTACCTATCAACCTGAACACTTGGATGTCATGATTGCATTACATGCTTGCGATGTGGCTACAGATTTTGCAATTCATACGGGTATTCGCCTGAATGCACAAATGATTATGTGTGCGCCGTGCTGCCATAAAGAATTGCGTCCACAACTGCAAAGTCCGAGTGTGCTTAAACCCATGTTGCAGTTTGGCATTCATGCAGGACAGCAAGCAGAAATGTTGACCGATACCATTCGTGCGTTATTGCTTAAAGCCTATGGCTATGACACCGAAGTTTTTGAGTTTGTCTCGTTGGAGCATACCAGCAAAAATAAAATGATTTTGGCGACCAAGCGGGCAGATGTTCATCAACCTGATCAAGCAGTTTTGGCTCAAATTCGCGAACTGAAAGCCATGTATGGTATTCAGAAACATTCTTTGGAATTGTTGTTGAATGATCAGTGGGATCAGCAGGGGATTGGCTGTAAATGCTAAGGCCGATGGGCTTGGAGTAAACAATGCAAAATTATGAAATTCAGTCGGGTGACTGGGCACGCCTAGCTGTAGATGCCAAACCCATTCGTGAGCAGGTGTTTATACAGGAACAGCACATTTCCCCTGAAGACGAGTGGGATGCGCAAGACGCAATTGCCTTGCATTTTGTTGTTTATATAGCAGGGCAAGCCGTTGCAACAGCACGCTTGCTGGAAAATCATAGTATTGGTCGTGTGGCTGTATTGAAGTCGCAGCGTGGTTTAGGTCTCGGACGTGTGTTGATGCAGCATATTATTCAACTGGCACGGCAGCAGTGCCGCCCAGAGGTTAAGTTGTCTGCACAGGTGCATGCAATTCCGTTTTATCAAAGTTTAGGTTTTTACGTTGAAGGTGAATCATATTTAGACTGTGGTATTCCGCATGTGGATATGCGTTTAGTGTTTGAAAGTTGAATACAATGAAGATTGTGACATGGAATTGTAATGGTGCTTTTAGAAATAAAATTGAGCCTATTCTTCAATTTAATGCCGATATTTATATTATTCAGGAATGTGAGCATACGGAACAGGCAAAGAAAATTTATCGACAATATTTTTCTAATTTTGTTTGGAAAGGAAATAATAAGAATAAAGGCATAGGTATTTTTACAAAAGATGCTTTAACACTAGAAGTATTAGATTGGCAAGACAACAAACTAGAACTATTTTTACCTATTCAAGTTAATCAATCCTTTACGCTCCTTGCTGTATGGGCAAAACATGCAAACTCTCCAACTTTTGCTTATATTGGTCAAATTTGGAAATATTTACAGTTACATCAACTAAAAATGCAAAATATTCCGCTCATTATTGGTGGAGATTTTAACAGCAACTCACAGTGGGATGTTTGGGATCGGTGGTGGAATCACTCTGATGTCATACGTATATTTAATGATTTAAAAATAAAGAGTCTTTACCATCACATTTCTAATGAGAAACAAGGACAGGAAAGTCAAGCAACATTCTTTTTACAGCGAAATTTAGCGAAGGCATATCATATTGATTATATGTTTGCTTCTGAGCAATTTTGGAAAATAGATCAAGCTAGTATGCAGGTGGGAGATCAGACACCTTGGCTAAGTTTGAGTGATCATTTACCACTATATTTTGATTTAGCACCCAAGTTTGAAAAATAGACCCCAAGAGTAGAGTCTATTTTCAAATGGTATTTAATTAGTGCCCATGTGCAGGTACTTGCTCATGGCTTTCTGGCATAGCGGCATGTTCAGTTTCAGTCATAGCATGTGCGTCTGCTGTAGGTGCAGCTTTTAATGCTTCTCGAGCTTCACGATCTGCTTGTGCTTTTGCCAATGCTTCTTGTGACATAGCTGGCGCATTTTTAAAGGCGTGTTGTTGGGTATTTTGCTTTTGTTGCTGGCTTGGCATGTAATCTGGTTCATTGGTAACGGCCAACCAGAAAATAAACATGAATATTCCACCCAAAATACAGAAAATAAAGAGTGCTTTCCAACCCCAAGGCGATTTTTCAGGAGTAAGGTGTTCAGTCATGTGTATCTACCCAATTTGAATCTATATCTTAAAATTATGTAACTTTATAACATAAAATGCATAAAAAACGGATTAAATTCTGTGCGTGTTACCTTTTTGGGGTAATTTAATTAAATAAAAAGGGGGATGATGTATCCCTCTTGAATTGTGAAGTATGGAACTAAATGGCTAAATAACTTTAGCGCCTGCTGCAACACGCTCTAGCAAGAGTTGAGGTGGATTAAAACGCTCACCATATTCTGCTGATAATTGCTGTGCACGTGCTAAAGCTTGATCTAAACCATATTGATTCAGGAATTGCAAAGTGCCCCCTGTCCATGCAGGGAAGCCAATGCCAAAAATTGAACCAACATTGGCATCAATCACAGATTCTAAAACACCTTCTTCTAAGCAGCGTAAGCTGTCTAGCGCTTGCACAAATAAGAACCGATCAATCATGTCTTGTTCAGATATTTCAGTATTTTTATACCAGTGGCTTAAGCCTGGCCAAAGTTGTTTTTTGCCCTGTTCTGGGTAGTCATAAAAACCTGCACCTGCGGCTTTGCCTTGACGTGAAAATTGATGAATCATGGTTTGAATGACGTCATCTGCAGGAGAAGCGGCGCGATCTTTCCCCTGAGCTTGCAATGCTTTACGCGCTTCCTGAGCCACGTGTTCCGACAGTGTTAAAGATACTTCATCTTGAATGGCAAGTGGGCCTACAGGCATACCTGCTTTTAAAGCTGCCATTTCAATTTTTGCAGGGTGCACGCCTTCGGCCAGTAAACGCAAACCTTCTTGTACAAAAGTGCCAAACACCCGACTGGTAAAAAAGCCACGACTGTCATTCACCACAATTGGGGTTTTGCCAATTTGTTGCACAAAATCGTAGGATTTAGCCAACGTGGCTGCATCGGTACTTTTTCCTTTAATAATTTCCACCAACGGCATTTTATCGACAGGGCTAAAGAAATGCAGACCAATAAAACGGTTTTGATTTTGCGCCGCTTGGGCAAGTTCACTAATGGGTAGGGTTGAGGTATTGGATGCCATCACACCTTGTTCTGCCAGAAAAACTTCGGCTTCTTGAGTGACTTGCGCCTTGAGTGCGGGGTTTTCAAATACCGCCTCAATAATCAAATCACAGCCTTGTAAATCGGCAGCCTGTGCCGTTGGATGAATCTTGGCTAAGACTTGTGCCGCTCGCTCTGCACTTATACGACCTTGTGATACTTGTTTATCGAGTAGTTTTTGACTGTAAGATTTGCCTTTTTCAGCTTGTTCGATGGATACATCTTTCAGAACAACCGTAATACCTTTGCTTGCTGTGGCATAAGAAATGCCTGCACCCATCATGCCTGCACCTAAAATACCGACTTTTTGAGTTTGATGCGGTGCAATGCCTTGCGGACGGCCACTGCCCGATTTAATCGCATTCAGCCCATGCCAAAAGGTGCCAATCATATTTTTAGAAATTTGACCTGTTGCGAGCTGGGTAAAATAGCGAGATTCAATGCGTAAGGCTGTATCGACATCAACCTGCGCACCTTCTACTGCTGCACTCAAAATTGCTTCAGGCGCAGGGTAACAGCCTTTGGTTTTGTCGCGTAGCATGGCAGGAGCAATGGAAAGCATTTGCGCGACAGCAGGTGTAGATGGTGTTCCCCCAGGGATTTTATAGTCTTTGACATCAAATACTTGTTGTGATTGAGGATGTGCAAGAATCCAGTCTTGGGCTTTGCTGAGTAATTCTGTTTCATTTTCAGCAAGATCATGGATTAAACCTAAACTTTGTGCTTTTTCCACACTCAGCTGTTTGCCTTCCATCAACAGCGGCAGGGCAGTTTGTAAACCCAATAAACGTACCATCCGCACAATACCACCGCCACCAGGCAATAAACCTAAAGTCACTTCGGGTAAACCAAACTTGGTTTTTGCATCACGAATTGCAATACGATGATGACAGCACAGAGCAAGTTCCCATCCGCCGCCGAGTGCCGTGCCATTTAAAGCAGCTACCACAGGAATACCACGAGTTTCAATATAACGCAGCTGTGCTTTTAGGTTTTCAATCATCTGAAAAAATGAGCTGGCATGCTCAGGCTGTACTTGAATCAACTCATCTAAGTCACCGCCTGCAAAAAAGGTTTTTTTCGCAGAGGCGAAAATGATTCCCGCCACTTGTTCGTCTGCTTTTAACTTTTGTACCACTTGCGCTAATGCATCTCTAAAGTCAGCATTCATGGTGTTGGCAGATTGATTTGGTGAGTCAAAGGTTAGAATGACAATGTTATCGGCATTTTTATAATAGTGAATGGCGCTCATTTTTATACTCCTTATACTCGCTCAATAATGGTGGCAATTCCCATCCCACCGCCTACACATAATGTAGCCATGCCGCGTTTTTTATCTTGTCGTTCTAGCTCGTCCAGTAAGGTGCCTAAAATCATGGCACCTGTAGCGCCAAGTGGATGACCCAAGGCAATAGCACCACCATTCACATTGACTTTGGCGGGATCAACCTGAAGTTCTGTAATAAAACGCAGAACCACGGCTGCAAAGGCTTCATTGACTTCAAACAGATCAATATCTTCAATGTTCAGTCCTGCTTTGGCTAAGGCTTTGCGTGCTGCAGGCGCGGGTCCTGTGAGCATAATGGCAGGGTCTGTGCCAACCAGTGCGGTAGCAAGCACTTTGGCGCGTGGTTTTAAGTTGTGTTGTTGTACCGCTTGTTCCGATGCAATCAAGACCAATGCCGCGCCATCAACAATACCTGATGAATTGCCTGCATGATGCACATGATTGACTTGTCCTGCTTCAGGATATTTTTGCAGGGCAATCGCATCAAAACCCATTTGTCCCATATTGGCAAAACTCGGCTTGAGCTGTGCCAAGCTTTCAGCCGTGGTCTGTGGTTTGATAAATTCATCTTGTGCCAAAATCACCACACCTGCCTGATCTTTGACAGGTACAATCGAGCGCTCGAAATGTCCCTGTGCTTGTGCTGCTGCGGCTTTGTGCTGTGATGCTGCTGCAAATTGATCGACTTCTGTACGGCTATAGCCATCGAGTGTGGCAATTAAGTCAGCGCCAATACCTTGTGGAATAAAGTCACAAGCCATATTGGTTTCAGGGTCGAATGCCCAAGCACCACCATCGGAACCCATTGCCACGCGTGACATAGATTCCACACCACCTGCAACGATTAAATCTTCCCAACCCGAACGAACTTTTTGCGCTGCGAGGTTCACGGCTTCTAAACCTGAGGCACAAAAGCGGTTGATTTGTACCCCAGCAACATCATTGTCCCAACCTGCGGCAATCGCTGCGGTTTTGGCAATATCTGCACCCTGATCGCCAATTGGTGTGACACAACCCAAAACAATATCGTCTACTTGTGAGGTGTCTAGGTTGTGTCGTTGTTGCAATTCATTCAATAAGGTTGTGAGTAGGCGAATGGGTTTAACTTCGTGTAATGCGCCATCTTTTTTTCCTTTGCCGCGCGGAGTGCGAATAGCATCAATGATGTAGGCCTCGCTCATAATCAATCCCTTGTCGATAGTTTTCTTTATGATTGCTTTTGAGTGTAATCTGAAAATTTTGAAGTGCAATGACGAGAACGGTACAGGTCAGTGAGGTTTTTTGCTAATTGGGATGACGCAGTAATTTGGCAGAAAGATTGAAACTATAATAGAGCGATAAAAAAAGCCCTTGCGGTGTGCAAGGGCAATCGATTGGAATTACGAGTTATTGTGAATTGTCGATTCTAAATTAATGATAACCGTGCAACTGACGGTATAAACCAGGTGTGACGCCAGTCCACTTTTTGAAAGCACGGTGGAAAGTACTGGTTTCGCTAAAGCCAACTTGTTGTGCCACATCTTCAAGGGTAAGTTCAGGATTCAGCAATAGGTGAATCGCGGCATCACGGCGTAATGCATCTTTTACCCCTTGATAGCTTTTACCTTCTGCAGCCAAACGACGACGCAAGGTTTGTGGCGATAGGTACAGCATGGATGCAACATCGTTCAAGGTTGGCATTTCTTCGCCAATTTGGCTCTTTAACACGTCACGAATACGCGAAGTTAAAGAATTGGTGTTTTTGAATTTCACCAACAATTGCGCAGGCGCGGTTTTTAAGAATTCGTCTAAGGTTTCTTGGGTTTGACGAATTGGTAAATCCAAGTAGTCGGCAGCAAAGGTAATTTCGGTGCGTGGCATGTCAAATTGCATGACAGGCGCAAAGAACAGCGCATCGTATTCATCTGCATGTGCAGGACGTGGATAGCCAAAATGTACGCGCTCCAAAGGCAGGCGACGTTCAATCAGCCAAGATGCCAAGCCGTGCCAAATCATCAACATACTTTCAGTAATAAAGTGATCAGGATCCATAGCTTGTGGAATAGATGGTACCAAACGTGCTTCGTGTTTATCACGTTCTAAGGTAACCGACCAATCATCACCAAACAGTTTGTAGAATTGCGAAGAGAGTTCTAAGGCATCGCCCAGTGTTTTGGCGTGAATTACCAATTGGCACATGATCGCGAATGTACCCAAACGACGTGGCTGAGAATCAAAACCCACGTGTTCGTCTTGGGTCACCATCCACAACATTTTAATAAAGCGAGTATATTGTTCAGGTGAAATACGTGCTTTCGGTTGGCGCAGAAGTTCTGCCTCAATACCGACATGAGATAATAAGGTTTCGACATCCATGCCGAGTCGCTTAACACCCGTGAGCGCTGCATTTACAAAATGGATACTAATGGTATCTCTGCTCATGTTAAATCCTTCAGTCTCTTTTGTATTCACGTAAGCTTGACCTAAATGACGCTAAAAATTGAAATTGGCAATTTACAATACCAATTTTACTTATTTTACATAATAAATTGCCGAAATGATCAAGGTAAATGGCTGAACATGACATTGTGTTACAGTTTTGCTGTTTATAAGATGAACGGAAAATCAGTAAAAATCGAGTAATCACAACAATGACACATGCACTGAGCGGTTTAAAAGTTTTAGATTTTTCTACCTTATTGCCCGGCCCTTTTGCCAGTTTGTATTTGGCGGATATGGGTGCAGAGGTGATTCATATTGAATCGGCAACCCGTCCTGACTTAATTCGTTTATTTCCGCCCTATGCCAATGGACAAGCGACTTCGCACAGTTATTTGAATCGGAATAAACAGTCAATTACTTTGGATTTAAAATCCCCCGAAAGTATTCAGCTTATTCACGATAAAATTGCCGAATTCGATATTGTATTGGAACAGTTTAGACCAGGCGTGATGCAGCGTTTAGGGCTGGACTATGCCAGCTTGGCAAAAATTAATCCGCGACTGATCTATTGTTCCATCACAGGTTATGGACAAACAGGCGATTATCAACAAAGGGCAGGACATGACATCAACTATTTAGCCTTGTCTGGCATTGCGGGGCATAGTGGACGGCAAGCGGGTGGGCCGCCACCGCTCGGGATTCAAGTGGCCGATGTAGCAGGTGGATCATTGCATGCTTTGGTGGCGATTTTAAGTGCAGTGATAGAACGTCAGCGCAGTGGTTTAGGGCAGTATATTGATATTTCGATGACCGATTGCGCTGCGACTTTAAACAATATGGCCGCTTCAGCAGTTTTGGCGGCACAGGTTCCTCAATATGCTGAGCAATCTTACTTAAATGGTGGCACCTATTATGACTATTATGAAACAGCAGATGGCCGTTATCTTTCAGTCGGTAGTTTAGAGCCGCAGTTTATGCAGGGTTTGGCACAGATTTTAAACTTACCGATACTTTTGGAAAAAGGGGCATCTTTAGATCCGCAAGAGCGCTTGCAAGTCAAACACGCTATTCAAGATAAAATTAAAACACAAAGTTTTGCCACATGGCAGCAGGTATTCGCGCAATATGATGTCTGCGTTGAACCTGTATTCACTTTAGATGAAGCCTTACATTCACCTTTGGCACAGCAACGCGGTTGGACAGTAGAAGTTCCTATTCAGCAGAATGCCGAAAAAACTGAAACTCAGTTGGCGTGTCCAATTAAATTTTCACGTTCTCAAATGCGTTACGATTATATCGGGCAGGCTTTGGGTGCAGGGCAGTGGTCATCTCAGACTAAAAATCAGGATGAAGATAAAGCCAAGTCATAACCACAGGTAATCAATAAAAGTTCGAACAGATGCTATAGCAGAAAAAGTGCTAAAGCATGCACTATTTTGTGATAGCTCTATAAAAAGCCTGTAAATTTTGGCAAAGGCTTACAGGCTGTGATGTTGCAATGGCTTATCAATAAAACCGCTAAGAAATATGTAAAAAACACATTTTGTTGATAGATTGAATCTCGCTATGCTGTCAGCCGTGATAATAGAAATGACTAGCTGTACGCCATGTATTTATATACTGATTTCGATCAGCAACTGATTAATGAACGTGTTGCACAGTTCCGCGACCAAACGGAACGTTATTTAGCAGGCAAATTGACTGAGGATGAATATCGTCCATTGCGTCTGCAAAATGGTTTGTATGTACAACGCTATGCGCCAATGTTGCGTATTGCGGTGCCTTACGGTCTGATGAACTCTAAGCAATTGCGTAAAGTTGCGCAGCTTGCCAAAGACTATGACCGTGGCTATGCGCACGTATCAACACGTCAAAATATTCAGTTTAACTGGCCTGCACTGGAAAATGTGCCTGACATGCTGGCAGAGCTTGCAACCGTACAAATGCACGCAATTCAGACTTCGGGTAACTGTATTCGTAATACCACCACAGACCAGTATGCAGGTGTCGTGGCGGGCGAAATTGCTGACCCACGTCCAACCTGTGAATTAATTCGTCAGTGGTCGACTTTCCACCCTGAATTTGCCTTCTTGCCACGTAAATTCAAAATTGCGGTGTCTGCACTGGAAGAAATTGACCGTGCTGCGACTGCATTTCATGACATTGGCGTCTATATTGTTAAAAATGAAGCAGGCGAAATTGGCTATAAAATTAAAGTTGGTGGCGGCTTAGGTCGTACTCCAATTATCGGTAGCTTTATTCGTGAGTTCTTGCCACGTGAAGATTTGATTGCTTACTTAGAAGCTATTTTACGTGTCTATAACTTGCATGGTCGTCGCGACAACAAATATAAAGCACGTATCAAAATTTTGGTAAAAGCTTTAACGCCAGCAGTATTTGCAGAAAAAGTTGAAGCTGAATTTGCACATACGGTGAAAACCTTAAAAATTGATGCAGAAACTTTGCAAAAAATGGATGAAAACTTCACGCCATTTGCTTATCAAAACTATGCCGATGAAGATTTTAGCGAGCTGTTTGCACAGTATCCAAAATTCAAGCAATGGTTCAACATCAACACCAATGCGCACAAAGTACAAGGCTACCGTATTGTCACCATTTCATTGAAACGTGCAGGTGTTGCACCGGGTGACATGACGACAGAAGAAATGAATTTGATTGCAGATTTAGCCGATCAATATACCTTTGGTGAATTGCGCACCACGCATGAGCAAAATATTGCTTTGGTAGATGTGCCACAAAAAGACCTGTTTGCATTGTGGCAAGTGCTCGATGCCAATAACTTGGCGCGCGCGCATATTGGCTTTATTACCGATATTATTTGCTGTCCGGGTGGTGATTTCTGTTCACTTGCCAATGCCAAATCTATTCCAATTTCAGAAGCCATTTCACGCCGTTTTGATGATTTGGATACCATTTATAATCTTGGCAAACTGGATTTGAATATTTCAGGTTGTATGAACGCTTGTGGTCATCACCACGTTGGTAATATCGGGATTTTAGGTGTCGATAAAAAAGGCGCTGAATTCTACCAAATCACTTTAGGTGGGCATGCAGACCATGATGCGTCAATCGGTGATATTTTAGGGCCATCTTTTGCTGCTGAAGTGATTCCTGATGTGGTGGAAGAAATTTTAAATACCTACTTAGATTTGCGTAGTGAAGGTGAAGACTTTATCGACACTTATCGCCGTGTCGGCATTCAACCATTTAAGGAGCGCGCTTATGCTTAATACTGCACTACCTGTGCTCGCGAAAGATGGCACGATTACAGACAATACTTATCAAGTGATTGCTGAAGATGCAGCATTACCGCAAGGTGATGTGGTGCTCAGCGTTGAACAGCTTGATCAGTTGGCACAAATTTCAGGTAAAAAAGCCCTATATTTAACGGTAGATGCTTCGCCTGAAAACCATGAATTTCCATTGGCAGAACTGGATGCAATTTTTATTGAATTTTCAGGTTTTAACGATGGCCGTGGTTATTCTTTTGCGGCATTGTTACGCCGTCAAGGCTTTCAGGGTGAACTTCGCGCAGTCGGTGATGTCTTTAAAGACGTCTTAAATTATATGAAGCGTGCAGGTTTCGATACTTTCGTGATTAAAGAAGGTAAAGATGTGCAAGAAGCTGCAGCAGGTTTGGCGGACTTTACCCATCCTTATCAAGCTTCTACCGCAGTGCCAAAACCAAATTATCAAACAGGTGCGTAATATATTGATGATGGATTTCATCGAAATGTAGATAGATTCTATCGAAATATCGCGGTTCACACATTTACAAACAGCCTGCCATGTGCAGGCTTTTTGTTTGCCTTAAAATGATCAAACGGCTTGTTTTATCGCGCTTCTTAATGATTTAATTTACCGCAAAGTGCTGTAGTATAAGCACGCTGATGTAGCATCGCAGTCTTATGTAGGCGTTATTTTTACATTATCAAAAATCAATCAAGACGATAATTTGATGTGATTATCCTCTGATTTATTTTTCAATTTTTTCATGATGAAGTGATTTGTCTTTATGCAAAATTCTATCCGTATTGGTATTGCTGGTTATGGCAACTTAGGTCGTGGTGTTGAAACGGCGATTCATAAAAACCCAGATTTACAATTGGTGGGTATTTTTACCCGTCGTGCGCCTGAAAGCGTTTCACCATGTTTTGCTGAAACAGCAGTGTTTCACATGGATTCATTGTCAGATTTTCAAGACAAAATTGATGTGCTGATTTTATGTGGTGGTTCAAAAGACGACTTGCCACAACAAGGTCCAGTACTGGCGAGCCAATTTAATATTGTCGATAGTTTCGATACGCATGCACGTATTCCTGAATATTATGCATCTGTAGATGCACCTGCGACAGCGAACAAGAAAACTGCACTCATCTCAATTGGTTGGGATCCAGGCATGTTCTCGATTAATCGTTTATTTGGTGAAGCGTTGTTACCTGATGGTGAAACCTATACTTTTTGGGGTAAAGGTTTAAGTCAGGGTCACTCAGATGCCATTCGTCGTGTTGATGGTGTAAAAGCAGGTGTGCAATATACCATTCCATCGAATGATGCCATTGAACAAGTGCGTAGCGGTGCGCGTCCTGTATTAAGCACCAAAGATAAACATACTCGTGAATGTTATGTCGTACTTGCAGAAGGTGCCGATGCTGCTGCGGTAGAGCAAGCGATTGTGACCATGCCAGATTATTTCGCTGATTACAACACAACCGTAAATTTCATTGATGAAGCGACTTTAGCCAAAGATCACCAACGCATGCCACATGGTGGTTTTGTCATTCGCAGTGGTAATACCAGCGATGAACAAAAACAAGTGCTTGAATTCTCATTGAAGTTAGACAGCAATCCTGAGTTTACCGCGAGTATTTTGGTGGCTTATGCACGTGCTTGCTATCGTTTAAACCAAATGCAGCAATATGGTGCAAAAACTGCTTATGATGTTGCGCCAGGTTTATTGTCAATGAAATCGCCTGAACAGTTGCGTGCAGAATTGCTCTAAACTTTTTAAAGCTATAAGCAAAAAGACGAATCAATGATTCGTCTTTTTACTTTTTGAATAAAGAAGGGTTAGGGAATGACTTTATTCAATCTACCTCAATCCCTCTTTACGAAATAGGGGTTGCAAGGCACTTAAAGTAATTCAATCGCGACCGCAGTTGCTTCACCACCACCAATACAGAGAGCAGCCACACCACGCTTGCCACCTGTACGTTTAAGCGCATGAATCAAAGTTAGGATAATACGTGAACCTGTAGAACCCACAGGATGCCCAAGCGCACATGCACCACCGTTAATATTCACTTTTTCAGGATCAAGCTTGAACTCATCCATTGGGCACATGGTGACCATAGCAAAAGCTTCATTAATTTCCCATAAATCTACATCTGCAACTTGCCAAGCTGCTTTATCCAATACTTTTTGAATCGCAGCAACAGGGGCGATGGTGAACTCAGATGGGTGTTGTGAATTGGTGGCATAAGCCACAATTTTCGCCAATGGTTGCAAACCTTTGCTTGCTGCATTTTCTGCAGATGTCAGGACTAAAGCCGAAGCGCCATCCGAAATTGAGCTGGCATTGGCTGCGGTAATTGTGCCATCTTTGGCAAAAGCTGGACGAAGGGTTGGGATTTTTTCAATATTGGCATTAAACGGTTGTTCGTCTTTATCGACAACCACGTCACCTTTACGTGTTGAAACATGTACAGGCACAATTTCATCGGCAAAATAGCCTTCATTTACGGCAGTTTGCGCACGTTTAAGAGAGCGAATCGCAAAATCATCCATTTGTTCACGGGTATAGCCTTTGCTATTGGCCATATCTTGTGCGAATGAGCCCATTAAACGCCCTGTTTCTGCATCTTCTAAGCCATCTAAGAACATGTGATCTTTCACATCACCGTGTCCCATGCGGTAACCCGCACGTGCTTTAGTCAGAATATAAGGTGCATTACTCATTGACTCCATACCACCAGCGACAATGATTGAGGCAGAACCTGCTTTGATTGCATCGGCTGCTTGCATGACAGCTTTCATACCAGAACCACAGAGTTTGTTGATGGTGACCGCACCTGTAGAATCTGGTAAGCCTGCTTGACGCATCGCCTGACGAGCAGGGCCTTGCTTTAAGCCTGCAGGCAGGACGCAGCCCATAATGACTTCATCGATTTCTGTTGCTTGTACCCCCGCACGTTGAATGGCCGCTTGGATACTCGCCGCACCTAATTCTGGTGCAGTCACATTGGCTAAACTGCCTTGAAAGCCACCCATTGCAGTGCGTGCACCATTTACAATAACGATATCCGTCATTTTATTCTCCCAGTTTTTTATATGTGCTTTTGTCTAGATTTAATTCCAAGCAGGAATAGATCACTTCAGCAGTATAGGCAAAAAAAGATGAGAATAAAGTGACAATATAAAGATCATTTAGACTGCTCAGTTAACATCCATTGATGTCTTCAGCTCGAGTTTGCCCCATTTTACTAAGCACCAGTCGTTTGCTCGCGACGTGAGTAGAGCAGTAAAAGAAACTACCATTCGAGCCGATCGGCAAACCTTGTTGTGCATTAAAAGTTACACTGGGTATGTTTAAAGTGCCACGCCAATCCAAGGTACCGTATTTAAGTGCAGTTTTTTCTGTATAAAGAATGTATTCATTGTTGTCTATCTGACGATTTTTATTTCGATCAATAAAAATCATAAAACCCGTATTCCAGTTTTGCTTACTGCATTGGCTAAAGTCATGTGTTGGACAGATCACAACATTACTATGATGGGTGAAGGCATGGGAGCGTGCTATTTTCAGGCTGGACTGTAATGAATACTGAATTCGCTTGAGTTCTTGTTGTGCCATCAGCTGATGAAAATAGGGCAGGGCAATCATGACTAAAATCGCACTAATTGCTAACGTGACGATCAATTCAAACAGCGTGAAGCCGTTTTTGCTTATATTTGACATAAGTCTATACCTGTTATTGTTATGTTTTTTTATGATTAATTTGAGTAATTTGTTGTTTTATAGCGCTTTATCTGCTGTATAATAAATATTAAACAACTTTCGAGAAAGCTGTTAAAATAAAGCGCAAGAAAGATAAGCTATTCACAATAAAAAATTGAGTAGAAAGTTACCGAATTACAACGGAAATTGTAAGTAATTTTGTCAATAATTTACTTGATTAAAATTATCAAGCACTTGGAAAAGTAATAAAGTGTTTGTATGATTCAAAGTGACTAGCTTAAAAATAATACTGGGGTATAAAAAAGCCTATCTCAGGGTAGTCGAAAATTTAAGCTTGAGCTTGAACAACAATTGTTATCTCTGGAGGATAAATCCATGAAAATGAGTCGTATTGCATTAGCAATGCTCGTAGCTGCTCCTTTAGCTGCTGCAAACGCGGGCGTAACTGTTACCCCAATAATGCTTGGTTACAACTTTGTTGATACTGAACACAACAACGACAAGCTAACAGATGGTCCAGAATTACAGGACGATTTATTTGTTGGTGCAGCACTTGGTGTTGAACTTACTCCTTGGTTAGGTTTCGAAGCTGAATATAGCCAAGTTAAAGGTGATGTAGATGGTGCTGGTGAAGGCGCTGAATATAAGAAGCAGCAATTAGCTGGTAACTTCTATGCAACTTCTGACTTAATTACCAAAAACTATGACAGCAAAGTGAAGCCATATGTTCTTCTAGGTGCGGGTCACTACAAATATAAAGCAACTGGTGGTGATGCTGATTGGGCTGGTGAAAACGAAGGTACTATCGGTAATGCTGGTGTGGGTGCATTCTGGCGCTTAAACGATGCTTTATCTCTTCGTACAGAAGCACGTTCAACATATAACTTCGATGAGAAATTCTGGGACTACACAGCTTTAGCTGGTCTTAATGTCGTTCTTGGCGGTCACTTGAAGCCAGCTGCTCCTGTAGTAGAAGTTGCTCCAGTTGAAACCGTTGCTCCAGTTCAACCTGCTCCACAAGAGTTGACTGAAGACTTGAACATGGAACTTCGTGTGTTCTTTGATACCAACAAATCAAACATCAAAGATCAGTACAAGCCAGAAATCGCTAAAGTTGCTGAGAAGTTAGTTGAATATCCAAACGCTACTGCTCGCATCGAAGGTCACACTGACAACACTGGTCCACGTGCATTGAACGAACGTTTATCTTTAGCTCGTGCGAACTCTGTTAAATCTTCACTTGTAAATGAATACAATGTAGATCCAGCTCGTTTGTCTACTCAAGGTTTCGCTTGGGATCAACCGATTGCTGACAACAACACTAAAGAAGGTCGTGCTATGAACCGTCGTGTATTCGCGACGATCACTGGCAGCCGTACAGTGACTGTTGAACAACAAGCTCAATAATTTGAGTTAAGTTGAAAAAACGACTCTTCGGAGTCGTTTTTTTATGCTTCTCTTTTATGAGGTGTCTGGATTAGAAAGTGCCTGAAATGATTTACATTCAATACGTTTAAAAAATATTGTAAAAGTATGATTTTTAGAATAAAGAGTAAATAAGGTAGAGGCTGATGGTGCTTAATATTTCGGTCTGTTGACTCGTAAACTTAGTCGAATTTTTATACCAAGTTTATCGTTAATTCATTTAAAAACTCCAAAGCGTCGTCGCAGATCAAACTTTTAAAATATGGACTCGATGTCTATCAGTCGATCAAATCGTTGTTTAACGATTATAAAATCAACATTGAGCAGTTTGTGATGTGATCTCTCGCCGTATTATCAATAATGAAAGTGCTTTAAAAATAAAATTTGTCTTAAATTTACGCCATAAAAAAACAGCCAAATGTTGGCTGTTTTTAGAATCTTGGCTTCTCAAACGAAGTGCAATAGAAGAAGATTTACTTTAGTCATGATCAGGGTGTAGTGGTTTCACATCCATATCCTGATATGCAATCAGTTTGGTTCTGTGTTTCCATTTATAGCCTAACCAAATGACCAAGAACAAAAGAATACCAATATAAGTCGATAAAACAGCGAGCCATTCACCTTCAAGCACTGCTTGGTAGTTTTGCCCTAATACAACAATCGCACATAAAATAAAGGCAAACCATGGCGCAAAAGGAAAGAATTTGGCGCGGTAATCTAAATCTTCAAGTTTGTAGCCTTGTGCCAAATAGCCTTTACGGAAGCGGTAATGCGATACAGCAATTCCGAGCCAAACGATAAAGCCACACATGCCTGACATATTCAGAAGCCAGTTAAATACTTGTTTTTCACCAATAAATGTTGTTAAAAAACATAGTGCAGCGATTGCTGTTGTGGCATACAGTGCATTCATTGGGACGCCACGAGCATCCAAGCGGGCAAAAGCTTTTGGTGCACTGCCTTTACGTGCCATATCAAATAGCATACGGGTCGATGAATACATACCCGAGTTACCAGCAGAAAGAATCGCAGTTAAAATTACTGCATTCATGACACTTGCGGCAAAGGCAAAGCCTGCCTGTTCATATAGTAAAGTAAACGGAGAGAGTGCAATGTTATCGGTGGCGGCTGCTTGAAGTAAACGTGGGTCATCATAGGCGATTAAGGTACCAATAATAAAAATACACACGATATAAAACAACAAAATACGCCAGAAGATTTGTTTGATTGCAATAGGAATGGTTTTCTTAGGATTTTTAGATTCACCCGCTGCAACGCCAACCATTTCAGTACCTTGAAATGAGAATCCTGCAATCATCGCCACACCAATTAAGGCAGATAGTCCACCTACAAATGGCGCTTCGCCTTTGCTCCAATTGGCAAATGTAGCAACATCAGGGTTGAGCATGATTTTGACAATCATAAAAATACCGATAATGATGAATGCCACAATCGCAAGTACTTTGACCAAAGAAAAGAAGAACTCAGACTCACCAAAACCTTTGACGGTTAATGCGTTAATTGCGAAAACCACCGCTAAAAATAATGCACTCCAGTAAAAGCCAGGAATATCAGGAAACCAAAATTTCATGATGAATTGCACCGCAACCAATTCAAATGCCACGGTAATAGCCCAGTTGTACCAATAGTTCCAACCTAGTGCAAAACCGAAACCACCTTCGACATATTTACTGCCATAGGTAAAGAACGCGCCTGAAGTTGGATTATGCGTTGCAAGTTCGCCTAGACTGGTCATCAAAAAATAAATCATGACGCCAATTAGGGCATACGCAAGCAAGGCGCCACCAGGACCTGCATTAGCAATGGTCGCACCTGAAGCAAGGAATAAACCTGTACCAATTGAGCCACCAATGGCGATCATGTTTAAATGACGCGCACCGAGCTTACGCTGCAGTTTTCTACTGTTGTGTGAGTCGCTCATCCTACTTCCTTTGTATTTTTCTGCGTGCTGGCAAACAGCACTTTAAAGCCTTGTTGATCTGCCTTGATTGTGCATTGACCGAAACTTTGTTCAATTAAGAGTGGATAATTCAAAAAGCGATTGGCCACAATCCAAAGTTCACCACCCGATTTCAGATGACGACGTGAGGTTTTACACAGATTTTCACTGGCATCGTAATGTGTTTGAATGCCTTGGTGGAACGGGGGATTACTCACGATGGCATGCAAAAATAGCGGTGCATCTTCAATGCCTGTCACGGCTTTAATTTCAAGTTGTTGTGGATTGAGCTGATTTTTTTCAAACGTCATTTGCGTTGACGCTAAAGCAAAGGCATCGACATCTAAAGCAAAAATACGATTTTCAGGGTTAAGTTTGGCTAAGTAAGCACTTATCACACCCGCGCCACAGCCAAAATCTGCAATTTTTCCAGCAGTAACCTGATTCAAATAAGGCAATAATACAGCCGTGCCAACATCCAAGTGTTTTTGGCTAAATACACCCGGCAAGGCACTAATTTGTAAATCACCTTTAGGTGTAGCAACTGTATAGTTTTTCGCCCAATCTGCTAAGGTTTTAGTTTGAACCTTGCAGTCTAAAATCAGCTGCCATAGTTGGCAGTGGCGGGCGCTATCTAGTTTGAGTGTTTTGCCATAAGGTTGTAATTGCTTTGCAGCCCGTTCAATTCCTGCTTTCTTTTCACCGACTAAAAATACGCTGCTGCCTTGTGGGAGTTGTGCGGCAATGGTGTGAATCAGGTAATTGAGCAGTTCCTTGGATTTCGGCACAAAAATAACAGCCTGATCAAATTCACCTGCAGGCGATTCTGCACCAAAATGCACTTGCGCCTGTCGATTTTGAAAGTATTGATAGTCGTTAAAATTCCATGTCCAAACAGAAGCTTGGATTGAGTCACCCAATTCTGCGAGGAGTTGATCGGTCGGGGCATTGATCAGTAGAACGCGACCAGAAAAATAGTCATATTGTCTGAGTAAAACTTCGCTTTGGGGGTTCATGGTTCTCTCTCCAATAGAAAAACACTGCCCAAGTTCAGCTCAGACAGTGTTTTTTGGACATGCAATTACTTTTTAGTTTCAGGAAGCACAATATTTAAAATGAGTGCTGCAATACCGCCTGTTGCAACGCCTGAACTGAAAATATTACGGAATAATTCAGGTAAGTGTTCCAGAATTTGTGGCACTTGTGCAACACCTAAGCCTAAGCCTAATGAAATTGCAATAATCAGTAAGGCACGACGATCTAAAGCGACACCTGAAAGAATATTGATTCCCGAAGCGGCAACGGCACCAAACATCACCATCACAGCACCACCTAGTACGGCTTGAGGCACAGCCTGAATCACACCTGCAACTGCAGGAAGTAAACCTAAAATGATGAGTAGGGCAGCAATCCAAATGCCGACATAACGGCTAGCAACACCTGTAAGTTGAATCACGCCATTATTTTGGGCAAATACCGAACTTGGAAAGGTGTTGAAAATCCCTGCCAAGAATGAGTTAGCGCCATTTACCAATACACCGCCTTTAATGCGTTGCATCCATTGTGGGCCATCGACAGGTTGATTGGAGAGTTTAGAGGTCGCGGTAATATCACCAATGGCTTCTAATGACGTCACCAAATAAATAAATGCCAATGGAATGAATAAGCTCCAAGAGAAATCCAGTCCAAAATGCATCGGAGTCGGCACTTGTACTAGAGGGGCATCTTTCAGACCTGAAAAGTCGAGATGACCCATCATGCCTGCCATTGCATAACCAATCACCAAGGCAATTAAAATGGCAGAGCTTTTAATCCACGTGATATTGATGCGGTTCAAAATAATAATAATTGCCAAGACGGTACACGACATAATCAGGTTGTCGGTATTGGCAAAGGTATTATTGCTCATGGCTTGGTAGCCACCGCCCATACTGATTAAACCTTCTTTAATTAAGGTCAAACCAATGAGAAGTACCACAATACCAGTGACCAATGGGGTAATCAGCTTTTTGACCCACGGTAAAATTTGCGATACGCCCATTTCAATAAACGAACCTGCAATGACCACGCCAAAAATTGCCGCCATGACCGATTCAACAGGTGTGCCTGCGGCGACCATAGCAGAGCCAATACCAATGATTGGGCCAATAAAGTTAAAACTGGTGCCTTGCACAATGAGCAAACCTGCACCAAAAGGGCCGACTTTTTTACATTGTAAAAAGGTTGCAATGCCTGAAATGACCAAAGACATTGACAAGATCATGTTGGTATCTTGTTTGGAAACACCTAAAGCCAAGCAAATTAAGAGACCTGGTGTGACAATTGGAACAATAATTGCCAGTAAATGCTGAAAAGCTGCTAAAAAAGCGATGAATGGTTTTGGACGGTCATTCAGACCATAGACCAAATCGAGCTGGTCTTTTGGGTGGGGAGAGTGGTTTAAATCAGACATGAGTCATAAAAAATTGCAAAAGTGGCGCTATTCTAATCGAGTTACACAGCTTTACAAAACCCAAAGCACGCCACTCATCAAAAAAAATTGTGTGTGTCAATAAAGTGTCACTATAAAACTTTAGTATTTTTCTGTATAATTTGCCCTCAAATTTATAGCGTATTGAATTTAAATGTCTGATATTAAAACTCTCCGCAACATCGCAATTATTGCGCACGTTGACCACGGAAAAACAACTCTTGTGGATAAACTTTTACAACAATCGGGCGCACTCGGTGAACGAGCGGGCGAGATTGAGCGTGTCATGGATTCAGGCGCTATTGAAAGTGAACGTGGTATTACCATTCTTGCAAAAAACACTGCAATCAAGTGGTTAGACAAACGTACTGATACTGAATACCGCATTAACATTGTGGACACCCCGGGACACGCCGACTTCGGTGGCGAAGTTGAACGTGTAATGTCGATGGTGGATTGCGTACTTCTTTTGGTTGACTCACAAGAAGGCCCAATGCCACAAACACGTTTCGTAACGCAAAAAGCGTTCGCACGTGGTTTGAAGCCAATCGTGATCATCAACAAAGTAGACAAGCCAAACGCGCGTCCAGACTGGGTTATTGATCAAGTATTTGACTTGTTTGATAACTTGGGTGCAACCGATGACCAATTAGACTTCCCAATCGTATATGCATCAGGCTTACGTGGTGTTGCTGGTCCTGCGCCAGACGAATTAGCGGAAGATATGACGCCGTTATTCCAAACAATTGTAGATATCGTTGAGCCACCAGCAGTTGATGTTGATGGTCCATTCCAAATGCAAGTCTCTTCACTTGACTATAATAGTTTCGTGGGTGTGATTGGTGTGGGTCGTATTCAACGTGGTTCTGTGAAATTGAATACACCTGTAACCGTGATTGACCAAGAAGGCAAAACACGTAACGGTCGTATCTTAAAAATCATGGGTTACCACGGTTTAGAGCGTATCGACATCGAATCTGCATCTGCAGGTGACATCGTTTGTGTAACAGGCATGGACGAATTGCATATTTCTGACACGATTTGTGATCCGAAAAATGTAGAAGCTTTACCACCGCTTTCTGTAGACGAACCAACGGTATCGATGACATTCCAAGTCAACAACTCACCGTTTGCAGGTAAAGAAGGTAAATTCGTGACTTCACGTAACATCCGTGAACGTCTTGACCGTGAATTGATTCATAACGTTGCACTTCGTGTAGAAGATACTGACAGTCCAGACCGTTTCAAAGTATCTGGTCGTGGTGAGCTTCACCTTTCTGTATTGATTGAAAACATGCGCCGTGAAGGCTTCGAAATGGGTGTATCTCGTCCGCAAGTCATCTTGAAAGAGATTGATGGCGAAATGCAAGAACCATACGAAAACGTGACTTTTGACGTAGAAGAACAGCACCAAGGCGCTGTGATGGAACAAATGGGTAACCGTAAAGGTGAGATGACCAATATGGAAGTAGACGGTAAAGGTCGTATCCGTATTGAAGCCACTGTGCCTTCACGTGGTTTAATTGGTTTCCGTTCTGAATTCATGACCATGACTTCTGGTACGGGTATCATGACGTCAAGCTTCTCACACTATGGCCCAATGAAAGCAGGTCAAGTTGCGAAACGTCAAAACGGTGTGTTGATTTCTATGGTTCAAGGTACTTGCCTTGGCTATGCATTGTTCACATTGCAGGACCGTGGTCGTCTATTTGCTAAACCTCAGTTAGAAGTTTACGAAGGTATGATCGTAGGGATTAACTCTCGTTCAGACGACATGACAGTTAACCCAACTAAAGCGAAACAGTTAACTAACGTACGTGCTTCTGGTACTGATGATGCGTTGACATTGGTACCTGCAATTGAATTCACGCTTGAACAAGCGCTTGAATTTATTGAAGATGATGAATTAGTTGAAGTAACACCTAAGTCAATCCGTATCCGTAAACGCTGGTTGACTGAAAACGAACGTAAACGTAACCGTTCTGGTAAATAAGTTTTAAAAATGATGTTGTCCTCATGCGGGGCAGCAAAATTTAAAAATGCCATCAATTTATTGATGGCATTTTTTGTTTAAAATTAGCAAACCAATATATAAAAGCAGATGATTTCCGAGTAAATTACGTGGAAATGAAGCTATAAAATTAATGTATACTTCGTCACATAAATTAAAGTCAAAAAAACTGGAGATTTAAATGAGTATTATTCAAGAGTTCCGCGAATTTGCGGTAAAAGGTAACATGATCGACTTGGCTGTCGGTGTGATTATTGGTGGGGCATTTGGTAAAATTGTTGACTCATTAGTGAAAGATATCATCATGCCATTGATTACTGTGATCACTGGCGGTGGTGTGGATTTCACACAAAAGTTCTTTGTTTTGGGCGATAACCCAAACAATTTACAGTCTTTAGATGAGTTAACCAAAGCAGGTGTAAATGTCCTGACCTATGGTAACTTCCTTACGATTTTAATTAACTTCATTATTTTGGCATGGGTGGTGTTCTTAATGGTGAAAATGATTAATCGTATGCGCCGTAAACAAGAAGAAGCAGCGCCAGAACCAGCAGCAACGCCAGAAGATATCGCGTTGCTACGTGAAATTCGTGATGAATTGAAAAAACGTCAATAATTTTTAATACGCAATCAAAACAAACGGCGCTTTATGCGCCGTTTGTTTGCACCCTATTCTCTAGGATGGAGAGGCGCTGAAGGCATAAAAATTACATCCGAAACTTTACTTCTACCAAATGAAAACCAAACTGACTTTTTACAGGTCCGTGTAGTACGCGTTCTGCTGCGGTAAACACTAATTTATCAATGACGGGTACCAATTGTCCTTTTTTGACCTCACCCAATTCCCCACCTTTTTTTCCTGAAGAGCAGGTCGAAAATTGTTTGGCAATTTTGGCAAAATCAGCACCTGATTGAATCCGCTTTTTCAGTTGTTCACAGGTTTCTTTATCTTTCACTAAAATATGACGCACAATAGCGGTTCTCATACTTTTTTACCTCGTTTGCTTGTTGCAGCTTTAGTCGAAGTGAGTACTTTTTTCAAAGGCTGACATTCAGGACAAAATACCGAGGCACGTTGGCCCAGTTTTAAATTTTCTAGTGTGGTTTCACAGTTCACACACATTTCACCTGCACGTCCATACGCCAACAAGGTTTGTTGGAAATAGCCATTTTCGCCCATCGCATTGCTGTAATCACGTAAGGTCGAACCGCCTAAATCAATCGCTTGTTTTAAAATGCGTTTGATTTCGAGCACTAGTTTTTCAATCTGTTTCAAACTGAGTGATGATGCAGGTTGTGCAGGGTGAATACCTAAATTAAACAGACTTTCCGTGGCATAAATATTGCCCACACCCACCACGACATGGTTATCCATAATTGCAACTTTGATGCCAACATTTTTGTTTTTGAGCTTCTGTGCAAGATAGTCGGGGTTAAAGGCATCACTCAACGGCTCAGGGCCAAGTGGATCTATCAGTTTGCGTTGAGAGCTTTCATTTAGCCATAAAATACAGCCAAAGCGACGTGGGTCGTGGTAGCGCAATTGTATATCTTCAAACTGAATAATCAAATGGTCGTGTTTGCGTAAATCTTCCTGCGCATCGCAAAGACGAAAACTGCCCGACATGCCTAAATGCCACAACATGCTGTCCTGTTCAAATTGCGCCAGAATGTATTTGGATCTGCGGGTCAATTGCAGTAATTTTTGTCCTGTGAGTTTATGTAGGTTTTCTGGAATGGGCCAGCGTAAATTGGCTTGACGTACTTCTACATTCAGGACTTTTTGATCAAGTAGCGGCAATAGACTAGTTTTGGTAGTTTCAACTTCTGGTAATTCTGGCATGGTACAAATTCAATCCGCTTTTAGAAATTAAGCAGGCAAGGACATACAGTAATGCGCTTAATATTGGGCATTATCCATAGAATACAAGCCATAGTGTGCTGTCGCAAAATTATTCTGTGTAAAACAAAAGCAGGCTTTGCAAAAACCATACAACACGTTATAAATAAATCATTTTTAAACATCTATTATAGAAAAACCATCTAAAACAGATGGCAGATTCTGAGTGATTACTTCTTTTTTATTTAATGATTCGCTTTTGGTGAATCGCACTGTATGAGGGCTTGCAGCGTGACATTACTTTTTCAGCCGATTCAATTTGGATCACTGCAACTTGCCAACAAAATTGTTATCGCCCCGATGTGTCAATATTCTGCCAATGAACAAGGTGAATTGAGCTATTGGCATGAGCAGCAATGGGCCAATTATGCCTTGTCCGGCGCAGGGATGTGTATAGTAGAAGCCACGGCAGTGCAGGCAGAAGGACGTATTAGTTATGCAGATTTAGGCTTATGGAATGACATGCAGCGTGCGCAGATGAAAGCACTATTGCATAAAGTTAAAAGTTTATCGACTATGCCATTTGCTGTGCAGTTGGCACATGCGGGTCGTAAAGCTTCAACCGATAAACCGTGGCAGGGCATAGGACAGTTTGCACCGAATGAAGAACATGGTTGGCAGACGGTATCGGCCAGTGAGTTGCCATTTCAATCGCACGAACATCCACCGCATGCTTTAACGCAAGATGAAATTCAACAGGTCATTGCAGACTTTGCCAGCGCCGCAGTACGAGCGGTGGATGCAGGTTTTGACTTAATCGAAATTCATGCCGCACATGGCTATTTATTGCATCAATTTATGTCGCCATTGTCTAATCACCGCCAAGATGAATATGGCGGCAGTTTGGAAAATCGGATTCGCCTTACATTGGAAGTATTTCAAGCGATTCAAAATGCTGTTCCACAAGGCTATCCAATTGGGGTGCGAATTTCTGCAACAGACTGGATGGATGATGCAGAGGGTTGGAATGTGGAATCTTCAGTAGGTTTGGCAAAAGCACTGGAGCATTTAGGTGCGGCTTATATTCACGTGTCGAGCGGTGGTTTGCATGTCGATCAAAAAATTGATTTACATGCGGGTTATCAAACACCATTTGCACATGCCATTAAGCAAGCTGTAAAAATTCCTGTAATTGCGGTGGGTTTGATTACCGAAGCGATGCAGGCAGAAGGTATTTTGCAATATGAACAGGCCGATGCGATTGCGATCGCACGTGCGATTTTATATGACCCTCGTTGGCCATGGCATGCTGCGGCAGAATTGGGTGAAAAAATTGAGATTGCCCCGCAATATTTGCGCTGTCAGCCGCATGGGTTTCGTACTTTATTTGCGCCGTTTAAATCCACAGATACGGAAGTGGAATCCTAATATTTTATCTGCTTAAAATAAGTGAAACTTAAACTATTTTGCCGTGCTTTATAGGGAGATTCGGTGTAAGGTAAATCAGTAAAAACCATGTCGATCATGGGCAACACTGAAAAAGGATGTCAGGGTGTTACTGAGTATTTTATTTCCCATTTGTACCGTAGTACTGTTGGGATATTTTGCCGTCAGAAGCCAATTTATTGAGACCAGTGCGATTCAGTTTCTAGGTCAATTTGTCATGAAAGTGGCGTTGCCTGCATTTCTATTGCAGGCATTGGCCAGTAAAAGTTTGTCAGAAATCTGGCATCCCGCTTATTTTTTAGGTTACGGTGGCGGTTCTATTCTGCTGTTTATCTTTGCCTTTTTACTGTATCGGCATTATTTTAATTCAAACTTAACCCATGCCAGTGTCTTGGCAATGGGTGCATCAATGTCAAATACAGGGTTTATTGGCACTGCTATTTTGACTTTGTTGATTGGCAGTCAATCGGCAATTTATTTGTCTTTAACTTTAATTGTCGAAAATTTAATTATTGTGGCATTGATGCTGATTTTGGCAGAACGAGGGCTACAATCTTCAGCGAAATCAGGTTGGCAGGTGTATGCCGAAACTGTGCAGCGCTTACTGAAAAATCCAGTAATTTTATCTATTTTATTGGGTATGCTGTGCGTATTGTTGAATTTCAAACTGCCGCAAGCTATTGCACAAGTGCTGGAAATGTTGGGCAAAACTGCTTCACCTTTGGCTTTATTTGTGATTGGTGGAAGTTTGGTCGGCATGCAAATCAAGTCGGTGAATTTGCAAAGTATTGTTTTGGTTGCATTCAAAGTATTGCTGATGCCACTCACGATTTTTGGAATTTTATGGGCATTAGATGTGAACCGAGAAATGCTATTTGTCGGGACTTTGCTTGCGGCTTTACCAATGCCAATTGCCTTTGGTATTTTCGGGCAGCACTATGGTTTACATGAAAAAGCCTTAGCCCCCTTGGTGTTGAGTACAGTTTTTGGTTTTGTGATGGTGGCGATTTTATTGACACAATCGGGTAAGTATTTATAGCAACGGTATCGAAGTGCTCAAATCATAAAAAAAGTCTGTACCATGCTGATACAGACTTTTTTTAAAATTTCTCTGATTAATAGCCTTTATAAAGAAACTATCTTAACTTTTCTTAGCGGTTGCCTTGTTGGAAGCTTTGGCTTGATCTGCCATCATTTTTTCAACCACAGCCAATGATTCTTTGGCTTGCGCTACATTTTCCTGTGCCAGTGAGGCAAAAATCTTTTTCGCTTCAGGCAAGTTTTGCGGCACGATATTGCCATTCACAAACATATTGCCCACTGCCATGAGTGCAGGAATATAACCCTTTTGCGCCAAGTTTTGAATGCTTTGCAGCCCTTGCTTAATTGGTGCTTCATCTTTGTTTTTAAAGCCTGTGCTAATTTCGTACAAGGCTTTTGCATGTATGGCTTGATAATGATCTTTGGCAATTAAAGGTTGTAATAGTTTTAAACCTTTTTGGTCAGATGCTGCCGTATTTTCCGAGAAATATAAAACGGCTAAATCGACTGTGGCATCATTAAAACCCTGATTGGATGCCGTCTGTAAATATTGTTTGGCTTTAGCAGCATCCTGTTTTAAACCCAGTGCGCCAGTAAGATAGTTTTTGCCTAAAACATAACTCGCAACAGGGTAGCCTTTTTGGGCAGATTGCTCATACAACTGAATGGCTTTCTTTTCATTTTTTGCTGTGCCTTGTCCAGTTTGTGTCAAATAGCCTAAGTTATACATGGCTTGCGCATTGCCTGTTTTGGCAAGCTTTTCTAATTCCTGATAGGCATCTTTAACCTTGTTGGCTTGCATTAATTGTTCAATTTTGGCAAAAGCAGGATCGGTTGGAATGTTACTATTTGCCATACTGATGCTGCTAGATAGGGCGATTGCACCCGCAATGAGTAGTTTTTTCATCATTTGAGTTGTACCTTGTTCTCTTTTACACATCATTCCGTTGATGTGCGTTTTGTTTTTACAGTGGTGCATTCATCATAAGTTGAAAAGTGTGAATGTAAATATAAAAAATGTGTACGAATGCTTTTTTTTTCATTGTCATTTGAAGGGAATCTTGCGACTCCCTTAACCTGAGCGGGTGGAATCTATTTTATTGCGGACGTGCAACATCGCCATTCAAATGTTCAGGCAAAGCCAATACTTGTACAGCTAACTCTTCCAAAGCACTTGGTTTGGCAACCACCAACGCTTTAAAACCTTCTGCAGTCGCTATGCTATTCACCACTTCCACATCATTATTCAGTTTGGCGGCAGGTGCAGGTGCTTCGCCTGAACCCTGAATTAAATGCAACCAATGTTTTGGTTTGGCTTTAAACCATAAACGTGCCACGACTTCCTGACCCAAATAACAGCCTTTGTCATAATGCACGCCATCTCGTTGATGCAAACGCAATTCCTGCGGTTGAAACACTTCTGCTGTTGAGGCTTGAATCCATGCCTGACCTGTTTCAATCGCTTGTAGTTGCCATGCGTTTAAATCAGTCACTTCAGCTGAAAATTCAGTTTGATTGCCCTGAATGGTTGGGTAAACCGTACCGATGGCTTCAAGCTGCATTTTTGAAAATGCACCAAACTTTTTAATGTGTTTGGCTAAATCTTCGGCTTGGTCGGCTGTGCTGATGATTTTAAAACATTCGGACGAGATTTTTTTAAGCCAGAAGCCAAACTGAACGCGTCCTTTTAAACTGCAAATTGCGGTATAACAGGTTGTATTTTCAGCTAATGTTTCGACATTGACTGTTACCTGACCTTGCAGGAATTTTTGTGCATCGACACCGTTTAAACTTAAAGCACTGAAAGCTAAATCGCGCATGAATAACCTTTCACATTGAAATCTAAGACTAAAGAATGAGGTCAATTTTGCGCTATTTTTCAAAAAAAAGCATTTTTAGGGCAAGAATTTTACTAAAAATGTAATTAAATGTTTCAAAAACCCCTGTTTTTATATTTAAGTGTATGAAATATATAGGATTTGGGAAATGGGTTTTTGGCAGCGTACAATGCTTTCGACGGGTGGAAACAATCATCCCATAAGATGTTGAGAACAATAGAGTAAGGGCGAATACCAGATGAATAACAACTACCGCAAACCACTGCAAGGCACTCAGCTCGATTTTTATGACGTGCGACAAGCCGTTGAAGATATCCAGCCAGGCGCTTATGCCAAACTTCCTTATACCTCAAAAGTACTTGCAGAACAGTTAGTGCGCCGTTGTGACCCTGCAATTTTAGAACAATCTTTAAAACAATTGATTGAGCGTAAACAAGAGCATGATTTTCCGTGGTATCCAGCGCGTGTGGTATGTCACGACATCTTGGGGCAAACTGCGCTCGTTGACTTAGCAGGTTTACGTGATGCAATTGCCGATCAAGGTGGCGATCCTTCTAAAGTGAATCCTGTCGTACCTACCCAGTTAATTGTCGATCACTCTTTAGCTGTGGAATATGGCGGTTTTGACCCAGATGCTTTCCGTAAAAACCGTGAAGTGGAAGATCGTCGTAATGAAGACCGTTTCCACTTTATTGAATGGACGAAAACTGCATTTGAAAATGTTGATGTGATTCCTGCAGGCAACGGCATCATGCACCAGATTAATCTGGAAAAAATGTCACCAGTCATTCAAAACCGTGAAGGCATTGCATTCCCAGATACTTGTGTGGGTACAGACTCACACACACCACATACCGATGCTTTGGGTGTCATTTCTGTAGGTGTAGGCGGTCTTGAAGCTGAAAACGTGATGTTGGGTCGTGCTTCTTGGATGCGTCTGCCAGACATTATTGGTGTGGAGTTGGTCGGTCAGCGTCAGGCTGGTATTACGGCAACGGACATCGTATTGGCTTTAACCGAGTTTTTGCGTAAAGAACGTGTGGTCGGTGCATATTTAGAATTCTTTGGTGAAGGTGCAGATAGCATGTCGGTGGGGGATCGTGCCACGATTTCCAACATGACACCTGAATATGGTGCAACTGCCGCTATGTTCTACATCGATCAAAACACCATCGACTATTTAACCTTAACAGGTCGTGAAGCAGATCAGGTCAAACTGGTTGAAACTTATGCTAAAGAAATTGGTCTTTGGGCATCTGAAATGACACAGGCAGAGTATCCACGTGTATTACGTTTTGACCTTTCAACAGTAACTCGTAACATTGCAGGCCCATCGAATCCGCATGCGCGTGTTTCAACTGCAGACTTAAAAGAAAAAGGCATTGCAGGTGTGGTTGAAAACCGTACTGATGGTTTAATGCCAGATGGTGCCATCATCATTGCTGCGATTACCTCTTGTACTAATACCTCAAACCCGCGTAATACTGTAGCAGCAGGTTTGTTGGCACGTAAAGCCAATGAGTTAGGTTTAGTGCGTAAGCCTTGGGTGAAATCATCATTTGCACCAGGTTCTAAAGCGGCTGCATTGTATTTGGAAGAAGCAGGCGTACTGAAAGACTTAGAAAAACTTGGTTTTGGTATTGTCGCTTATGCATGTACTACTTGTAACGGTATGTCTGGTGCATTAGACCCAGCGATTCAACAAGAAATTATTGACCGTGACTTGTATGCGACTGCTGTGCTGTCGGGTAACCGTAACTTTGATGGTCGTATCCATCCGTATGCGAAACAAGCATTTTTGGCATCGCCACCGTTGGTTGTGGCTTATGCGATTGCAGGAACGATTCGTTTTGACATCGAAAAAGATGCTTTGGGCACAGATCAAAATGGTAACCCGATTTATCTGAAAGATATTTGGCCATCTGATGCTGAAATTGATGCTTTGGTGAAAGAATCGGTTAAACCTGAACAATTCCGCCAAGTGTACATTCCAATGTTCGATTTGGGAGAGTCGGAAAAATCTGAAAGTCCACTCTACGACTGGCGTCCACAAAGTACTTATATCCGCCGTCCACCATATTGGGAAGGTGCATTGGCTGCGCCACGTACTTTAGCCAATATGCGTCCGTTGGCAATTTTGGGCGATAACATCACCACAGACCATTTATCTCCATCGAATGCGATTATTTTAGACTCGGCAGCAGGGGAATATTTGGCAAAAATGGGCTTGCCAGAAGAAGATTTCAACTCTTATGCAACGCATCGCGGTGATCATTTGACTGCACAGCGTGCAACTTTGGCGAATCCGAAATTGTTTAATGAAATGGTGGTACGTTCAGACGGCACAATTAAGCAAGGTTCTAAAGCGCGTGTTGAGCCAGAAGGCGAAGTAATGCGTATGTGGGAAGCGATTGAAACTTATATGAACCGTAAGCAGCCGTTAATTATTATTGCGGGTGCAGATTATGGTCAGGGTTCAAGCCGTGACTGGGCTGCAAAAGGCGTGCGTCTTGCGGGTGTGGAAGCGATTGTGGCTGAAGGTTTTGAGCGTATTCACCGTACCAACTTGGTGGGTATGGGCGTATTGCCACTTGAGTTTAAAGCGGGTGTTAACCGTAAAACTTTAGGTTTGGATGGTACGGAACTTTATAGCGTGATTGGTAATATTGCGCCACGTTCGACTTTGACTTTGGTGATTGAGCGTTCAACGGATGATGGTAAAAACCAAACAATTGAAGTGCCAGTAACTTGTCGTTTAGATACCGAAGAAGAAGTATCTGTGTATGAGGCGGGCGGTGTATTGCAACGCTTTGCGCAGGATTTCTTGGAAGGGAATGTGGCTTGATGATGTTTTAAGAATCTTCTTTAATTTTTCTTCTTTAAAGAAATGTTAGAGAATGATTATTGTTGAGAAAAGACCTCATTGTTAAGTGAGGTCTTTTTTTTTTGGAAGATGAATATATTGTGAATTAAACAGCAAACTCCTTGTAAACCTAACTTAATTTTCTAAAAAGTATCTTTCATTCAAAAAATCAGCAGTTATCAAAAACAATAAAATTTAAAAGTAGAAGTTTATTTGGTTGAAAAACACCCAATAAATACCTATCATAAGATATGTATCAAAAACGATGGAGTAGCCCAATGACTACCGCAAAAGTTTTTATGACAGGACGAAGTCAAGCCATTCGATTGCCTAAAGAATTTCGCTTTGAAGGCAAAGAAGTTGAAATCTTTCGTCGTGGTGATGAAGTGATTCTTCGTGAAAAACCAGTCACGGTAGATCGGTTATTTAAAGCGTTATCCCAAATGCCAAATGACTTTTATGCAGATGAAAGAGAAGATCTGCCGCCTCAAGAACGGGAAATGTTCTAATGCAAGTACAATATTTATTAGATACAAATATTTGTATTTACATTATTAAATACCAACCTGAAATTGTGCGTCAGTATTTTGAAAAACATCTTCCGCATCGAAATATATTAATTTCTGTCATTACGTTGGGAGAATTACGTTTTGGTGCAGAAAAAAGTCAACATAAAGAAAAGGCTTTAAAAGTCATAGATGAATTAACATCAATGATTCAAGTGGTTGAATTGGATGAAAATGTTGCACACCATTATGCAGAAATACGCCAGAACTTTGCATCTAAGGGGCAGATCATTGGCGCAAATGACTTATGGTTAGCAGCACATGCACGTGCAAATCATTGGGTCATGGTCACCAATAACGAAAAAGAATTTACTCGTGTCGATGGATTAAAAGTCGAAAACTGGGTATCTAATCCTTTGTAATTGAGTTAGATTTTTTATAAAAATCATCCTTCGCCCAACTGCCCTCATCACCCGTCAAAATGGACAATAGACAATCATCACAGAATAGATATACTGGATTGACCATTTCTAAACCACACGGAGAACAAAGATGGTAACTGCAGGTGATAAACCAGGAACAGGCTTCTATTTTTGTGTCCAATGCGGGCATCGCGTTTACTTAGAAATTGGTACAGACCGTCTACCACCGTGTACCAAATGCCATGGCACCCAATATAACAACAAGGTTGCCTAAGCTACACGACATAAAACAGCAGATCCTGTTTTAATCTAAAGCCCTATCACCCGATGGGGCTTTTTGCTATTTTAGCCATAGAAAACCCAAGGCAATGAGGTACAACATGGAAACAATACTCGGTTTATGTGTCGGCATTGGGCTAAGTGCTGCCAGTGGTTTTCGGGTTTTTGTGCCTTTGATGGTCATGAGTGTTGCGGCGCTCATGGGTTGGTTTGAACCCTTGAAAGGTTTTGAATGGTTGGCGATGCCTGCTGTTTGTCTAGCTTTGACCGTGGCAACAATCAGTGAAATTGCTGCGTATTATGTGCCGTGGGTCGATAATTTGCTCGACACCGTTGCCACACCTGCTGCCATGATTGCAGGAACACTCACCACTATGGCAGTAAGCAGTGGCGAAATGTCGCAATTTGCCAGTTGGGCTTCGGCAATTATTGTGGGTGGAGGTACAGCGGGTGTAGTGCAAATGAGCACGGTTGCGGTACGTGGGGTATCGACTGCAACTACAGGTGGAGTTGCGAATCCTATCGTTTCTACAGGAGAGTGGATTGGTGCAGCAGTACTTTCGGTATTGTCTTTAATTGTGCCTGTGTTAGTGGTGTTTGTGGTGGTCATTGCTTTAATTTGGGCTATTCGATGGATTCGTGGCAAAAAGAAAGTCGCAGAATCTTCGGTATAAGCCTTGCAGGAGCAGTTTGAAACCATTTCATAAAATATGTGGTAATAAATTCAATATTTCTGCTTTATTTGATGGTTTAAACGCATAAAAATTGCCTATTTGGGAAATATTTTAAAATATTGTTAAAAATGTAATAAAAAATTCAAAAAAATATAAAAATTAAATCATTTTGGGGAAACAATCCCAAGCTCAAATTACTACTATATATCTCAAGGGTGTGATGGGGATCGAAAAGAGTAGATTGCTGCCAGTTGCGTACAACGCGCGTGTAGTACTTACCCAAAAGGTCTCGATTCGGCTTAGGACGCTATAGATTAAAAGTTTATAGGCTATAAGATCATGGCTTATCCAGCATGATAGTTGAAGTAAACCACAGTTGTTTTCCCTAACACCCTCAAGAATTTTCAAAACAAATAACAACTTAAAATAACAGCCATAAAATTATAAAAATCTAAATAAAATATCAGTTTAAATTTAAATCTCTTTTAAATATTCGCTACAAAACTCCCATCAAGTCACTTATCTAAATCTGCTAAATTGAGCTTGTGATCTGCATCTAAACAGGTGTGATATGAGTGTTGATTACGATTTTTGGTGTCGATTTTTACTGACTTGCGCCCTAATTAATTACGCTATTTTAATGCTGTGGTTTGTTGTGTTGATATTTGCCCATGACTGGCTTCGGCAGTTACATGGCAAATGGTTCAAACTCTCCGATGCAAGTTTTGATGCGATTCATTATGGTGGCATGGTAGTTTATAAAATAGGGGTATTGCTGTTCAATATTGCACCGCTCATTGCGCTGTATATGATGCGACCTTAAATACCACAGTTTTAAAGCACGTTTAAAATACAAGATGTTGTCACAGCAAGGCTGAAAGACCACAATTCAAGGAGTTTACAAACATGAATCAATTAAAACCCGCACTGATTTTAGGTGGGCTGATTTGTTTGGGGATGGTGCTAGCAGGCTGGATTTTGGGCAACAGCGCACTGAAAATTAAACAATATGAGCGTGTGGTTTCGGTCAAAGGCTTGTCTGAGCGTGAAGTCAAAGCCAATGTAGCCGTGTGGCCCATTCGTTTTAGCGCAGCCAGTCAAGATTTGGCTGCTTTATATGACACCATGCAAAGCCAGACTGCACAAATTCAAAACTTTTTGAAAAATGAAGGTTTTGCTGCGGAAGAAATTACCATTGCTGCACCCGTGATTACCGATAAATACGCCCAGCAATATGGTGGAGATGGTAATGTTGCCTTGCGTTATACTGCGCATCAAACCATTACGGTGTATACCAAAAGTATAGATAAAGTCCGAAGTGCGCAAAGTCGTCTGGTTGATTTAGGCAAGAATGGTATTGCCTTTGGCGGTGAGGATTACGGGCAACGCACCGAATATTTATATACGCAACTAAATGACATCAAACCTGCCATGATTGAGCAAGCCACACAAAATGCCCGCAGTGTTGCAGAAAAATTTGCTGCAGATTCTGACAGTCGTTTAGGCAAAATTAAATCGGCCAATCAGGGCGTATTTAGTATTGAAGACCGTGACAGCAACACGCCATATTTGAAAAAAGTACGTGTGGTGTCTACGGTGGAATACTATTTAGCAGACTAAGTTTGGCAGACTAAGTTTCGCAGACTAAGTTTGACAGATTAAGCTTGGCAGACTCAGCCAATTTAAAATCTAAATCTTTACACTAAAAAGTACATCGCCCGACTGAATTGACAGTTTGGGCTGTGCTTGATATTTTGCCCGCACCGCTTTGCATGCTGTATGTTCATGGCTTTAAACGACAACTTTATTTATGCACCTCCACAAGAACCCTTAGTGATTGTCTATGAAGATGACGATTTATTGGTGATTGATAAGCCCGCAGGTTTATTGTCGGTGCCTGGGCGTTTGCCCGAACATCAGGACAGCGCATATTTAAGAGTACTCGCAGATTATCCTCAGGCAAAAATTGCCCATCGTTTAGATATGGCGACCTCAGGTATTCTCATGTTTGCCAAGCATCGTGATGCAGAAGTCGCATTGAGTAAAATGTTTCAGGCGCGAACAGTAGAAAAAAACTACATTGCTTTAATTCAAGGCAAACTTGAAGGTGAGGGCAGTGTCGATGTGCCTTTAATTACCGATTGGGAAAACCGTCCACGCCAAATTGTGCATTTCGATTTAGGCAAGCCTGCGCAAACGCTGTATCAGGCTTTGGAATATTGTGCGGTTGAAGATATTACCCGTGTATTGCTCACCCCGATTACAGGGCGCTCACATCAGTTACGAGTACACATGCAATATATTGGACATCCCATTACAGGCGATAAGTTATATCATCCTGAACCGAAAAAAAGCACTTTAGGTCGGATGGCGCTGCATGCCAGTTATTTGGCTTTCACGCAACCTTTAAGCCAAGTTCCTGTTGCAATTCGAGCACAGCTTCCTTTTTAGAGATTTTGGGATTCAATTTTTCTAACAGGCGAATATTTTTCAATTTTTTTGTGAAAATACTCAAAAATTGGGATAGTCTTCGTGCCGCTAACTCGCTAACGTATCTTTAGAGCTATCGTTATTCATTTGCCTTGGCATAAATGAAGGAAGTGAATAACTCGCTGTTTTAAAATTTTGTGTTTTTGAGTGTGGTGGGCTGTCAAAGCGGGTTAGAAAGCGTCTTTAAAACTGAAGATGACTTTTTAAAATATGGCAGACCAATGCGGTGGGAGAAGTTATATGCTGTATATATTGGGTGCAATCATTATTGTTTTGGTGGTGATTATTTTTTGGCAATCTCAGCGCCGCCGTGAGTTGTCTGCCAGCATTCAATCTTTACAAAGTAATTTAGACCGCACTCGCTCCAATTTAGCGTCCGATGAGTTGGAAAGTAATGAATTAGAGCATCAGCTGACTGTGCTACGCATCGAAATAGGCAGTTTAAAAGGTCGTTTAGAAACCTTGCAGCACTATCAACATATTTTAGACGTTGAGCAATATGTATTAGAACGTCGCCAACAAGTAGAAATGTTTGTAGAAATGATTAAATCCGAAGCGGAAAATACGCGGGAGCAGTGCAAGCAACAAGTTGAAAAAGTTCGAGATTTTTTAGCCGAGCATGAGCAAAAAACCAAAGCCAAAACGCTTAAAACAGCACAAGATCAATTGGGTGCTTTTTATAACTTGGTTGAAGAACGTCAGCAACTCGAACAGATTATGACCGCGCTGTATCATAAAATTGAACATCATACGCCTGCTTTTCAGTTGCCTGCACAGCAGCTATTGGATGATCTGATTGAAGGTTATGGCTATAGTGATGCAGCACAACACCTGCAGCAAGTACGACACAAGATTCAAGATGCGGTCAAAAATCAAGAAGTTGCGCATTGTGCTTTTGTCGATGAGCAACGCCGTCTAGCGGCAGTGACTTTGCTGGCTCAAGCATTTAATAGTAAAGCAGATTTATATTTGGCGCAGCTGACTGAACATAATTTGGCTGAATCGCTTCAAGCTTTGCAGGATGATTTTACTTTGCTCAATCATTATGCGGCTGCATTTGGACACGCAAAAGTTCTAGACTCTTATTTGACACTCCGACAAGAAGAATTAAAGTTTGCCGCTTTGCTGTTGGCATTTAAACAGGAAAGCTCTTGTCAGATGCCACAAATTAAACTGGCTGCAAATGCTTAGAGCAATTGCAGTGTCATGTAAAAGCAATCTTCTGGGTAATTCAGACTAAAGTCAGTGTAAAACGAGATGAAAATTGAGTCCTTCGGGCAAATTTGTGCTATGTTGAATTCACTATTTTGTCACTTGCCAGATATATATTGGCTAAAAAGATAACAAGGATATTCGCATGACACGTGACTATGAACAATTCCCTGATGATGATAATGGCAATGTACTTTGGCAAATGCATGAAGATGGGGATGACCTGACAGAGCCACATGAGATTGAGTACTCCATCGCTTTTACCACACAAGAACAAGCTGAAAAATGTGCTTTGTATTTGTTGGCCGAAGAACAAAAAATTTCATTATTCCAAGATGAAGAATCTGACGCAGTTGAATGGATCATCACCATTTATGTTTACATGGAACCAGAGTATTCAGACATTGTCGATTTAGAGCAATGGTTTAGCAAAATTGCTGCAGAACATGGCGGTGAATACGATGGCTGGGGCTGTATGGCTTACGTCTACGATGATGAAGACGAAGACGATTACGAAGATTAAATCGGGTATCTTAAAAGCATGTGTTGATCACATGCTTTTTTATTTGTGATACATAATCTGCTGCCTAAAACTTTGGCGCTGATGACGTCGTCATAAAAGATGCAGAGGTGCAAATATGGATATTGCAATGAAACGCGCTTATCTTGAAGCGACTCAGGCAGATGGGACACGAGTGTTGGTTGATCGTTTATGGCCGCGAGGTGTGAGCAAAGAACGTGCTCGTATTGACTTATGGCCCAAAGAAATTACGCCTTCGACTGAATTGCGCAAATGGTATCATCAAAACCCTGAACAACATTGGGATGAGTTTCAGCAGCGTTATATAGCTGAATTAGCAGAGCAAGAAGAGGCTTTACAGGCGTTGTGTGAACTGGCACAGCAGCAAAAAATCACTCTGGTCACAGCAGCTAAAGATGAGCAGCACAATCATGTAGTGGTATTAAAACGCGTGATGCTGCAACGCTTAGCACAGTCCAATTAAAGAGTTTTATTTGATTATCCTTGTGCTTTATAAGGATTTTAAGTTTATGAAAATTCAGTAAAAAATGCTATAATATAGTTTTTGAGGTTTTTTATGTCTTTGCCAAATTGCCCAAAATGCCAATCAGAATACACTTACCAAGATGGCGACCTACTGATTTGTCCTGAATGCTCACATGAGTGGAAAGAAGGGGAACAGCTAGAAGAAACTGCTGCTGTGATTAAAGATGCAAACGGCAACGTGTTGGCAGATGGCGACACGGTGACTGTGATTAAAGACCTGAAGATTAAAGGTTCTTCGGCTGCTGTAAAAGTGGGAACGAAAGTGAAAAATATTCGCTTAATTCCAGATGCAGCAGATGGTCATGACATTGATTGTAAGATTGATGGCATGGGGGCTATGAAATTAAAATCTGAATATGTGAAAAAAGCTTAAGTTTAAGCAGATTTCAACAGCGCAGGCGACTTGAGTTGCCTGCGCTTTTTTATGGAGTTTATAAAAGTATTTTAGTATTCAAATTGAGCAACAATAACTTTAAGAGTGTACAAAATTAATACTGTTTTCTTGTGCCTAAGTCCTTTATATTTTAAGTGAAAAGAATAATTTTTAGGCAGTTTAAAGCCTAGCATCATTCAACAACACACTTCACCACTCATAAGAAAACTGGGGGCAAGTATGTCAGGATGGTTTGAGATTTCACAAGCAAGCAATGGTCAGTACCGCTTTGTACTTAAAGCTGGGAATGGCGAAATTATCTTAACCAGTGAACAGTATAAGGCGAAAGCATCGGCAAAAAATGGCATCGCTTCGGTACAAAAGAACAGTCAGGATGATGGGCGTTATGATCGACTGACATCTAAGAATGATAAGCCGTATTTTAATTTAAAAGCTGCCAACCATCAGATTATTGGTACGAGTCAGCTCTATACTTCTGAACAATCACGTGACAAAGGCATTGAGTCGGTGAAAACCAATGGCGCAAGCACCACGGTCAAGGATTTAACGCAGGAATCGTATCTTTTGCATTAAATCTTGATGTTAAATTGCATTAGAAAAGCATGCTCTGGCGTGCTTTTTTATTGAGCTAAGTAGGCAAGGTGTTAAATCTAGCCTTGATTAAGCCGTTGAATCACAGATGACAATTTCAGGAGTTGCGAAGATTATGAATTTCAAATGCAATCTAAAAATATTACTGGCGATCGGTGGTTTGTTGGGTAGCGTAAATATTTTTTCAGCACCCATCACTGCTGAAAAAATGATTGCTGCAAGCCAGTCGACTGCTTTGCAAGGACTGTATTTTCAGCATCAAGATTGGGAGTTGGCCTGTGATAATACAGGAACTTGCCGTGCTGCAGGCTACCAAGCCGATGATGATTTTGAACAACCGATCAGTATGTTATTGACCCGTCAAGCAGGTGCAAAGACTGCTGTACAAGGACAATTGCAAATTCAAGAGGATATTGCTCAAGCCACTTTATTTTTAAATGAACGCGCTTTGCAGCAATTAAACTTTCATGAAAGTATCGCCAATTTATCTGCTGCCAGTGTGCAAAAGCTGTTGGCACAGGCGCGTCAGCATGTCGTGATCGAGTTAAAACATGGTCAACAACGCTGGAAATTGTCTGATGCAGGCATGAGTGCAGTGTTGCTAAAAATGGATGAATTTCAAAAACGTGTGGGTACAGACTCCGCAATATTGGCAAAAGGCAATCAAGCATCCACGCAGGTCTTAAAAGCGCAAGCGATGCCTAAAATTAACATTCTCATGCAGCCTCAACACCGAACCGCCAAGGCACAGGTGCTTACCGCGGCCAGTGCAGAAAAGTTATATCCAATTTTACAAAAAACTGTAGATCGTGAAGATTGTTATATGCTGTTTGAACCTGAACAAGCAGAACAGCAGATTCATACTTATCCCTTAAATCAAGATAGCGTGTTGGTTGAGGCAAGCTGTTGGCGAGGGGCTTATAATTGGGGTGTGGCTTATTGGGTTATGGATAAAAAACTGCAAAAGATACAGCAATTTGTAACTGATTCTGCTTCAGAATTTAGCAATGGACAGATTTTTGCCTATCAAAAAGGGCGTGGAATTGGCGATTGTTTCAGTCAAATTGAGTGGGCGTGGAATGGTCAGCAGTTTGTCAAAAGCTATCAATTCGATGCAGGACAATGCAAAGGTTTTGCAGGCAGTGCATGGGAAATGCCAAGCTTTGTCAGCAAGGTTGAATAAATGACATTCACTAGGGTCTGTTGACATTTCATAAATGGCTTGTGCTGTAGGCTAAAACTGAGCAGACCCTAAAAAAACTGAAATTTTTTAGATAAATCTGGAGCTCGCTGGATGCACTGTTTAAGTCGCGTGTGCGACTAATTTTTCAATGATTTCATCCAACTTTTTCAGACGCTTGATTTCATCCCATAAAGCTTTGGCTTCGGGGTAATGTTTCGACATCATACCGAGCCATTGTTTATAACGTCCTAGCATGCCAATTTCAGTTTTGGCAGGGCCGTGAATAAAGCGAATTTGCAGTTGCAGCAAATCTTGCCAACTCAGCAAAGGCAGGTCTGAATTTTGACGAATACATTGGGTCAAATCTGGAGTGGTGACTGCACCGCGGCCAATCATCAAATCTTCACAGCCCGATTCTAACTGGCATTGTTTGGCATCGGCATTGTTCCAAATTTCACCATTGGCAATGACATTAATCTTCAATGCTTCACGAATAGGGCGTAGCTGATCCCAAAATGCAGGAGGGGTATAGCCATCGGCTTTGGTACGTGCATGCACTGTAACCCATGCTGCGCCTGCATCTTCAATGGCATGCGCATTTTCTAGCATGAAGTTCCGATCCATATAGCCTAGACGCATTTTGGCGGAAACTGGAATATGAGCAGGAACGGCATCGCGCACCGCTTTAACCAGTTCATACACCACTTCGGGTTCATCGAGTAAAACTGAACCGCCACGATGCCGATTGACTGTTTTGGCAGGACAGCCAAAGTTCATATCAATTGCAGGTACGCCCATAGCCGCAACTTTGGCTGCATTGGCGGCTAACATTTCAGGATTATTCCCCAAAAACTGAACATGCACAGGCGTACCTGCAGCAGTTTTGCCGTTGGTAAGTAGTTCAGGGCAATAAGTGTGGTAGATATGGTCTGGCAGAATGCTGTCTGTGACCCGAATAAACTCTGTCACGCACCAGTCAAAACTGCCGACAGACGTGAGTACATCACGCATGATGGGGTCGGTTAAGCCTTCCATGGGTGCAAGAATCAGTTTCACAAAATGCTGCCAGTTCAAACAAAAGTGGAGTTATACGTTTTTTTCTGTGGGTTGTCTAGGAAAAGGGTTTTGAATTGAAGTGGTTGTAGCTAAGGTTCTGGTATTTAAGCTGTTTATTTGATATGGAAATAACGAGAGTGTAAATAATTTTGTGTAATTGCTTTTCATTAAAAGTAAAGGTGATTGCTTAGGTGGTCACCGAATTCAGTGATAAAGCGACTCACGGCTAAACGGTATAGATAAAACTTACTCAGATACTTTTTTGACGATTTTAAACTTCTTCAATATTATAATTTTTTAGACGTTTTCGCAAACTTTCCACCAATTAATAAGTGTATATGTTTATTTTAGAAAAAGTTTATCGATCTAACAGTCTATGGTATTAAATTCGGTAATGTGGATCTTTTTTTAATATGGAATTTTCAATATTTGTATCAAAAAAATCATAGATTTTTTGCATTTTTGCTTTGTATAACAAACTTTTGTCTAGGTAAATAATAGTTTTCCCTTTGTTTGTATCAAAAATTACTCGACCTCTTGGAATTTTTTCATATTCATAGTTTTGTAGCTCAAAGTGCTTTTTCCGTAATATATTCCAATAGTCAACATGTGTATATGGGCTATCAATCAACCCTATTGAGTCTGCCTCACCAAAGCTAAAGTTATGAGCAACCCCAATTACTTGATTATTCCAGTACCAAAAGATCCCTATTTTCACTTATTATCCTCTTTTTAAATTGAAAACAGCTTGTCTTTAAACTCTAAAATATTTTCACTTTTATTGAATAAGCGTAAATAACAGAGAGCTGCTTTTCTTGCTTCTTGTGATACTGATGAAAAATGTGCTGGGTGAGGTGTTCGAAATACTAATATCTCATTATTCCATATCTTTATAGTAAGTTTATTAATGGATTTTTTTAGAATGATTTTTTCATTAGAAGATAGATTTAAAGATTCTTCTAGCTTAGGAAAATTGTTGTGATATTGCCCTACAAAGAAAATAACTTTAGGTTTTAATTCTAAAATCTGATCAGCTAAATTCTGAATAGACATTCTTCTCAGCTCTTCATATACATTTTTATACGCAGTAATTTTACTAAACTCATTAAAGGATTTCTTTTTATAATCGAATAAATAGAAGTTTAGCCACTGAACATATTCATTGTTATTGTTTGTTTTAATTAGTTTCATAAACTGAAGAAAACTACTCTGACCTGCTGTTCCTGTATAAAGCTCTATATGACGATTCTTACTCTTTTGAATAATACCTTTTATATCTAACTCTGGTTCTAAAAACTTATTTAGTTTACCCTGCCAACCTTTAGTTTCTTGTCCTACCAATAAAATTCTATTTTGTGATGAATTAAAGTCCTCATCGAAATTAGGGATAAATGGAAAGCTTAAATCTTGTAAACACTCCTTTTCTGATTCGGATAAATTTTTAAGCTTTGAACTTAATACCTCTAATTTGCTTTCAAAGTTAATCATGAACTCTCCTAAGCTTGTATTTATCTCTGGCTGCCTTTATGAAATGTCAACAGACCCTATTAAAATATAAGTGAGTATAAAAAACTTATTTATATCAACTTACTATAATAATGATTGTACTTCACTTGTTGGGGGCTCTAAATTTAAAAAAATATCAATTTAATTTAAACTGCTTATTCCCCCTCAACTAGGCTCTTAAATAATTGATCATCCAACATGTTGAATAGGTCAAACAAAAATATCTTACTTGCCCAAAATCATTTCCAACACAAATTTAGAACCAATAAAACCGAGCGCCAATAAAAAGAAACCAATAATGGTAAAGCGAATCGCTTTTTGGCCACGCCAGCCAAACTTATAACGTCCAAGTAACAATGCCCCATAGACAAACCAAGAAATTATACTAAAGGCAGTTTTATGCGCTAAATGCTGTGCAAAGAAATGTTCTATCGTAAAGAAACCAAAGCCTAGTGCGGCTGTGAGTAAAGCAAAGCCTGCAATCAACATGTCAAATAGCAAAGATTCCATATCTTGCAAAGACGGCAGCAAATTTACCCAAACTCGACGCTTTTGTTTGTTTTTGAGTTCGCGGTTTTGAAACCACATTAACACGGCATGAATGGTCGCCATCAACAATACGGCATAGGCTGCCAGCGACAAAATAATATGAATATCTAAGCCAATCGAATTTTTATGAATAAATAAATTGTGCTGACTGAATGAAAAACCAGCGATTAAACCTGCGGCAGCCACAGGAATACCAATCAGGTTCAGCGCAATTACAGGGCGGTAACTACTGAACAGCAAGCTCAATAACAACATTAAACCTGCAGTAAATGACATCAGGTTAAACACGTTGTAGTTGACACCCATCGGTGTCCACATATCGTTATACAACACGGCAGCATGCAGCAATAAGCCTAAACTGAGCAGAAAACGAATAAACCAGTGATTTGGCGCACGTTTAGACATTAAATGTGAAAATAAATACCAAAAAGAACTGGTATAAGCGATTAATGCTAAAATCGTATAAACCAAGGGGAGACTGATCATGTCAAACCTTTTTCAGGATGATGAATATTCATTTATATAAATTCGATGCGAACTACAGTATCCTATAGCATCTTGTGCATAAATTTTCTATTTTAAAGAAACATTTTTTTGCTAATGGCTATTTTAAGCGGAATTTGCAATGTTTGATACCTTAACAGAACGACTCACGCAGAGTTTAAGAAATGTTACTGGCTCAGGGCAGCTAACCGAAGACAATATTAAAGATACGTTACGTGAAGTACGTATGGCACTTCTTGAAGCCGATGTGGCGTTACCTGTAACTCGTGAATTCATCGCGAAAGTTAAGGAAGAGGCATTGGGTCAGGAAGTGATGACTCAGTTATCCCCTGGTCAGGCGTTCGTCAAAATTGTCTATGACGAACTCACAAAAATGATGGGCGAGGCCAATGAAAGCCTTGACCTTGCTGCCAAGCCACCGGTTGTGGTGTTATTGGCAGGTTTGCAGGGTGCGGGTAAAACCACCACTGCAGCAAAATTGGCACGTTTCTTACAAGAACGTCAAAAGAAAAAAGTGGCGATGGTGTCTGCCGACGTTTACCGTCCTGCGGCAATTAAACAGCTACAAACGGTTGCAGGCGAAGTTGGCGCAATTTTCTTTGACTCAAATGCCAATGAAAACCCTGTCGATATTGCCAACCGTGCCATCGAACAGGCAAAAATTCAGTTTGCTGATGTGTTAATTGTCGATACTGCAGGTCGTTTGCACGTCGATGATGACATGATGGATGAAATCAAGGCATTACATTCAGCGATTAAACCGACTGAAACCTTGTTCGTGGTCGATGCCATGACGGGTCAGGATGCGGCAAATACAGCCAAAGCCTTTAATGATGCCTTGCCATTAACAGGTGTAATCCTTACTAAAACTGATGGTGATGCGCGCGGTGGTGCAGCACTTTCAGTTCGTGCGATTACGGGTAAACCAATTAAATTCTTGGGGATGGGTGAAAAACTCGATGCCCTAGAGCCATTCCACCCAGAACGTGTTGCACAACGTATTTTGGGCATGGGTGACGTGCTGTCTTTGGTCGAAGAAGTTGAACGTAAAATCGACAAAGAAAAAGCCGAAAAAATGGCGAAAAAACTGCAAAAAGGCGGCAGCTTCAACTTTGAAGATATGCTGATGCAGTTTGAACAAATGAATAAAATGGGCGGCATGATGGGCTTCTTAGACAAGTTGCCTGGCATGAGCAACTCAGGTATTCAAGATGCAATTGCGCAAGCCAATCCTGAAAAGCAAGTGAAAAAGATGGAAGCGATTATCCAGTCGATGACCATCAAAGAGCGTCGTAACCCAGACCTGATGAATCCAAGCCGTAAAAAACGTATTGCTGCGGGTTGTGGTATGGATGTGTCAGAAGTGAATAAGTTGATCAAGCAACATGCACAAATGGCAAAAATGATGAAAAAATTTGCCAATCCATCGGGCATGGCAAAAATGATGCGTTCACTGGGCGGTTTACAAAAGCAATTCAGTGGCGGCGGTATGGGGCCATTGTTTGGTGGCAACGACCCAACCAAGAAATAATTGTTAAAAACATCTTAGAATCAAAGTGTTAAAAAAGCAGGCGCATAAAAATGCGCCTGCTTTTTTGTTGTTCTTTATTCGTAGATGACAGCTACACCGAAAGATTTATCAGCGTAGATGGAGCAATGTTTGGTTTTTAGTGCACTTCATGGGTTGCATATTGAATATAACGCTGCAAACCTTTGAGCAATAAATCTTGCTCGACTTGCGGTTGATATTGCTGCAAGAATTTGGCAAACAGCGGTGCATCGCCACCCGTTAAAATCAGTTTACGTGGTGACTGTCGAATTACATGCTCAATGGTGCTGAGCAAGCCGAGTAAAATACCATGATGAACAGCATCAATGGTGCTGCGTCCTGGGGTGAGTTCATCAAATGCAGCATCGGGAATTTTAATGCCTTTGGTGTTTTGAATCAGTGCATCACGTTGCAAATATAAGTTCGGTAAAATATAGCCGCCTAAATGCGTCAGTCCATCCGCCAAATCAATAGTCAGCGCCGTACCACAACTAATGACACAATAATTTTCTTGTGGGTCATTTGCCACGGCAAGCACTTGCAGCCAGCGATCTATCCCCAGTTGTTGAATATCATATTCACAATGCAAACCTGCATAATCTGCATGCACTTTGGCATAAATCACAGGCACATTCAGGGTTTTTAAAATCAAGTGAATGCGTTGATTATTCTTCTGATCTTGTACCGATGACACGCCTACTTTATGCACATTCAGACTTTTAAAGTGTTGAATCAAACCCAGCAACAAATCGGCAGGAGATTGCAAATGCAATTCTGCTTCATGTTCGATGATGCGGTTTTGTTCTGTGACCCAATATTTCAGGCGGGTGTTACCAATATCTAGCCATAAATTTTTCATGAAGATGACTCGGCATGATCGATAGGGCGTAAACGTCCCTGATAAAAAACTTCAAGCCCTTGTGCCGTTTCAATTTGCACTGCGCCATCATCCTGAATGCCTAAAAAAGTACCCTGACAAGTACCTTTAAAATGTTCAAATTCAACTTGTTGTTGCATAAATGCGGCATGATGATTGAAGCGAGATGCCAAATTATAGCAATCGTGATTAAACCAGTCGCAGGCTTGTTGAATGGCAAGATAAAGCTCTGCGATCAGGCGCACACGATCAATAGATACCAAACCCAGTTCGGTTAAAGATGTGGTTTTTTGATCAATAACTGCTGAGCTGACAGGTGCAAGATTAAGCCCAACCCCAACAATGACTTGCTGTGCAGAAATTGGCTCAATTAAGATGCCGCCCCATTTGCCTTGCGGGCTGTATAAGTCATTTGGCCATTTTACTTGTAGATTCAGCGCCTGTAGACTCGGCATTTGCAAGATATTTAACGCAATTTCTAAAGCCAAACGCCCATTTACAGGTGTTCGTAAATTTAGCAATGTGCTTAAATAGATGTTCCCTTCGGGTGATACCCATTGCCGTTGACGTTGTCCTCGACCATGCGTTTGTCTGGTACTGCATACCAAGACACTCTGCACACCTTTTTGTGCAATTTCCCGTACATCATCATTGGTGGAAGTGGTAATCGGCTTCAGGATGAGTACTTCTGGAAGCTGTCCTGCTTCTGTGAGTTGTTGTTGCAGTTGTCGGGTTTCTACATCCATACGAATTTACAAATAGTGGAATATATTTATGGAGTTAATCATATATTTATTGATTGGTGCAATTGCTGGATTTGCAGCAGGGCTGTTTGGCGTGGGCGGCGGCTTAATTATTGTGCCAATTTTATATATTGTGTTCACTCAACTCAATTATGACCCATCGGTGTTAATGCACATGGCGGTGGGGACATCATTGGCAACCATTATTGTAACTTCGATCAGCTCAGTTACGGCACACCATAAAAAAGGTGCGGTGATGTGGCCTGTATTTCGTAATCTTGCGCCTGGTTTAATTGTGGGTGCATTTGTTGGTGCAGGTATTGCCGATTTCCTTTCGGGGCAAGGCTTACAATTATTAATTGGCGGTTTTGCACTGTGGGTGGCTTTTAAGATGTTTAGAGGCGCAAATATTGCGGTTGATCCTTCACATCATTTGCCTTCAACTGCAAAGCAAGTCATGGCGGGCGGTGGGATTGGCATTGCCTCTGCAATTTTTGGGATTGGCGGTGGCAGTTTAACAGTGCCGTACTTAAACCGTTACGGCGTGGTCATGCAAAAAGCGGTAGCAACCTCAGCCGCTTGTGGTTTGCCAATTGCGGTGGCGGGCGCATTAGGCTTTATGTGGTTTGGTAAGCAAGCCGAAGTTGCAGTACCCAATACCATTGGTTATATCCACATTTATGCATTTATAGGCATTAGTGTGATGAGCTTTATTACTGCCAAAGTTGGTGCGAAAGTGGCACATTTGTTATCGCCAGCGATGTTGAAAAAATGTTTTGCCTGCTTGCTGACCACCGTTGGCTGTTATTTTGTATATCAGGGTATGCGAGTATTTTTCTAAGTTGAGTCGCTATTTTCTTTGTTTTAAGCCATGTAAAATTGGCTCTAGCGCCATGAAATTGTCGGACAATGTCATGGCGTTGTGATCTGTTTCGCAGTAAAAAGAAAGATGCTTGTATCGGAGCTATGCTTGCAGTCGAAGGATGATCCTGAGATGTCTTAAATGAGAGTAGCTCCGAATTTTCATCACTGCATCTTATAAAAACAAGATAGGAACAGTATGCAACAACAAGAATCAGAAAGTTTATCGGAACAAATTGCCCGACACATCGCAGAACAGATTATTAGCGGTGATTTGGTTGAAGGTGAGCATATTCAGGAATTGCGCATCGCCAAAGAACTGGACGTGAGTCGTGGTTCGGTACGTGAAGCGCTGTTGTTATTGCAACGTACTCATCTGATTGAAATTTTTCCACGTCGTGGTGCAATTGTGTCGGAAATGTCGGCACAGCAAGTCCGAGCTTTGTTTGACAGCAGCAGTTTGTTATTGGGTTATATTGTGCAGCGTATTGCGGACACGTGGCGAATGCATGAAGCTGAAGCCTTACAACAACTTTTGCTGCAACTGGCAGAGCAATGTCGCTTGGGCAATACTGAAAAGTTTTATGATTTAATTTTTCAATATCTGGCACGGCAGCCTGATATGGTGGGAAATTTATATTTAATGAAGTTCTATCAAGAGTTATTGCCATCGTTAAGACGCAGTTACTTTTTGACCTTAAATACTTCGCGTCGGGAGTTACAAGAATCTTTTGAATTATTTAAACTGGTGAGTGATGCAATTTTAAGCAGAAAATCACAACAAGCCACTTTATTTATGGAAGATTTTTGCCGACACTTGCGCAACTTGGTGTTGGAATCTCTGACCCGTATGAAACAGATCGAGCTTGCATGGGCAAGACGTTCACGCCGTTAATTGGGACATTATGCGTTTAAGCAGCTTAAAACTTTCTGGCTTTAAATCTTTTGCCGACAGTACGACCTTACATTTTAAAGCCAACCGTACCGCTGTGGTGGGGCCGAATGGTTGTGGTAAATCCAATGTGATTGACGCCATTCGTTGGGTGATGGGCGAATCTAGTGCGCGCCAGTTGCGTGGCGGCAGTATGCAGGATGTAATTTTCACAGGAACTGCCAAACGCAAACCTGTAGGTGTAGCCAGTGTGGAACTGCGTTTTGACAATACCTATGGCAAATTGGGCGGTGCTTATAACGCCTATAATGAACTGTCGGTACGTCGGCAGGTCAACCGTGATGGTAAGTCTGAATATTTTTTAAATGGAACCAAGTGTCGTCGTCGTGACATCACCGATATTTTTCTGGGTACAGGTTTAGGCCCGCGTTCTTATGCAATTATTGAACAGGGCATGATTAATCGTTTGGTTGATGCTAAACCTGAAGAAATGCGGGTGTTTATTGAAGAAGCGGCAGGCGTGTCACGTTATCAGGCGCGTCGTCGTGAAACCATGCTGCATTTGGATCACACCACGCAGAACTTGGCGCGTTTGGAAGATATTGCTTCAGAACTAAAATCGCAATTAAAAACCTTAAAACGTCAGTCAGAAACAGCAATTCAATACAAAGCGCTTGAGAGCGAAATTCGCACCATTAAAGTCGAAGTGTTGTCTTTTCAGTGTGAACAAAGTGCACGTTTACAGCAAGAATACACCCTGAGTATGAATGAGTTAGGGGAAAGTTTTAAATTGGTGCGCTCTGAGCTGACCACTTTGGAACATGACTTAACTGCGACCAGTGAGTTGTTTCAGCGTTTGATTCAGCAATCGACACCGCTACAGCAAGAATGGCAACAGGCAGAAAAGAAATTGGCTGAACTGAAAATGACTTTGGAACAAAAACAAAGTTTGTTTCAGCAAAATACCGCGACTTTATCGCAGCTTGAACAACAAAAAGCACAAACCAAAGAGCGTTTGCAGTTGATTGAATTGCAGCTAGAGAGTTTGGTCGATCAGCAAGAAAACCAACAGGCAAATCTACAGCAGCAAGATCATTTGGCGCAGCAGCAGAGCCAGCAATTTCAGGATTTAAAAGCACAGCAACAAACCCAAGCTGCACAATATGCCCAAGTCAAAGCGCAAGTAGAACAGCAACAACAAAAGCATGTGCACATGCAGGCGCAAAGTGAGCAGTTAGCCAAAAATATCAGCCGTATTGAACAGCAAAAACAAACCCTGACACAGCAGTTTGCACAAATTCAGCCGCAAGATCAGCAAGAGGGAATGCAACAACTGCAAGACGAAAAGACCCGCTTGCAGGCTGAAATGCTAACACTAGAACAGAATATTCAAGACAGCACTCAGCAACTCGCCACGTTGCAGACCAACTATAATGAGCACAAAGCACAGTGTGCGACCTTAAAATCTGAGATTCAGATTTTGCAGTCAGAACAGAAAAACCTCAATCAATTGCTCATTAAGCAAAGTCCAAAAGCCCAAACCGATGTGGTGCAGTTGATGCAAGTATTACAACTTGCAGATGTGGCGAAACCACATGCCAATTTAATTGAAAAGTTCTTGGCTAAATGGTTATCTGCGCAGGTGGTAGAAGCAGATATTGAATTTCAGGACAGCCGCGCACGTCAGCTAAAAATTCATTTGGCTGTAGATTCAAAAACATCAAAAATACAGCTTTCGGGGTGTGAGTCGCTCAGTGACTGGATTGCTTCACCGCAAAGTAGCTTGTGGCAAAGTGTCGCAATTACAGAAAGTTTATCGCAGGCTTTGGCATTGCAAGTGCAATTACAAGCAGGGCAGTCTATCCTTAGTTTAGATGGTTATCATGTGGGAGCAGACTGGGTAATCGGGCTGTTTTATGATGAAGCGGCACAGGCAGGGCAAGGGGCATTAAGCCATCGGATTCGCTTGGATGAAATTGAACAGGCGTTGGCGTTGCAACTGCCACAATATGAGCAAGCAGAACAGCAACTGCCTGAATTGCAGCAACAGGTAAAACAGTTGCAGCAGCAATTGCAGCAACAACAGCAACAGCTCAAACAGCAACAGCAAGCCTTGCAAACGCTAGATGTGCAAATGGCGAAAGCCGAAAGTGCGGCACAGGCTTTTGCAGTACAGCAACAGCAATTACAGCATCAATTGGCACAATTAGATGAGCAGCTTGAAGAAGATGCTATGCAAAAAGATGATCTGGAAATTGATTTGCATGCTTTGGCTTTTAAACTTGAGCAAGCCTTACCGCAGTATAAAACCTTGCAATTTCAGGTCGAGCAGCTGAATGAGCAGCTGGATAGTTCACAGCAACAGTTTCAGCAGCAGCAACAAGAAGTGGAGCTGTTACGTCGTCAAGCGGTAAAAACTCAGCAGCAAATTGAACTGTTAGAAAAAGATGCCACTTTCTTAAAAGCACAATATCAACAAATTGTGGCGCAAATGGAACAAGCCAAAAAGTTTGTCGATCCTGTTCAGTTGGAATTGCCTGCCTTAGAAACTCAGTTTTCAGAGCAGCAGCAGCAGACTGAAAAGCTGCAAAAAACTTGGCAGGAATGGCAAGTGGAATTGAACAGTGTGCAGTCCAAACAGCAGCAACTGACCGAGCAACGGCAGCAGCAACAGCAGCAAGATGAACAATTACGTGCCAAACTCGAAGAAAAGCGCTTGGCATGGCAATCGGCAAAGTCGGACTATCAGCATTATTCTGAACAGTTAAAAGATTTAAACAGCGAGATCATCACAGGTTTGCAGATTGATGTCGCTGCGCATCAACAAAAACTGGCGAAAGCGCAGCAACAGTTTGATAAATTGGGTGCGGTCAATTTGGCGGCTTCGGAAGAATATGAAGAAGTATCTGCCCGTTTTGCAGAATTAAGCCATCAAATTGAAGACTTGGAAAATACTGTTTCTCAGTTGCAGGCGGCAATGAAAAGTATTGATCAGGAAACTCGTAAACTGTTTATGAACACTTTTGATCAGGTGAATACCGAATTGCAGGAGCTGTTTCCTAAAGTCTTTAATGGCGGTGAAGCGAGTCTGAGCTTGGAAGATGACTGGCAATCTGGGGTGAAATTGATGGCGCGTCCACCGGGTAAGCGCAACAGTTCTTTGGCCTTACTTTCAGGGGGTGAAAAAGCACTGACAGCTTTGGCTTTGGTTTTTGCAATCTTCCGTTTAAACCCAGCGCCATTTTGCGTACTCGATGAAGTTGATGCACCGTTAGATGATGCTAACGTGGGGCGCTTTTGTAATTTAGTAAAAGAACTTTCTGAACAAGTGCAATTCATTTACATTACACATAATAAACTTGCTATGACGATGGCAACCGACCTCTTAGGTGTTACCATGCCTGAACCGGGAACCTCAAAATTAGTAACCGTAAATTTAGAAGAAGCCGCAGAATACGGCCTAGTCGCGGAGGCATAATATGGAAATCACCACAATCGTTGGAATTGTCATCGCTATTATTATCATGGCGTTTGGTTTAAAAATGATTCTGAAAAAACCAGCAGATTCAGCGCCGTCATTGGACTCTGAATTGCAGTTTAATGCAGATAGTCAAAAACCAATTATTCCACGGCATGTACGTGATCAATTGCAGAGCGACGCCACTCCAGTTCGGGTAGAACCGACTTTGACTGCAGATGCCGTTCATGAACCCCCAGTTTCTGCCAAGACTGAACCACAGGCATTTTCTGATGATACTGCAGATAAAAGTACTGAAGCGACTCAATCTACGGCAAATCTACAGACCGATGTGTCAGCTCAAGATGCCTCTGAAACGACTGCTCAGGTAACGACTGAAACAGCGCCAGTAACTGCCGATGTCGCTGAGCCAAGCACTGCAACAGTATCGACCACATCTAACACGACCGAATATTCATTGTCAGATGAAATTCAACAGGTAATCGCAGAAACTGAGCCAAACACCAGTGAACAGGCCAAAACATCAAATGAATACAGCCTGAATCAACACATTGAAACTGCGGAAATTTCAGAATTTAACGAAGAAAGCAGCATTTTAGATTCGCACTTGCATGAACAAAAAATCATGGATGAAGAAAGTGCTTTGGCCACAGCGGAATCTTTTATTGCGCTGAATGTATTCTCAGAGCGTCGCATACTTTCGGGTGATAAGGCCTTAAAAGTATTGATGAAATACGGTTTGCGTTTTGGTGAAATGTCATGTTTCCATCGTTATAACGAAGATGGCACTAAGCTATTATTCTCTGTGCTACAAATTAATGATGAAGGCGCAGATGGCTTTGATTTAGAAACGCTATCGACTGAACAGGTTAAAGGTTTGGCATTTTTTCTCGCTTTACCGCATAGTGATGTGCAAAATGCTTTTGACACCATGGTTAGTATTTCGGGACTGATTGCCCGTGAAATTGATGGTACGGTCTATGACCAAAACCATTTGGAATTTACCCCGCAACTACGTGAGCACTGGCGTCATCAAGCGATTGATTATCGTGCGGGTCAGGCAAGTCATAGCTAACATGCTGCATTTTTGCGCAGTGTAAGCTTAATTGCGTAGAGTATTATTAATCAAAGTGATCTGAGATAAATTGCAACTTAGGGCAGGCATTTTTATAATGCTGTCAGCAAAATGGTAGCCTCGGCTACATAGAAACAGAAGGGCGGAACAAGACCGCCCTTTTTTATGGTGGAAAATATGTCTGTAGATTTAACTGTCGTGGCGCAAATGCGTCAATTGATTCAACTGCTTGCCAAGCACAATCATGCCTATTATGTGATGGATCAACCGACAATTACAGACAGTGAATATGATCAGCTTTTCCATCAGCTCAAAGCGCTAGAACAGCAATATCCAGATTTGGTGCAGCCTGATACCCCAACCAATAAAGTCGGTGGTACGCCTTTGGCGAAATTTACCAGTGTGACGCACACTGTACCGATGCTGTCTTTAGGCAATGTTTTTAATCAGGAAGAATTATTTGCCTTTGCACGACGTGTTGAAGAGCGCTTGCCTAACCAAACTATTGAATACGATGTTGAACTCAAATTTGATGGTCTGGCCATTTCGCTTTGGTACGAGCATGGGGTATTGGTGCGTGGTGTGACCCGTGGTGATGGCGAAACTGGAGAAGATATTACCCACAACGTCAAAACCATCCGTAATTTGCCTAAAGTCTTGAGTGCGGATGCAACTGCCATTCCTGAATTTTTGGAAGTGCGTGGCGAAGTGCTAATGCCAAAACTCGGCTTTGAAAAACTTAACGCTGCCAATACAGCCAAAGGTGAAAAAACTTTTGCCAATCCACGTAATGCGGCAGCGGGCAGTTTACGTCAGTTAGACCCGAGTATTGCCGCATCGCGACCTTTGGCATTCTATGCTTATGGTATTGCGCAATGTGTACCGCATCATGGGCAAAGTACCATGTCAGACAGTTTAACGTGGTTGGAACAGTTTGGTTTTGAAATTGGTGAACGTCATTTTGTTTGCAAGAGCATTCAGGAAGTTCAAGCCGCTTATGAACAAATTAACCTTGAACGCCCGAATTTAAGCGTTGAAATTGATGGCATGGTGGTCAAGGTCAATGAGCTGAAACAGCAACAGCTATTGGGTTTTTTAAGTCGTGAACCACGTTGGGCAACCGCTTATAAATTCCCTGCCGTGGCGGCTTTAACTACTATTGAAAATATTGACTGGCAAGTAGGTCGTACAGGTACGCTAACCCCTGTAGCGCGTTTAAATCCAGTCGCAGTGGGTGGTGTGACAGTATCTAATGTGACCTTGCATAATATTGGTGAAATCCATCGTTTAGATGTGCGTTTAGGCGATACTGTTAGCGTTTACCGTAGTGGCGATGTGATTCCGAAAGTGGAAAAAGTCTGGCCAGAATTCCGCCCTACAGATGCACAGGAAGTCCATTTGCCAGAACAATGCCCAGTGTGTGATTCACCTGTGGTGATGCCTGAGGGTGAGGCACTGGCACGTTGCTCGGGTGGTTTGTATTGTGCCGCACAACGTATTGAGGCGATTCGTCATTTTGTCTCACGTAAAGCCATGGATATTGAAGGTTTGGGCGATCGTTGGGTCGAGTCCTTGCTGCACCTGAACTTACTGCAAAATGTGGCGGATATTTATCATTTGCATGAACACCGTGATGCCTTGCTCAGCATTGAAAAAATGGGTGAAAAGTCAGTTCAGAACCTGATTGACTCGATTGAAAATAGTAAAAAAACCACATTGGCAGCGTTTATATATGCTTTGGGGATTCGGGGTGTGGGTGAAACCACAGCACGCATGCTTGCCAATACTTTCCAGACTTTAGAGGCTTTACGTAAAGCTGACCTAGAAGCATTAAAGAAAACTCCAGATGTGGGAGACATTACCGCAGAATGGATTTTAGACTTTTTCCAAGCACCGCATAATTTAGAAGTATTGGATCGATTATTGGCAGCAGGCATTCATTGGGATGCTCCGATAGCACCAACACGCCAGCCGTTAAATGGTGAGAGCTGGGTGATTACGGGTACTTTAAGCCAAATGGGACGCGATGAAGCAACCCAATTATTGCAAGCGTTGGGTGCACGGGTCAGCGGCAGTGTGTCGGGCAAAACCAAATGTGTTGTGGCTGGTGAGAAAGCTGGCTCAAAGCTAGAAAAAGCCGAGAAGTTGGGTGTGCAAGTGATGAATGAAGCTGAGTTTATTCAGCTCATGCAAGAATATGGTGTGCTTGAATAAGCATGATTCATGCGCATTTTATCTGCTTAAAAACAAAGGCACTTCCATGATGAAGTGCCTTTGTTTTATTAGAAAAGTTGATGATTTAGCGTTTTTTGACAATCCCGTCATCAATCAATTGCTGAAAGTGCTCTATCAAACTGGTTTCAATATTGCGGTAGTGCATGCCCAATTCACGCTGACTTTTTTCCGCATTAAAATAAATTGGGTAGCCCATATTCAGTTCCACAAATTTACGGGAAAAACCAAGTAAAGGACCAAAGGCTTTAAAGGCAAATTTAGGTAACTGATTACGTGGGAACGGATATTTACGTCCAAAATGCTGTGCCAAAATTTTGCCCATTTCCAGTAAGCTGAATGTACCACCACTAATAATATAGCGACCTTGCGCTGCAGGGTTGAAAGCGGCTTGAATGTGGGCATCGGCAACATCACGTACATCTACAATACCATTCCACATGGCTGGCACACCTGCTAGCGTTAAGCCATTGGCAAATTGCAAGAGAACCTCTACGCTGCCCGATTGCGTGTTTTTGGTTAAGGATGGCCCGAGCACCAAAGCAGGGTTAATACAGACCAAATCCCAGCGTTGCTGTGCTTGTACCATTTCCCAAGCTTTACGTTCTGCTGCTACTTTTGAATAAGGATAAGGCTGATGTTCAGGACTACTGGTCGTATTCCAATGGCTTTCATCAAAACGGTTGTGTGCAGTCTTTAAAATATCAATCGCATCACCATAGGTTGCGGCAATACTAGAGGTGACCACCACACGCTTTACCGATGCAGTACGGTTAACACTGTTTAAAACATTTTCGGTGCCAATTACGGCAGGTTCAATAATGTCTTTGATTGCATCTTTATAATTAGTGACCACAAAAGGTGAAGCCATGTGTAGCACGATTTCACAACCTTGCATGGCAACATCAAAAGCGCCTTCTTCAAGTAAGTTGGCTTGGAATAATTGTAAATTTCCTGTGCCTTTTTCGGCGATATCCGTCAGATGTTGAAAACTGAGAGTTTTATTCAGATCACGAACTGTGGCATGTACAGTATGTCCTTGTTCAAGCAGGTTTTTAATGACCCAACTGGCAATATAGCCTGTTGCGCCTGTGACTAAAATGGGTGCTGATGTATTTAGATTTGTCATTATTTTAGGAAACTGATGGAACTCGTGACTATCATATAGCAGCTGGGGTTTAAAATCTGCTTTTGAGGCATTTTTTACGATACCTGTGCGTCAAAGTACAGTTTCTTTCAATATTTACAAATTGAAGCAAAATCATTGTATTGTCATTTTTAAAGCTAAGTTTTGCCAAGCAGTTGTTTTATATATGGGAATTTTTAAGTTATATTGCAAATGCGTATGTTTCTCATTTTTATTCTATAAAAATCATGGGTTTACAGTAATTAACTTTTGCAATTTTGCCTGAATGTGTCCATAATGACTGGATTAAGAAAGGGAGTATAGCAAATGCGTGGCAATCCAGAAGTCGTAGACTATTTAAATATGTTGATTGGTGGCGAACTGGCTGCTCGCGATCAATACCTGATCCATTCACGTATGTATGAAGATTGGGGTTTAAGCAAAATTTTTGAACGCATTGACCATGAAATGCAGGAAGAAGCGCAACATGCCGATGCTTTAATTCGTCGTGTATTGTTCCTTGAAGGCACACCAAATATGCAGCGCGATGACATCGACGTGGGCGAAGATGTAGTGTCTTGCTTAAAAGCCGATTTAAAACTGGAATACGAAGTACGTGAAAAATTGGCGCAAGGCGTAAAATTGTGTGAAGAAAAAGGCGATTATGTCAGCCGTGATATGTTGCGTCAGCAAATGACCGACACAGAAGAAGATCATACGTACTGGTTGGAAAAACAATTACGTTTAATTGAATTGATTGGTTTACAAAACTACATTCAATCGCAAATGTAATCTGATCAAAGCAAAATAGACCAAAACCCGATTTATGATAAGTCGGGTTTTTTTATAGATCGGTTTTTATAGATTGGCTTTTTTATATCAATTGGTTTTTTTAAGGATGTATCTTGGTGCTTTGCAGATGTCGATTGAGCCGATTCAGTATTATACTGAGGTGATTTTCTAACTTGAGAGCAAGCCACGTGCAACAACAGATTTTATTGATTACAGGCTGGGGCGGTGGTACTGCACTCTTAAATCCGTTACAGCAAGCCTTAACTGCACAAGGTTTTCGGGTTGAGCTCATCAATATTTTTAACGCTACTGATGCTCAAGTCATGCAGCAACAGGTTGAATTTGCACGTCAGTTTGATGTAATTATGGGCTGGTCACTGGGTGGGCAATTGGCAACGCTACTGGTCGATGCGATTGCCAGCCAATATGCAGGATATAAAACCTTAATTACCATTGCATCCAATCCGTGTTTTGTTGCACAAGCCGATTGGGATACCGCTATGCCACAAGCCACGTTTGCCCAGTTTAAACAATCTTTTGCACAAGACCCAATTCTGACCCTAAAGCGTTTTGGTTTTATGGTGTGTCAGGGTGTCACTAGTAGTAAAACCGACCTATTACAATTACAAAGTTTGGTTCAGCCACAGCCGCAATCTTTGCTTCAACACGGTTTGGATTTATTGGAAAACTTAAACTTGGTGACTAAGCTTAAAAATTATACAGGTCTGCAGTATCATCTTTTTGCCGAGCAGGATGTTTTAGTTGATTGCAAAGTTGCAGCTAAACTGCAAAATTTAGCTGCAAAGTTTTTAAGCGTAGATGTTTTGCAAGGCTCGCATGGGCTGCCATTGTTCCATGCCGATGAGTTGACTAGCAAAATCTGCCAATATTTACAGAAAAACCCGCCAACAGGTCCATAAGTGACAAATCTCGCAATTTATTTTATCTGTAGACAGGTTTAAGATTTAGCACATCAAGTTTTTTACAAGATCAAGGATGATGGTGGGATGACAGAACAGATGGATTTGGCTTTTGATCGTGAACATCTTTGGCATCCTTACACCTCTATGACTCAGCCCTTAACAACCTTTAAGGTTAAGCGGGCATTTGGCAGCACCATTGAACTTGAAGATGGTCGCCAGTTGATTGACGGCATGTCATCGTGGTGGTGCGCGATTCATGGCTATAACCATCCTGAGCTGAACCGTGCTGTGACTGAGCAACTCGACAGTATGGCGCATATCATGTTTGGTGGATTGACCCATCGTCCTGCTATTGAGTTAGGGCGTTTGTTGCTCGAAATTACCCCACCGAGTTTAGATAAAATTTTTTATGCAGATTCAGGCTCCGTCGCCGTTGAAGTGGCGCTGAAAATGGCTGTGCAATACTGGACTGCACAAGGCAAAACTGAAAAAACCAATTTTATTACCACCCGTTCTGGCTATCATGGCGATACATGGAATGCCATGTCGGTTTGTGATCCTGTTATAGGGATGCATCAGGTTTTTGGCTCAAGTTTGGCGCGTCGTTATTTTGTATCTGCACCACAAACAGGTTTTGACCAAGAGTGGAATCCTGCCGATATTGCAGAATTGGCGCAAAGTTTGGTAGAGCATCATCAGCAGATTGCCGCCATGATTATTGAACCAATTGTGCAAGGTGCAGGCGGCATGCGTTTTTATCATCCTGAATATTTGCGTCAAGCCAAATTGCTTTGTGAGCAATATGATGTGTTGTTAATTTTTGATGAAATTGCCACAGGTTTTGGGCGTACAGGCAAGTTGTTTGCATGGGAACATGCTCAGGTCGAACCCGATATTATGTGTATCGGCAAAGGGCTGACAGGCGGTTATATGACTTTGTCTGCCACATTGACCACGAAGCATGTTGCAGAAATGATTTCGCAGGGTGAGGCAGGTGTGTTTATGCATGGCCCGACCTTTATGGCAAATCCACTGGCTTGCGCGGTTGCAGTAAAAAGTACCCAATTATTATTAGAACAAGACTGGCAAGCCAATATTCAACGCATTCAGCAGCAACTTGAACAGCATTTAACGCCATTGGCTAATTTGGCATGGGTGCAGGATGTGCGGGTTTTAGGTGCAATTGGTGTGGTAGAACTTAAACATGCTGTCGATATGCAAAGCTTGCAACAAGAATTTGTGCAACGCGGTATTTGGGTGCGTCCATTTGGTAAATTGGTTTATGTGATGCCGCCGTATGTGATTACAGCAGCAGAACTAAATACTTTATTGCAGCAATTGGCTGAGGTGGTGGCAGGCATGCAAGGAGCGAGCGCATGAGTTTACTCGATCACTATGCAGAACAGCTTGATCAGCTTCGCCAACAGGGTAATTTTCGTCAATTTCGCAGCAATCAGCAGCAAGGTAAAACAATTGAAATTCAGCAACAGCAGATGCTGAATTTATCTTCCAATGATTATTTGGGTTTAGCCGCTGACTTGCGCTTACGTGAACAGTTTTTTGATGAAACACCGAATGCACAGCGTTTAATGAGTGCATCTTCATCACGTTTACTGACTGGAAATTTCCCTGCTTATGAACAGCTTGAAGCCACATTAACGCAATTATTTCATGGGCGAGCTGCTTTGCTGTTTAATAGCGGCTATCACATGAATATTGGTATTTTACCTGCATTGGCAGATTTGAAAACCCTAATTTTGGCCGATAAACTGGTACATGCCAGCATGATTGATGGCATTCGTTTGTCATCTGCCAAATATTTGCGTTATCGACATAATGATTTGGCACATTTGCAGCAATTGCTGACGCAATATCATGCCGATGACAATTATGAACGCATTATTGTGGTGACTGAATCCATTTTTAGTATGGATGGTGATGAAACTGATTTAGCCGCATTGGTCGCGCTGAAACAGCATTTTGCCAAAGTCATGTTATATGTCGATGAAGCACATGCGATTGGCGTACGTGGGCAGCAAGGTTTAGGTTGTGCCGAACAATATGGCGTGATTGATGCCATTGATTTTCTGGTTGGGACGTTTGGCAAAGCCGTTGCTTCAGTTGGGGGATATTTGATCTGTGATCCGATTATCCGTGATTACCTAATTAATCGGATGCGCCCGCTAATTTTTAGTACCGCACAGCCACCTATTTGTATGGCGTGGACGCAGTTTATGCTGAATCAGATTGTGCACATGCAGGCACAGCGTCAGCATTTGGCGGCCTTGAGCCAATCTATACAGCAGGGGATTCAGGCCAAAGGTTTTGCTTGCCCATCAACTTCGCAAATTGTACCTGTGATTATTGGCGACTCTACTGCAACTGTAAGCAAAGCCCGACAGTTACAGACTGCAGGTTTTTATGTGATGCCTGTACGTCCACCGACTGTGCCGCAAGGCAGTTCAAGACTGCGGATTTGTTTAAATACGCAATTTGAAACGGCAGATTTAACACAGTTACTGGATTTGCTTTGAGTGTGCGTATGCGTATAGATAAGGCACAAGTGGCACAGCGTTTTGCCCGCGCTCATCAGAGTTATAAAACGCATGCCGTGGTACAGCAGCAAATTTGTCAGCAGTTAATGGCAAAAATGCAGCAATATATTGTGCAGCAAAAGTTGTCAGATCAACCTCAGCCTTGCTTTGAAAACGTCTTGGAAATCGGCTGTGGTTCAGGGAATTTAACCGACTTGCTACTGCGTGAATTTCAAATTCAACAGCTGACTTTAAATGATTTATATGCCGAAGTGTTGCATGCGTATCTGCATAATCCTCAAACAACTAGTACGCAAATTCATGGCTTAATTGGCGATATAGAACAGCTCGATTTTCCGCAGTCTTTGGATTTAATTTGTTCGAGTTCGGCTTTGCAATGGGTGGAAGATTTTGGAGCATTATTGCGCAAGGCGAATCAAGCGTTAAAGCCGCAAGGGTATTTGTGCTTTTCGACGTTTGGCCCTCAAAACTTGACTGAAATTAAGCAATTAACAGGTCAAGGCTTACATTATTTGAGTATGGATGCGTTACAACAACAGCTTAAACAGCAGGGCTTTGAAGTATTACACTGTTCAGAGCAGCTTGAATCATTAAGTTTTGAACATCCTAAACAGATTTTGCAGCATTTAAAAGCCACAGGTGTCACGGGTACAGCACAAGGGCAGCGTTGGAACAAAACGACTTTAACCGAATTTTATCGGGGCTATGAACAGTTTAGTCAGCAGCATAGCTCACAGCAAAAAAGTTATACGCTCACGTATCATCCTATTTATTGTCTTGCACGGAGAATGCCATGACAGCTCAAGTCTATTTTGTGAGTGGTATTGATACAGGGATTGGCAAAACCTATGCCACGGGTTATTTAGCCAAGACCATGAATGAACAGGGTATTCAGACCATTACCCAAAAACTGATTCAAACGGGCAATCAAGACGTTTCAGAAGATATTGAGCAGCATCGTAAAATTATGGGCAGTGAATGGTTGCCTGAAGATGATGACAAACTCACCATGCCTGAAATTTTTAGCTATCCTGCTTCACCGCATTTGGCTACACAAATTGATGGTCGTGAGATTGACTTTGCTAAAATTGAGGCTGCGACTGCGCAACTGGCAGCAAAGTATGATGCAGTATTATTAGAAGGTGCGGGTGGACTCATGGTGCCGCTGACCACAGACCTACTCACCATCGACTATATTGAGCAAAAACAATATCCTGTTATTTTGGTGAGTTCTGGGCGTTTGGGCAGTATTAACCACACTTTGCTCAGTTTGGAAGCTTTAAAAACACGTGGTTTGAATTTACATGCATTGGCATATAATTTGAACGATGAATCACAAGACCCTTTAATTTCGCAGGATACTGCCAAATATTTAAAAAATTATTTGTCAAAAAGCTTTCCAAAAGCACAGTGGATTGAAATTCCTGTATTGCCAAATATTTAATTTTTATTATTTTTTGTCCAACCAATTTGCCCAATAAAAAAGCCACACATGAACGTGTGGCTTTTTATCAATTTGGCGTATTTCAGCTTTTAGAATTTTTTAAAGCTTTTATTGCCAAACGGTTTGCGTGGTGCATTTTCGTCACGACGTTCACGGTTGCCGTAGCTGTTGCCATCCTGACGTGGTTCACGGTTGCTGTAGCTGTTACCATCCTGACGTGGTTCGCGGTTGCCATAGCTGTTACCGTCTTGGCGACGCTCACGGTTGCCATAGCTATTGCCGTCTTGGCGACGTTCGCGGTTGCCATAGCTGTTACCATCTTGACGACGCTCACGGTTGCCGTAACTGTTACCGTCTTGGCGTGGTTCGCGGTTGCCGTAACTGTTACCGTCTTGGCGTGGTTCGCGGTTGCCGTAACTGTTACCGTCCTGACGACGTTCACGCGGTGCAAAACCTGTGTTTTGTGCAGCTTCTTCGATGTCACGACGTTGCTGACGCAAGAAACCACCACGACGTGCTGCCAATGGTTTTTCTTGCATACGCTCATTGCGACGTTTTGCCATGCCGTACAAACCTGTGCCTTGACGTGGTTTTAATTCAACTGCTTTGGCAAGGTTGTCGATGTCATTTTTATCCAATTCCATCCAGCGACCTGTACGCAATTCACGCGGTAAAATTACCGTGCCGTAACGGGTACGCAATAGACGGCTGACTTTCAGACCTTGTGATTCAAAAATACGACGAACTTCGCGGTTACGACCTTCTTTTACCACCACTTGATACCAGCGGTTAATACCATCACCGCCAATTTCAGAGAAAGATTCAAACTTGGCAGGGCCATCATCTAGCACTACGCCGCGCAGCATGTTGTTTTTCAGTTGTGGTGTCACTTCACCCATCACACGAACTGCATATTCACGTTCAATTTCGTTCGATGGGTGCATTAAACGGTTGGCTAATTCACCATCGTTGGTGAATAGCAATAAACCTGTCGAGTTAATGTCCAGACGACCAACCATTACCCAACGATCATTGGCAATTGCAGGCAGGTTATCAAATACAGTTGGGCGCTGTTCTGGGTCGTTGCGTGAGCAAATTTCGCCTTCTGGTTTGTAGTAAATCAGAACGCGACGACGAATTTCATCTTCAATTTGGAACTGAACTTTACGACCATCGATGCGAAGCTCATCACCTGGTTCGATACGTTCACCCACTTGGGCAACTTGGCCGTTGACACTCACACGACCAGCGGCAATGACTTCTTCCATATAACGGCGAGAACCCAAGCCTACTCGTGCGAGTACCTTTTGCAACTTTTCACTCATGACAGCATAACCTTAGAAATGATCATCAACAGTTTACCTATTCAAGACACAGACGCAGATGCATCGAGTGCCATGAAAGCTTCCTTGGCATCCTGTAGGGGAGGCAATTGACTTAAGGAATTCAAGCCAAACGCATTTAAAAATTGAGGCGTTGTAACCAACAACGCAGGTCTTCCTGGGAGTTCTCGGAAACCTGATTCTTTAATCCAGTTCCAATCAAACAATGTACGTAAAATTTGACTATTGTTTGATACTCCGCGAATTTGTTCAATATCTGCACGGGTCACAGGTTGGTGGTAGGCAATCACCGCCAGTATTTCTAGCAGTGAGGGTGAAAGTCGGGTCGGACGTTCAGGCCATACCTGTGTAATAATTGTACGATACTTTGCCCGCACCTGAAAACGGAAACCTTGTGCGGTTTCGATCAGTTCAATCGAGCGACCATGTTGTAACATGGCCAATTGTTGTAAAAACTGGCGCAATTGCGCTTTGCTGTACTTATCTTGAAACGCTTCTTTCAGACGTGCTAAAGACACAGCACTGTCACTGGCAAAAATAATTGCTTCGAGTTGCATCAGCACTTCATGCTGTTGTTCGCCTTCAGACAAGCTAGAAATCATGGGTTCTGGATTCATGCCTGCGCCCCTTGAATGCTCAATGGTGTTTCAATCCCACTGCTGATAATGCACACTTTTTGCTGGCGAGTCAGTTCTAAAATCGCCATAAAGGTCACAACCATGCCCATGCGTCCCTGACTTGGTTTAAGCAACGCATCAAAACTCAGTACTTCACCCGATGCGAGTTTGGCTTCAATAAATGCAATCCGTTCTTCAAGTAAAACAGGTTCTTGCAAAATTTGATGGGTGACAGGTTCAGGACGATTAAAAATGCAGAACAAGGCATCACGTAATTGATCGGCTGCATAGCCGACATTATTGACTGCGGTATGCCCTAAGCTAACATTGGTAGCAAAAGTATCGCGTTCTAAAACAGGCATTTGCCCCAAGCGTTCAGCTGCTTGTTTGACTCTTAAATAGGTTTCTAAACGGTCAATCAGCTCTTGTTTTGGGTCTTTTTCAATGCTGCTGATACTGGCAGGTTTAGGCAACAACAGGCGGGATTTTAAATCGGCCAGTAATGCCGCCATCACCATATAATCGGCAGTCAGTTCAATATTTAGCGATTTCATGGCATCCATATACGACAGATATTGCGATGCAATCGGGGCAATATCTAACTGAAGTAAATCGAAGCCATTTTTTTGAATCAGGTAAATTAAAAAGTCGAGTGGTCCTTCGAAATGCTCTAACAGAATTTCAAATGCTGCAGGAGGAATATACAAATCCTCAGGAATCGACTCTTGCCACTCATCTAACACACGAATGTGTTGGGCAGGTTCCATCGCATTGTGGAGGGATTGATTCATTACAGTGTTGGGCCACGCGAATTTTCAAAAGCATGCAAATGCTATTTCCGCTTCAGATAAGAAGGAGATGGAGAAATAGCTCAGAATTAATAGCGGTTAGTCTAAAGGATATCGTGATTGAAATAAATCTGTTCTACGACCAAATATCAAAAAAAGCCTAAAATAAATCGGGATTGAGGGAGATTTAAGGCAAGTTGTAAAAATTAACTCATTCAATCTTTAAGTATTTATTTCTGTTTTATTCTGTAATGCGTATTCAATCATTGCCATGCAGCTGTCTTGTAAACACAGATTACGAGTTTGCGATTGCGCTAAAAGTGCTTTACATAGTGCTGCATCTAAAAAGTAAGTATAAGAATCGGGAGGTTCAGGTATTGTTGCTGTGAATGCAGTTTGGGAACACACGATTGCATCGGACTCTAGCGTCCACGGATTTTGCACATAAATGTGCATCTCATCCGAAAACTGCTGCAAATTTAACAATACCTGAAATAAAGTCATGGGTTTAATTCGTGCAAGTAAGGCTTTTAAACCGTAGTGCTGTCAATCGCTTTGCAGGTGGTGAATGCTTATTCAAAAGCACTCACATCTCCCACACCACGACGCACAATTTGCGGGTTGTCGCCCGATAAATCAATAATACTGGTGGTGCTAAGTGTGCCTAAGCCACCATCAATCAGTACATCAATACGTTTGTTGAGTTGTAGATCAATCTCGTATGGATCATCTAAAGGGTCTTCTTGCCCCGGTAAAATCAGGGTGCTGGTCAGTAAAGGTTCGCCTAATTCTTTAAGCAGCATGCGACAAATGGGGTTGCTTGGAATACGCAAACCAATGGTTTTTTTATTGGGATGCATCAAGCGACGCGGAACTTCACTGGTCGCAGGTAAAATAAATGTGGTGACCGCAGGCGTATTGTTTTTCAGTAGACGATACATGGCATTGTCCACTTTGGCGTAGGTGGCAATATCCGATAAATCGGCACAAATAATAGCGTATTGGTGTTTTGCGCCTAAACCACGAATTTGTGAAATGCGTTCCATCGCGTTTTTATTACCAATTTGGCAACCAATCGCATAAGCAGCATCGGTTGGATAGACCACCACATCGCCTGCGCGTATGCGTTCAACCGCTTGGCTGATTAGACGCGGCTGTGGATTTTCAGGATGTACTCTTAAATGCAACATATGAATTCCTCAGTAGCGTAAATGTGACGTTAGGCTCATTATGAAAGGGGATTGATGTCAGTTGCAATCATTGCCTTGTGCTTTATTACATTATTACATTTAATCCAAATTTTTTCGTTCAAACTCTGCAATTTGTAATGTTTTGCCACCTCGGGTGCAGTAACAAATACATTCAATAAAGCGTTTTGCATCGCGTGGTAATTTGGCTTCTCCGTTAAAATAACGCTGCACTTGGGCAAAGACATTGTCTTTAAATGTGCGGCCATCTCCACCTTCACCAGTCAGGTTATCTAAAGATACACGGAATTTTCGTCCAAACGCTTGAGCAAACAGCCATTCAATGGCTTGAGGTTTAATTTCAACCTGTTCAAATAAGGCTTGTTGTTCCTGAGTACGACCATCGGGAGCATACCAATAGCCTAAGTCTGGCAGTAAACGTCGTTGTTCGCCTGCGATGCTCCAATGGCTAATTTCATGTAAAGCGCTATTAAAGAAACCATGTGCAAATTGAATACGTGCAGGCTGTGTTGCCGTGGCAGGAAAGTACTCAGGTTCAAAATCACCTTTGACCAAGTTCACATTTAGGTGGGAAAACCAGTGATTAAAGTGTAAGATGAGCCAGTCCACCTGTTCCGTTTCTGTATTGAGTTTTGCCCAGTCCGAGAGTTGCACTTGGGGGTGCGAAGTGTCAGAATTGGTGGTTGGAAGTGTGCTCACAAGTGATGAAAAATTCACTTCTGTTTGCGGCTGCAACAGATGCATGACTGTGTTACCCAAAATTGGTCTGTCTAAATAAGTACAAAATTGTATCTTAATCTTTGACAGAGTACTGATGAATTTGTAGAATTGCCGCCTTAATTATGTCAGCAAATACCTTTCCGGCACAGATTGAGCCGTTTAAATGGGCTGAACAGGGCTTTACATGGTCAGGTAACCTGCCATTGTCTCGCTTTGCTCGTATCGCCCGTGAAGCTGTTGGATCAATTGATGATCAATTGGTTAACATAGACTGTAAGCTATCAATGGATGCGTATCATCGCATTGTATGGCTAGATGGTCATATTGAAACGAGAGTTCCAATGGAATGCCAGCGCTGCTTGGGTTCTGTAGAAATAGACCTCGTTTCAGATTTTCATCTAGCTCTTGTGGATGATGAGTCACTGATAGAGCGCTTGGATGAGGATGCTGATTTCATTGTATTAGGTGAAAGTGAAGCCACCACCAAAGGCGATTATGATTCGCCTGCGACGGCTAATTTACTGTCACTTATAGAAGATGAATTGTTATTGTTGTTGCCTTTATCTCCTAAGCATGACGCTTGCGAGCATAAGCATCAACCTGCCATTCAGAACATTGCTGAAGAAAAACGTGATAATCCGTTTGATGTTTTGGCAAGTTTGAAAGGTAAACTTAACTGAAAATTATGTTATAATTTCCAGTTAAGACAACTCAATTTGTTCTGATCCATTTTTTCGATCTTTGTAAGGAGCCATCATGGCCGTTCAGCAAAACCGTAAAAGTCGCTCTCGCCGTGACATGCGCCGTTCACATGACGCTTTAACCGAGAATGCATTAACTGTAGACCAAGCTACTGGTGAAACTCATCGTCGTCACCACGTAACTAAAGATGGTTTCTACCGTGGTCGTCAATTATTCGCTAAAGCAGCAGATGCTGAATAATTGGTGATGTATTAAGCGTCAAGCTTAGTAGAAAAAATGGGAGCGTAAGCTCCCTTTTTTTGTGCCCGATTTTTGTTGTATTTGGCAATTACTAAAAGCAAAATTAAGTGTTAAATTTTCGCTCCATAACTGAGCTTACATGAGAAGGTGTGGGTTGTAGTGGCTAAAAACTACAATTTGCGCATCTTAATTAAAGGATTTTTTATGTCTGCTAAACGACTCGAGCAAGCGGCTCAAGCCACTAAAACTGCATTTGTCTTTCCTGGTCAAGGCTCACAAAAAGCCGGTATGTTGGCTGAGCTTGCAGAACAGTTTAGCGGTGTGCGCGAAACATTTGCGGAAGCCTCTGAAGCAATTGGCTTTGACTTATGGCACATTGCACAAAGTGGTGAAGGTTTAGACCAAACAGAATTTACTCAGCCTGTATTACTCACTGCAAGTATCGCTTTATGGCATGTGTGGTTAGAGTTGGGTGGTGTTGCACCAAAATACTTGGCAGGGCACTCATTAGGCGAATACAGCGCATTGGTTGCAGCAGGCAGCCTAAGCTTGGGCGATGCAGTCAAATTGGTGAACTTACGTGGTAAGTTAATGCAAAATGCTGTACCACAAGGGCAGGGCGCAATGGCTGCCATTTTAGGCCTTGAAGATGCCAAAGTGCTTGAGCTATGTGAACAAGTGAATGTGCAAGGTCGTGGCTCGGTAGAAGCAGCCAACTACAATGCACAAGGGCAAGTGGTTATTGCAGGCGATACAACTTTAGTCGAAGCAGTAATGGCATTGGCCAAAGAAAATGGCGGTAAAGCCATTGCCCTGCCTGTATCTGTACCTTCACACTGTTCATTGATGAAACCTGCTGCCGAACAGTTTGCACAAGCTTTGGAACAAACTGCCATTGAGCTACCGCGTATTCCTGTAATACAAAATGTCAACGCTGGAATCGCGGCAGATGTTGCGCAATTAGGTCAGGCACTCACTGCGCAATTGTACCAATCGGTGCAGTGGACACAAACCATGCAATACCTACAAGATCAGGGTATTGAATATATCGTGGAATGTGGCCCAGGCAACGTATTGGCGAATCTTGCGAAGCGTTTACCGAATATCGAAAAAGCATTCCCACTCGACACACAAAGTCGTATGGAAGATGCACTAAATGCCATTTTAGTGGCAGAAGGGAAAATTGCATGACACAAGAACGTAAAGTTGCATTAGTCACAGGTGCAAGCCGAGGGATTGGTGCAGCCATCGCTCAGCAACTCATTCAAGACGGTTTTTTTGTGGTAGGTACTGCCACTTCTGAAGCGGGCGCAGAAAAATTATCGGCAAGTTTTGCAGAAAACGGTGCAGGTAAAGTTTTAGATGTTCGTGATGGTGCTGCCATTGATGCCTTAGTTTCTGACATTGAACAAAGCTATGGTTCAGTTTTGGTATTGGTCAACAATGCGGGTATCACCAAAGATAATTTGTTACTGCGTATGTCAGAAGATGATTGGGATGACATTCTCAACATTCACTTAAAGGCAGTTTACCGTTTATCTAAACGTGTCTTGAAAGGCATGACCAAAGCACGTTTTGGACGCATTATTAATATTAGTTCTGTGGTGGCACATTTTGCGAACCCAGGACAAGCCAACTATTCTGCGGCAAAAGCCGGTATTGAAGCATTCAGCCGAAGCCTTGCCAAAGAAATGGGCAGTCGTCAAATTACAGTAAACTCGGTTGCGCCGGGCTTTATTGCAACTGAAATGACAGATCAGTTAAGTGAAGAAATTCGCAAAAAAATGAGTGAGCAAGTGGCATTAAACCGTTTAGGTGATCCACAAGATATCGCAAATGCAGTGAGTTTCTTGGCTTCTGACAAAGCTGGTTACATCACTGGTACAGTGTTACACGTAAATGGTGGTTTATACATGAGCTAAGCTCAAGTATAAACTTTCAAAATTTTATAGATTCAATTAAACTAACGGCATTAAAAACGCCACAAGCAATGAGGAGAATTCCTGTGAGCGATATCGAACAACGCGTTAAACAAGCGGTTGCAGAACAACTTGGTCTTAAAGCTGAAGAAATCAAAAACGAAGCATCTTTTATGGATGACTTAGGTGCTGACTCTTTAGACTTAGTAGAGCTTGTAATGTCTTTCGAAAACGATTTTGACATCACAATCCCAGACGAAGATTCTAACGAAATCACAACAGTTCAATCAGCAATCGACTACGTAACTAAAAAACTTGGTTAATTGTTGATTTCAGCTCTGCTGAAATGAAAGCCACCGCAAGGTGGCTTTTTTATGCGCTGTCGTTTTTACAATCGAATATGAAAAAGGCGCATTTTGTGAAATGTATGATGTAGCTTACATTTTGTTACCAAGCTAATGTCTAATCACAACCGAAGTGGCTTATTTTTTAGTTATAAATAAATGAGAACATCGTGCTCATGCAAATGAGTGACGCTTTATAACAGCAGAAAAGAAAATAGGAGCACCTCATGGGTCTTTTTGATTTTGTAAAAGGGATTGGTAAGAAAAACACAGCACCTGCAGAGCCACAAGCTGCACCAAGCACACCGGCAGAACCTTCTGCACAAGAAATTGCCAACAAACTTTTGGGGCATGTAAAAAGCTTAGGTTTGCCAATTACAGGTTTATCGGTCAGCTATAACGCAACGACAGACTTAGCTACGGTGCGTGGACAGGTAAATAGTCAGGCAGACCGTGAAAAAATTGTTCTTGCGGTAGGTAATATTGACCACGTTGCACAAGTAGATGATCAACTCACTGTTGCAACACCAGAGCCAGAAAGCAAGTTCTACACAGTAAAATCAGGCGATACCTTATCTAAAATTTCTAAAGAGTTTTATGGGGATGCCAACCAATACAACAAAATCTTTGAAGCTAACCGTCCATTATTGAAAAATGCTGATGACATTTTCCCAGGACAAGTGTTACGTATTCCTGCTTAAATTTAAGTGGTTTGAATAAAAAAAGGCGCGCGATGCGCCTTTCTTTATTTTGTTTATAGCACTGTTCTGTGTGTAGTTGTTCTGCTGCGGTTTATTCAGGCGCAGTGGTCTGGTACTCCAATCCATCTTCAGGCTGCATATATGACAACATGGCTTTATAAATTTGACGTCCAAACTGTAAAGCGGTGAGTTGTATGGTGCTAAAACTTGGGCTGTCACGTAAAAGTTCTGTGTGATACAGAATAGGTGCGGTGGCATCGCCAGTATAGAGAAATAAGCATGCAGGCTATACAGAGACTTAGCTGTCAAGTTTGCTGCAGCCATAATACTTTGCGCCAGTAATTGCCCGCCATATACACGCGTGCCAAAGTGCGTTTGGCTTTGTCTAATAAAGTAATGTTCACTTTTTTGTTCTAACTGTAATAAGGCCAGTAAATTTTGGGTGCGGGTGGTCATATTGAGTGGTGCTTTTTATAGATTAAAATTGGGTTTTAGGGCGTTGCGTGGCTTTTTAAGTTGCTGTTTTTATGCCAATATGTGGCTATATTGTGATCACTATTATGTTAAATGATCCATCATATTAGGGTAGCTAATCCATCTGTAGCTCTTAATTTTAAACTCTCTGACATTTGTAAAATCAGACCAAATTAATTTACTGCCCTTAGTCCATTTTAGCGATTGGATACGTCGATTAACTTTTAATTTTTCTTCTTGTGTTGCAGGTCTCAAGTCCCCAAGTTCTCCATAGAGCCTTACACCAGGATAAGAACTAAATTGACCTTGAATAAATGAAGATAACCAAAATAGCTTGCTTGAATTTACAGCACTGATGCAAATATTGTTATTTGTTTGGAGATTTTCTGCGAGTAGTTTAGAGAATGAATCGAATAGAAAGCCTGTTCCATCATCATTTAAGAAAACTGTTCCTATTGGGGTGATGTTAGGTATGCCCTCTATAGAAACACTCGCAATATTTACATGCATATTTGCTTTTTGTGCTTTAGAAAAAACATTTTTAACTAGACTCCATTTACTTAAGTCAAGATTCATTTTTATAACCCCTTATTCTATTTATTTTTAACTTACATCTAATTTTAGTTCATTGATCAATAGAACTAATTTTATATTTTATAGAGTTTTTAAATTTAACATAATACAGCTTTAACTCCAAAAGCTGTTGGATATTATCCTTTTTGATTTTTTAAAGTAAATAAAAAATAGAGCCATTAGGCTCTATTTTTTTTAGCATCATATGTCATTCAAGTTTTGCTTTCGAGTGACACGGATGTGCTGCAAATGTCATTGGATGTGTCGTTTACCGCGGTAATTATTACCAGCTCAACGCACCGCCCGTCTGATAATCAGTCACACGCGTTTCAAAGAAGTTCTTCTCTTTACGCAAGTCCATCATTTCAGACATCCATTGGAACGGGTTGTTTACGCCAACAAACTGTTCAGGTAAACCGAGCTGACTTAAACGACGGTTACAGATGAATTTCAAATATTCTTCCATCATGCCTGCGTTCATACCCAATACACCACGTGGCATAGTGTCACGCGCATATTCAATTTCAAGCATCGTGCCTTCAAGAATCATTTGAATCACTTCTTGCTGGAATTCTGCAGTCCACAAGTGTGGGTTCTCAATCTTGATTTGGTTAATCATGTCGATACCAAAGTTCAAGTGCATAGATTCATCGCGTAAAATGTACTGGAATTGCTCTGCAACACCATTCATTTTGTTACGACGGCCCATCGACAAGATTTGGCTGAAACCGCAGTAGAAGAAAATACCTTCAAGTACACAATAGAATGCGATCAAGTTGCGTAGCAAAATTTGGTCGTTTTCTGGTGTACCTGTTTTGAAAGTAGGATCACTTAAAGATTGCGTGTACTTCAAGCCCCATGCTGCTTTACGTGCAACCGATGGTACTTCGCGGTACATATTGAAGACTTCACCTTCATCCATACCTAACGATTCGATACAGTACTGGTAAGCGTGAGTGTGAATCGCTTCTTCAAAGGCTTGACGCAAAATGTACTGGCGGCATTCAGGGTTGGTAATGTGGCGATAAATTGCCAATACCAAGTTGTTAGCAACCAATGAGTCTGCAGTAGAGAAGAAACCAAGTGAACGCATAACAATGGTGCGCTCATCTTCAGTTAAGCCATTTTCAGACTTCCACAACGCGATGTCGTGGTTCATGTTGACTTCTTGCGGCATCCAGTGGTTTGCACAACCATCTAGATATTTTTGCCATGCCCATTCGTATTTGAACGGTACAAGCTGGTTTAAGTCTGCACGACAGTTGATCATGGCTTTATCATCAACCTGTACGCGCGATGCACCCATTTCTAGTTCTTCAAGACCAGGTGCAACGTCCAATTGATCTAGAGCGTTAGATGCTCTTGCCAACGGATCGGTTGAATCTGTTGTTCTACTTCTAGGGGCTGCAGCGGGTTGTGCAGCTGCCACAGTCGTCTGTGGTTGCTCTGCATCAGATACCATCTGCGTATCATGCGCTTTTTGCGGCTCGATGGGCGCAGACTTGTGTTCAGGAGCAGCCGGTTTTTGCGAATCATCTTCGAAATCGTCCCAACTTAGGATAGACATATCAATTCTCTCTTCGTTGCTTTATATCTTTTATGGACATCCAGCCACGCTGAGATGTCTTAATATACGCTTAATTTGTGAAAGCAAAATTAAGTTTTGCTCATCTTGGTCTGAAAAATGTACATTCCGACCAATTTGCTCACGACTTATTTTGCTTTCGTTGTTGTTTTGCCGCTTGTACCCAAAAGTAAGCAATCGGTGCGTAAAACAACACTACAAAGGAAACCAGCAAGACCGCGAGTCCTAACATATAGTTGTGGGTCATGTGTGGCATGGTGATTTCCTTGGTTATTCAACTGGATTGGTTGCCCTAAGTTTTAAGACAACCAAAAAATCTTATAAATTAAAAGTTGAACTCAATAATTTTGTTACTAACTCATTCTCTAACAGAATATTAATCGCTAGCAAAAGGCTTGATGTTGCTTCTACTAAATTTGCACAACTGTTTAAAATATCAGCTAAAGCTAGTAAAAATGTAATGATTAATAAGCTCATGATAGCTCCATTTATATTGTAAGAAGCTACTTTCATGGCGATGTGCTAGTAAAAACATCTACTAGAGTCACATTATTTGCCACGTAGGTAGCTAATAATGTTTTCTGACTTCTAGTTATTTATTTTACTGACAAGCCTCACAATCAGGATTATCAATACTACATGCCATTGGCACTGGTGCTGCTTGAGCAAAATCTTCATCAACAGCTGCAGACGCTTCTGGTGTAACGGCTGCCACAGGGGCTGCTGTTACTGTTGCAGGTTTTACTGCGTTCAATGCGCCCGTGTTAATGGTCGATTTCTCTGCAGACGTTGCACCCAATGCACGTAGGTAATAAGTCGTTTTCAGACCACGTAACCATGCCATTTTATAAGTCAGGTCAAGTTTCTTACCGTTTGCACCTGCAATATACAAGTTCAACGATTGCGCCTGATCAATCCATTTTTGACGACGTGATGCTGCATCTACAATCCAGCGTGGTTCAACTTCAAACGCAGTCGCAAAAATCGCTTTCAATTCTTCAGGAATACGTGAAATTTTTTGTACTGAACCTTCAAAGTGTTTCAGGTCATTCACCATCACAGAATCCCACAAATCACGCTCTTTCAATGCACGAACGAGGTAAGGGTTGATTACTGTAAATTCACCAGACAAGTTCGATTTCACATACAAGTTTTGGAATGTCGGCTCAATAGACTGAGAAACGCCACAAATATTTGAAATGGTTGCAGTCGGAGCAATCGCCATCACGTTTGAGTTACGCATACCATCTTTTTGAACTTTGGCACGTAAGCTGTCCCAATCCAAACGCTGTGTACGGTCTACTTCAAACATACGTTCTGGACGTGATTTCGCCACAATGTCTAAAGAGTCAATTGGCAAGATGCCTTGATCCCACAATGAACCTTTAAATGTTTCGTAAGTACCACGCTCAACCGCCAAGTCGCTAGACGTTTGAATCGCGTAGTAGCTGATTACTTCCATAGATTCATCGGCAAATTCAACTGCAGCATCTGAACCATAAGCCAAGTTCATCTCATAAAGCGCATCTTGGAAGCCCATGATGCCCATACCAACAGGACGATGTTTCAAGTTTGAATTACGTGCTTGTGGTACAGCGTAGTAGTTGATGTCGATGACGTTGTCGAGCATACGTACTGCAGTTTTAATAGTACGTGCCAATTTCTCACGGTCTAACACACCACCTTGAACGTGTTGTACAAGGTTGATAGAACCCAAGTTACATACCGCGATTTCATCTTGGTTCGTATTTAGGGTAATTTCAGTACACAAGTTAGATGAGTGCACTACACCAACGTGTTGTTGCGGTGAACGTAAGTTACATACGTCTTTGAATGTGATCCACGGGTGACCTGTTTCAAACAGCATTGACAACATTTTGCGCCATAAGTCCTTCGCACGAAGTTTTTTATGCAGCATGTTAGTTTCTTTGGCAATGCTTTCGTAGTACGCATAACGCTCAGCAAAAGCTTCGCCCGTCAAATCGTGTAAATCTGGTGTTTCAGATGGCGTGAACAGTGTCCATTCTGCATCTTCAAAGACGCGTTGCATGAACAAGTCAGGTACCCAGTTGGCTGTGTTCATATCATGGGTACGACGACGGTCATCCCCTGTGTTTTTACGCAGCTCTAGGAATTCTTCGATGTCTAAGTGCCAAGTTTCTAAGTACGCACATACCGCACCTTTACGCTTACCACCTTGGTTGACCGCAACAGCTGTATCGTTAGCAACTTTAAGGAACGGAACAACACCTTGAGATTTACCGTTTGTTCCTTTGATGTATGAGTTCAAAGCACGTACTGGCGTCCAGTCATTGCCTAAACCACCTGCCCATTTAGACAGCATTGCGTTGTCACGCATTGCACCATAAATGTTGTAAAGGTCATCAGAAATTGTAGTTAAGTAACAGCTTGATAACTGTGGACGTAGCGTACCTGAGTTAAACAGGGTAGGCGTAGAAGCCATGTAGTCGAAGCTAGACAATAAGTTATAGAACTCGATTGCACGTGCTTCACGGTCATCTTCATTAAGCGCCAGACCCATTGACACACGCATAAAGAACAATTGTGGAAGTTCAAAGCGTACGCCATCTGAGTGAATGAAATAACGGTCAAATAAAGTTTGCAGACCTAAATAGGTAAACTGGTTTGAGCGTTCAGGCTGAATCGCTGCAGCAAGTTTGGCAAGGTCAAACTCAAGTAAGTCTGCAGAAAGCAAATCAAGTTCTACACCTTTTTTCAGGAAAGTTTCTAATGCTTCGCCTTCAGGTGTATCTGTTGCCAAACCTAAAAACTCTAAACCTGTTGCCACCAAGTCATTACGCAATAAACGCGCAGTCACATAAGTATAGTTCGGCTCTTGCTCAATACGGGTACGGGTCGCCATCATCATGGTGGTTGAGATGTCAGACTCTTTTACACCGTTGTAGAGGTTTTTCACGGTTTCATCAATGATGGCATCTACATCAATGCCTTCTAAACCTTCTGCCGCTTTATTCACGGTTGCTTTTAAAGCACCTAAATCTAGTGGTTTAAGCTGACCGTTTGCGTCGGACACTTGTAACGTCGGGTGATGGTTTTCACCTGCTTGCTTACGTGCTTCTGAGCGTTGTTCACGGTAGATGACATAAGCACGAGCAACTTTTTGCTCGCCTGTACGCATAAGCGCCAGTTCAACTTGATCTTGAATTTCTTCAATATGAATGGTTCCGCCAGAGGGTAAACGACGGTTGAATGTGTTCAACACCATTTCAGTCAGTTGTTCGATCCGATCATGAATGCGGCTTGAATCGGCGCTTTGTTGACCTTCTACAGCCAAAAACGCTTTGCCAATTGCAACTGCAATTTTTTCAGCATCAAAAGCGGCAACATCACCAGTGCGTTTAATCACTTGTAATTGACCAGGGGTTGAGGTGATTACGCTCATGTCAGCATAGCTCCATTGTCATCTATTGTTATGTTTATGGACCATTAAACTGGGCAAAACTTAGGCCGCAGTGATTGAGGGATAAACACAAGACTTAGTGGTTTAAAATTGAATTGAACACAAGATACGGGAAAATTGAGGGTAGATCAATATTGACTTTTTCTTTTAAATTTTGACTATTTTAGGATTCAAATTTATCTCAAAAATACCGAATTTTGTCCTTTCGGCTATAAGCCTTATCAGACAAGGGCATAGCATAGCAAAGCTCGGAAAAACTGCTTATAGATAACCTTGTGGATAACTTGGAAAGTTAGGAGATAATTTTTCTAAATCAAGCAAGGGCTTGATCTAGTGCAAAAAATACCCATTTTGTAACTTAATATTTCTTAAATGTGCCCAAAAATCACTAAAACTAGAAAAATACTATAAATTCAATGCTTAATAAAAATACAACAAAATACTACGCAGATGTATCATTTTGGTGAACAGTATCTTGTTTACAATGTAAACGTGTGTATATTGCAAACTATATCAAGCCCTATCTCTCAGATTTTAAAAGGATAGGTTGAATCCAATAAAGGGACAGACTATGAGTCAAGAAGAAAAGTTAACAAAAATTTTAATTGTTGAAGATGATGAACGTCTTGCACGACTTACGCAGGAATACTTAATTCGTAATGGTTTAGAAGTTGGGGTAGAACCAGATGGCAACCGCGCGATTCGCCGTATTATTGCCGAGCAACCAGATCTTGTGGTGCTCGATGTGATGTTACCAGGTGCCGATGGTTTAACTATTTGCCGTGAAGTTCGTCCACATTATCACCAACCGATTTTGATGTTGACTGCACGTACCGAAGATATGGATCAGGTGCTAGGTTTGGAAATGGGTGCCGATGACTATGTTGCAAAACCTGTGCAGCCGCGCGTATTGTTGGCGCGTATTCGTGCTTTATTACGCCGTACCGACAATGTGACTGAAGATGAAGTGGCACAGCGCATTGAATTTGATGATTTAGTGATTGATAACGGTGGCCGTTCTGTGACTTTAAATGGTGAATTGGTTGATTTCACCAGCGCAGAATATGACTTATTATGGTTATTGGCTTCGAATGCAGGGCGTATTTTATCTCGTGAAGATATTTTTGAGCGTCTGCGCGGCATTGAATATGATGGTCAAGACCGTTCAATTGATGTGCGTATTTCGCGTATTCGTCCAAAAATTGGCGATGATCCTGAAAATCCAAAACGTATTAAAACGGTACGCAGTAAAGGTTATTTGTTCGTTAAAGAAACCAACGGCATGTAATACGCTTTTTTCTGAGTTTAATACCGACTCAAATATAAAATAAGTCACATAGGACGGGTTTTGTGCTTAAACACAGTATATTCTTGCGCATCTATGCAGGATTGGTGATCTTAGTTGCGGTAGTTGCCATTTTGGCTTACTTATTGGTGCAAATCATCAACTATCAGCGTGCGCAAGAATATCGTGAGTCTTTAACTGATGGTATGGCTTATATTATTAGTGAAGGGATTGCACGACAACAAAACGAACAGCAAAAGAAAGACTGGATTTCTGATGCATCGGATTTGCTAGAATTGCCCATGTATTATGTGCAGGCAGACAAAGTAGATTTGTCGCGCACAGAGCTTCGACGGATTAAAGAACGTAAAGCCGCTGTGCGCTTTGATGCCAAAAATATGATTGCCTATATTATTTTGGGCATGAAAGATGATCCCAAGCATTTTCTCTACATTAAGGTGCATAAAATTAGGGAGCGGCAGATGAGAGCGCTGCCGATTTTTGTGCTGGACTACCTGAGCTTTTATCCAGGTCAAGAGCGCGAATATCTGGAAAAAATTAAAAAGCACTTCTATTATCCCATTGAAATTGCCGATATCCGAGACATTAACCTCGACCCTGAGCAGATTAGCCGTTTGCGTCAGGACCAGAGCGTGCTGCTGTATAAAGACAGTGTCAGCATGCGTGGTACAACCATCTCGATTGTGTCACCGATGCCAAACTCCCCCTCAGAAGTTTTGGTTTTAGGGCCTGTACCGTTATTTGACTGGATGCCATTCCAGTTGGCAGCAGGCATTACCTTGCTCAGTATGTTTATGTTGAGTTTAGGGGTTTACGGTCTGATCTTGCCTATGCAGCGTAAAATTCGCCAAGTGAACTATGCCTTAGACCGTACCAAATCGGGCGATTTAAACATGCGTTTGCCTGTAGATGGCACAGATGAAATGGCAAGTTTAGCATCGAGCTATAACAGCATGTCCGACCATATTCAGCGTTTGATTGAGGCGCAGCGTGAACTGATGCGTGCTGTTTCGCATGAGCTGCGCACGCCTGTGGCACGTATCCGTTTTGGTATGGAAATGCTGGCAGAAGAAGATGATTATGAATACCGCTTACAGCAAGTCGAAATGATTGATAAAGATATCGAGGCTTTAAACACCTTGATTGATGAGATCCTGACCTATGCCAAGCTTGAACAGGGCATGCCATCTTTAGAGATTGAAAAAATTGTTTTGGTTGAAGTGCTAGAGCAGGTGGTTACGGAAACCGAAGCGCTGAAAACTCAAAAAGATATTCAGTTGCTTGCACCACCTGTAACGTTGGAAGTGGAAGCTGAACGCCGTTACCTGCACCGTGTGGTACAGAATTTGGTGGGCAATGCAGTCCGTTACTGTGAGCATAAAATTTTGATCAGTGGCGGCATTAACGAGCAAGGCATGGCCTATGTTTGTGTGGAAGATGATGGGCCAGGGATTCCTGAACAAGACCGTGCACGTGTATTTGAAGTCTTTGCCCGTTTGGATGACAGCCGTACCCGCGCTTCAGGTGGTTACGGTTTAGGATTACCTATTGTGAGCCGCATTGCTTATTGGTTTGGTGGGAAGGTTGAAGTCGATCAGAGTCCGAACTTGGGCGGTGCACGTTTTACGATGGTTTGGCCGGCCAAACGGTTTCGTAAGCCAAGAAAAAAAGCCGCAGCAGAGAAAGAAAAAACCACCGATTCATTGACTTGATTTGAGTGCATCAAAACTAATTTTAGACATAAAAAAACCAGTGCAATTCAAGGCACTGGTTTTTTTTATTGCTTTTTTATCTCTATGCAGATCAATCTACAGCTGATTGCGATTCTTTATATTGCTGATCGGCCTGTTCAAAACGGTCTGTCACTTCATGACTTGGTGCTTTGCCCAATAAACTCACCACCACAATCGCAATCCAAGAACACACAAAACCTGGAATAATTTCATAAATACCCGTATCTGCCCAAAGGTTTTTCCAAAGTATCACCATTAGTGCGCCAACAACCATCCCCGCCAATGCACCATTTAAAGTCATGCGTTTCCAGAACAAAGACAGAATAATCAGCGGGCCAAATGCTGCACCGAAGCCTGCCCAAGCATAAGAAACCAATCCCAAGACTTTCGATTCAGGATTACCCGCCATACAAATAGCAAGCAGTGCAATCATGAGAACCATGCCACGTCCGACCCAGACCAATTCATTTTGTGAAGCATTTTTGCGTAAGAAAGATTTGTAAAAATCTTCGGTTAAAGTACTTGAGCAGACCAAAAGTTGACAGCTTAGGGTACTCATCACAGCAGCTAAAATTGCCGCCAGTACCACACCTGCTACCCACGGGTTAAACAGGATTTTGGTCAGTTCCATAAATACTGTTTCAGGGTTGGCATTGACCACACCTGCCAGTTCAGGATGTTGTTGGAAGTAGGCGATACCAAAAAAGCCCGCAGCCACCGCACCGCCTAAACATAAGGTCATCCATGTCATGCCAATACGACGTGCATTCGGAATAGACTTGACTGAATCAACTGCCATAAAACGCACTAAAATATGTGGCTGTCCAAAATAGCCTAAGCCCCATGCCATGAGGGAAATGATCGCGACCCAGCTTAAATCTCCGACTAAATTCAGCGCCTGCGGACGAGCCGCTTCTAAAGCAAGTGTGACTTGGCTTAGGTCAGAAAAGCTGAGTAGGGTAATGATAGGGGTCAGCAAGAGCGCAAAAATCATCAAGCCAGCCTGAATGGTGTCCGTCCAGCTGACTGCCAAGAAACCACCAATAAACACATAGCTGATGGTGGCAATAGCACTAATCCACAATGCAGTGCTATAAGGCAGATCAAACATACTTTCAAATAAGCGCGCACCTGCAACCATGCCCGAAGCACAATAAATCGCAAAGAAAATTAGAATTACGCAGGCAGATACAATCCTTAAAATTTTTCTTTGATCATTAAAACGGTTAGAAAAATAATCAGGCAAAGTCAGTGCATTGTGCTGTACTTCGGTGTGTACTCGTAAACGACCTGCCACCAAAAGCCAGTTTAGCCATGCGCCAATAATCAGACCAACGGCAATCCACATTTCAGACAAACCTGAAAGATAAATGGCACCGGGTAAGCCCATCAGCAACCAGCCACTCATATCGGATGCGCCTGCAGAAAGTGCAGTGACAAAACTGCCAAGGCGACGACCACCTAAAATGTAGTCCGAGAAATTTCGAGTCGCGCGATAAGCTAATAAACCAATGACAATCATGGCGACAATATAAAACAGGAAAGTAATAATGGTGGGGTTGAGTGCGCTCATACAGTATCCATTTGGGTTTTGGACAGTCGATGAAAATACAGACTGCTGCTAGACGTGAGTCACTCAATTTTGTGAGTGCAGAGATCTCATCTGCGGTGCTGATTTCATCAAGAAACGCGAAATTTAACCATACATTAAAAAATATTTCAGATTTTTTTCTGAATGGGCATAAAATAGGCAGCTTGAAAGCTGCCTATCATCTTGATGTTTATCTGATTTGCTTATGGATTATTGCGACCCATAACACCACGAATAGTATTCAAGACATCTGAAGGTAAGACCACAGTTTTGGCATTGTTCGATTTCGCCATATCTTGCATGGCTTTTACATATTGCTCACCCAATAAGTACGCCACAGGAATTTCTTTATCACCCACCGCAGAGCTAACCATTTCAATAGCACGTTGAGAAGATTCTGCCAATACAACTTGCGCTTCTGCATCACGACGTGAAGCTTCCAAACGACCATCGGCTTCTAAAATAGCCGCTTGTTTTTCACCATCGGCTTTGGTTACGGTAGCACGACGCTGACGTTCTGCTGCAGCTTGTTCTTCCATAGCTGCCTGCATGGTATGCGATGGTTTAATATCCTGAATTTCTACAGTTTTAAGGGTAATTCCCCAGTCTGAAATATCATCAGAAATGGCTGCTTTGAGTTTGGCTTTGATGTGATCACGTGAAGACAAGGCATCATCCAAATCCATTTCACCCACAATAGAGCGCAATGAGGTTTGAACAAGGTTTTGAATCGCCCAAGTATAGTTTTCAATGCCATACACTGCTTTTTCAGGAGTCGTGAGGTTTATGTACGCAACCGCATTCATGAGTAGAACTGCGTTGTCACGGGTAATAACTTCCTGAGATGGAATATCTAATACAATATCTTTGGTGGTGACTTTATAGGCCACTTCATCGACATAAGGAATGACGAAGTTAAGTCCCGGTGCAAGCGTGGTGTGGTATTTACCCAGACGTTGCACAATCCACTTATAACCTTGCGGAACAATTCGCACGCCTTTAAAAATGGTAATTCCAACAAAGGCTAAAATCGCTAAAACAATAATAGATCCACCAGACATTTTAATTTCTCACTTTTTCGTTGTCATGTGCGCTGTGATGCGGCTGCACCACCAAATCATTACCCAAAATATCAATCACGCGAATACGATCTCCCACTTGCACAGGGCTTGTGGTGCGGCAGTTCCATTCGTCTGAACCAAGTACGGGCATCGGGAAACGGACTTTAATTTGATCATGTTCCAAGTTGGTTTGAATAACCATGCCAATTTGTCCAATAGTGGCTTCGCGTGACAAGCCTGCTTTGGTTTTATCGGTAGATAAGGGTTTGATAAATTTAAACCACGCCAAGGTACATAGTACCGACAAGATAATCCACATCACCAATTGGGTGGTGGTACCCATCATGGGGAACATCCAGTATAAAATACCGACCATGACTGCCCCAATACCAAACCATAAAGCGGCAAACGCAGGCAAGACCAGTTCTGAAAGCATTAACAGAACGCCTAGTACAAACCAGTGCCAAGGTTCAAGAACGAATTCCATACATCTACTCGCGTATTTTTTACGATTGGTTAATTCTAATTGCTTAGAGAAACGCATCGACTTAAAAAGATGCGCTCTCATCACTTTAACAGATCAATAAGTTTATGAATATTAAAAAAATCACTGAATCCTAAAATTTCGGACGTGGTGCTGGTTTTAATGCAGCCGGTGATTTTTTAAAGTTATTGATGGCTTGCAGAATTGCTTTGACCTGTAATTGTGCGGCTTTTTCACCTTCTAAAATGGTTTGGTTACTGGCTTTTAAATCTAGAGTACCAATATGTCCAACTTTAGGTTGAATCACGATATTGGCCTGCGCCAATTCCTGATTGATGCTTTGCTGCCCCATAATATTGAGGGTTTGATCGAGTAAGCCCCACATGCTGACAGGTTGATTGCCTGTCGGACGTGCAGAAATATCCACTGCAATGACTAAGTCGGCACCCATCGCTTTAGCCGTCTGTACGGGAATTGGGCTGACCAAGCCGCCATCCACATATTGTGTTCCGCCAATGGTGGCAGGTACAAAAACATTCGGAATACTGCAAGAGGCACGTACGGCTTGACCAGCATTGCCTTTAATAAAGTCGGCTTTACGTCCATTATCTAAACGTGTGGCAACGGCAGCAAAACGAATTGGAAATTTTTCAATCGGTTTATTGGCTACGTGTTGATTGACAAAGTCTTGTAACTTTTGACCTGCAATAAAACCCTGACGGTTTAAGGTTAAATCACGAATGTCGGATTCTTTAAAGGTTAGGGCAATATGTTGGAGCTGATAAGGACTTTTACCACTGGCGTATAAACTGCCGACAAAGCTGCCTGCACTGGTGCCTGTGACAATTTTTGGTTTAATCCCGTGAGACTCTAAAACTTTAATGACGCCAATATGTGCAAAACCTTTAGCACCACCGCCACCCAGCGCCAGTGCAATTACAGGTTCACGTGCTTGGATAGGTGTGGTGCTTGGCGGTGTTTTTGTTGTTTTGTCGCAGCCAGCCAAAGTTAGAGCTAGTACGCCCACTAAAGAATAACGAATCAGTTGCATATCAAATCTAAATTTAGATCAAAGAATATTGCGCCCATCTGAACAAAAAATAGAAACTTTGACTAGCCCTTTTTCAAAAGCTTTTGTAACGGTTTTGCCAACCAATGTGGATTTTTAGCCGAAAACTTGCCGTGATATTGCGTATAAATTGCATCTAAATCTTGAGCATAATCGCCCGTAGGATGAAACACGCCCAAAATATGAATGGTTTTGTGTGCATAATCAAAAGAGAACATCACAATTGGGATATTGGCGCCGTAGGCAATATGGTAAAAGCCACTGCGGATATTTTCGGCTTGTTTACGTGTGCCTTCGGGCGCCATACCAATCCAGATTTTTTCTTTTTTTCGTACAATCTCAATAATATCTTGGGTATGTCCTTGAGGAGAATGGCGCACCACAGGAATTACCCCAATCCAGTTTAAAAGTGGCTTGAGTGGGGTTTCAAATAAAGTGTGCTTACCAAAAATAGTAATTTGAATACCTAAACCGAGTAGGGCGGTAAAACCATGCCACGCATCAATATTTGACGTATGCGGTGAGATAATAGCAACTGCTTTGGGCAAGTTGGGAAATTCGCCCACCATTTGCCAGCCTTGCGCCAAAAAAATATTTTTAAATAAAGCACGACTGCTGGCTGTTCCACGTTGTGGAACTTGGTCGGGTAACTGTGGAAATTGCCGTGCACTGCGTGCAAAAGGATTGGTGATTTTCATGAATGCGATGTCATCCTGACGTGCGTGATTAACAACAATAAATACCCAATATCATGACGCATGAATCTAAATCTATTCAAGATATTAGACTTTCGCTTTGTCTGATTCATTGGCAAAATAGTCGAAATCTGAATGTGAAAGTGATGAAAAATAACAATCCATTATTCAAAATTTTAGTGTAGTACTGCGTTTTTTTGATCTTTTGCCCATATCTAAATTGAGATGCTATGCCCAATTTGCGCCAAACTTATTTGTTGTTATTTTCTCTGTATTGGGCGCAGGGCTTGCCTGTTGGTTTTATGACCCATGCCTTGCCTGTGATTTTACGTGCGCAAGGTGTGTCTTTGACACATATTGGCGGTTTCGGTTTGTTAATGCTGCCATGGTCAATCAAAGTGTTTTGGGCACCTTTGGTAGATCGCTTTGGACATTCATATTTTGGGCATTATCGTAGCTGGATTTTGCCGTGCCAGTGGCTGAGTGTTTTGGTGCTGATTGGGCTGTCCTTTTTACCGATTGAGTCCTTAAATCATCCTATATATTTGTGGGTGTTTTTTGTGGCTTTGCTCGGTATGAACTTGGTCGGTGCAACCCAAGATATTGCCACCGATGGTTTGGCGGTCAATATTTTACAAGCCAAACAGCAACATTGGGGTAATACCTTTCAGGTGGTTGGTTCACGACTGGGCTTTATTGTGGGTGGTGGTGCAATTCTGTGGGCATTGGATTGGCTAGATTGGCAAAAAACTTTCTTAATTTTAGCGGGATTGGTGTTTTTAAATACCTTGCCAATTTTAATGTTTAAAGAGCCACAACATGCTGCTAAACAAGTGCTTGTTCAAGCTCAAAGTAAAATGTCATTTCACGCACGTCTTGCTGCGATTCGTGAATATCTGCGCTATTTTGTGGAAACGCCTGTACTGTACGCATGGCTATGGGTGTTACTCAGCTTTAAAATTGCCGATGGTTTGGCTGGCCCTTTATTAAAACCTTTAATGGTAGATTTAGGCTTAAGCTTTTCTCAAATTGGCATTTATGTGACCATGTTGGGAGCAATGGCCGCTTTGTTGGGTGCAGGCATCGCAGGGTTGATGCTGAAATGGTGGTCTAGAGCGCATGCCCTCATCATTTTTTCTGTGCTTAAAATTTTGAGTTTAGTGGCCTATGCTTATTTGGCTGAATTGTATGAACAGCAAGTTGATGTTGCACACTGGCTGATTTATAGCATTAATGCTGCAGAAGATTTGTGCTCTGCCATGTTACTTGTGGTGATGCTGACCTTGATTATGCAGTACAGCCGTAAACAATACGCAGGGACCGACTTTACATTTCAGGTTGCGATTATGGCGACTGTGAGCGGGGTACTCTATACCCTGAGTGGAATGTTGGGCGATGCTTTAGGCTATGCGAATTACTTATTGTTGATTTGTATTGTTGCGATTTTTTGCCTTGTACCGATCTGGAAATGGGCAAAGCTTGCGAAAAGCACTCATTTATCAGCACTTGAATAAGAATATAGATCATCAAGACAGGATGACAGACTTAAACCACTTTAAAAAATACATTGAGTGAAAAAATAAAAGCGACCCTTAAAGAGTCGCTGGAGTATAAAAGGTATCCACATTGAAGTAGATACCGATCTCGTTTTTGTGATTTTCAAAAATTATTATTTGCGCTTTCAGTGCTTCACTTCGGCAGCGCAGGTAGTATAACTTTTAATTATGACAATCCTGCGACAACTTAAGTCGCATAGAAATATGTTGCAGGTAAAATCAGCATATTCTAGCTGCGGTATGGGGTATTGATTGCCTGTGTCCATTGTTGGTGATTACAACGCGGGCAGACTTCATTGGCATGTTTAAGTAAACGGACATGCCCGCAATACATGCAGGCATAATAAGTGTGTGGAACTATGCGGTACGCGAGTTGGCAAGCTTTAGGAAATAAGGGTAAACCATAGCGTGTGGCATCGCCATGAAAAAACAACATGCTGAATTTTCCATCACTTTCTAGTAAGCCAACACGTACTTGCCCTAAATGCTCCACGCCTTGTTGGCGCATTTCGGCAAAGAATTCATCATGCGACATTTTACCGTACTTAATTTTTTCTAAGACCAATTCACCATCTTCTACAATATATAGCGATTTACCTTCAATCAAATCTTCAAAGGGTTGGTATTTCATCATGAGCCATGTGGTCAGGCGATACATCCCAATCACCACTGTCATCACCACCAAGGCATGTACCAAGGGTAAATCTTCAGTGAACATAGGGTCGCCCGCAATAGAACCGAGCGATAAAATAATGGCCAATTCAAAAATAGAAAGCTGGCGTACTCCGCGTTTTCCTGTGAGGCGTAAAAATAGAATAATCATGCCAAACATGAGTGCAGCACGAATCATTAATTCTGCAACAAATGTCCATGTGGTGTCGTGAATGAAGATGGTGAACCAATCCATAGATTGTCTATTTTGTTATTTTGATGCTTGATACTATGCTTAAATTGAGTGGGTAAAATAGTGGTTTTGAGTAAAGAACTGCAATTATTTTAGTGGTTTAGAAACATAGAAATTTGTTATATTGCCTAAAAACTATAAATACAAAAATAATGAATAAGAAGATGAATCCGCAACTCTTACAATTTGCCAAATCTATGCGCCATGCTGCTACGGATGCTGAAAATTTGCTGTGGCAGCGACTTTGTGCCAAACGCTTTATGAATCTCAAGTTTCGCCGTCAGCATGTGATCAAACCTTATATTTTAGATTTTTACTGTCATGAAATTGGTTTAGTGATTGAGTTGGATGGTAGTCAGCATGGAACGAATGATGCGATTGAATACGATGCTGAGCGAACTAAGTTTTTAGAGGCTTTGGGTTTAACGGTTGTTCGGTATTGGAATCATGATGTGTTGGGAAGGGTGGATGTGGTGTTGGAGGATTTGTGGCAGGTGTGTTCTGAATTGAAAAATACCTCTTTTATTAAAGAGGTATTTTGAAAATTATCGACGATTGCTTGATTCAAAATCTACACGGGGATCAGCACTTTCCGTAGTTACTCTGTAATTTGACGGTAAATTAACAGAATCTTTAACCCATGTAGGTCTAGGACGGCTAGAAGCTGTTAGGGTTGTTAAAGTATTTTGATTATTTCTTGATGTAGAGTTTTGAGAGTTCTGTGTATGTCTGGACATTGCATTCTCCCGTTAACCATAAAATTAATAGATATAGACATAATATGCTAAAAATAGCTGCTGCACAATTAATCTCTGAATAAGCTTTTTCTAAAGCAATAACTTTGTCTTCAAGCATTTGGGCATTTCGAGAAATTAAATCCTGATAAATTTCTCCCATATACCACAGGCATGTTCTTTCGTCATTATCCATAAAAGTGTTAATTAAATTGGTGTCATCCAACGGAACTTTTTCTAGTGCAGAAAGACTAAGTACTTTTGCAATTTTATACCAACAGCTTAGAATTGCTATAAACAAGATTACACATAAAATATATAAAATCCATTTAGTTAATGAAGTGCAAGCATAAGCAGTAAAAGTTTCTAACTTGGTTAGTGCTGCTGAGTAGGCAACTATCACAATACCAACCATTGTTGAATATTTAATTGCTTTATCATCCAGTGATTTACTTCTATCGATCTCTAGTTGATATTCATGCTTGGAAACTTCAAATAGAATTTTATATTTATTGATGTCATCTTGGCTCATATTGAAAAACAAAGGGCTGAATAATCAGCCCTTTATACACAAATTAGATCAAACTAACAACACATTAAAGCGCTGCAATCTGCTCCATATTCGCTTTAATCTTCGCTAACTGATCAGCAAACTCAGCAAGTTTCACTTTCTCGCCTTCAACCACAGCAGCAGGGGCTTTGGCCACAAAACCTTCATTCGCAAGTTTAGTTACAATTTGGTCATGCTGCTTTTGAACCTTGTCTAAGTCTTTTTGTAGGCGACCCAATTCCGCTTTAGGGTCAATTAAACCCTTCATTGGAACGTATACAGACACGTGACCCACGACAGAAGAAGAAGACAATGGCGGTTGTTCGCCATCTGCCAAGAAGGTAATGCTCTCAACTTTTGCCAATGCTTTAAACAACGGCTCAATACGAGAAATTTGTGCTTTTTCTGCTTCAGTGGTGTTCTGTAAAAGCACTGGTAATAAGCGTGCATTACCTAGACCCATTTCACCACGAATGTTACGCACCGCACCAATCAAACCTTGTAGCCATTGCATATCTGCTTCGGCTTGTTCGTTAATTTTGGCCTCATCTGCAACAGGGTAGTTTGCCAACATAATGGTTTCACCACCCAAGCCAATCATTGGTGCAAGGGTCTGCCAAATTTCTTCCGTCAAGTACGGCATGATTGGGTGAGCAAGACGTAAAGAAGCTTCCATGACCGCAAGTAATACACGACGAACTTCGGCTTTGCGTTCTTCAGAAACAGACTCATCATTCAGAACAGGTTTGGTTAGCTCTACATACCAATCGCAGTATTCATTCCAGATAAAGTCATAAATCGCTTGCGCAGCCAAGTCTAAACGATACGTTGCAAAGGCTTGATGAACGGCTTGTTCTGCCTTTTGTAAACGGCTCACAATCCACTGTTCAGGCAATTCCCAAAGGTCTTGACGTGCTTCTTGACCAACCGTTTGACCTTCAACATTCATCAATACAAAACGAGTTGCATTCCAAATTTTGTTGGCAAAGTTACGGTAACCTTCCACACGTTTCATATCAAACTTGATGTCACGACCTGTGTTTGCCAATGCACAGAAGGTAAAACGAACGGCGTCTGTACCATAAGCCTGAATCCCTTCTGGGAATTCTTTGCGGGTCAATTTTTCAATTTTCGCTGCTTGTTTCGGGTTCATCAAACCTGTGGTACGTTTTTGTACTAAAGTTTCAAGATCAACACCATCAATCAAGTCTAATGGGTCAAGCACGTTGCCCTTAGACTTCGACATTTTTTGACCTTCGCTGTCACGTACCAAACCATGTACATACACAGTTTTGAACGGCACTTGTGGCGTACCATCTTCATTTTTCATGAAGTGCATGGTTAGCATGATCATGCGGGCAACCCAGAAGAAGATGATGTCAAAACCTGTCACCAATACATCTGTTGGATGGAAGGTGTTTAAGAAGTAGTTGGCTTTGTCTTTTTCAGCATCGCCTGTCCAGCCTAAAGTTGAGAATGTCCACAGACCTGATGAGAACCATGTATCGAGTACGTCTTCGTCTTGGTTTAATTGAACATCGGCAGGGATATTATTTTTCGTACGAACTTCTTCTTCGTTACGACCTACATAAACATTGCCTTCAGCATCGTACCAAGCAGGAATACGGTGACCCCACCACAATTGACGCGAGATACACCAGTCTTGAATGTTGTTCATCCACGCCATATACATATTGCTGTATTGCTCAGGCACGAACTTGATGCGACCATCTTTCACTGCTTCAATTGCAGGCTGCGCCAACGGTGCAATTTTGACATACCATTGGTCGGTCAATAATGGCTCAACAATCACGCCTGAACGGTCACCGCGAGGTGGTTTTAGCGTGTACGGTTGGATCTGATCTAACCAGCCTTCAGCTTCCGCTTGCTCAACTAATTTTTTACGTGCTTCAAAACGCTCTAAACCAATGTAGTCTGCAGGTGCAGGAATGGTTTTAGAAATTTGTTCGCCTGCTTTCGCAATATATTCAAACTCAGCCAATACTTCAGCATTTTTGTTGAAGATATTGATGATTGGCAATTCGCAGCGTTTACCCACTTCATAGTCATTGAAGTCGTGTGCAGGGGTAATTTTTACACAGCCTGTACCGAATTCTTTATCGACATATTCATCTTTTACGATTGGAACGGCACGACCTGTAATTGGGAGGATGATGTTTTGACCAACAAGGTGCGAGTAACGCTCATCATCTAGCGCGACAGCAACAGCTGTATCACCTAACAACGTTTCAGGACGAGTGGTTGCAACGACGATGTGATCTTTGCCATCGTGCGTACGCAGTGACTTGTCTTCAAAGAAATATTTAAAGTGCCACAATGAACCTGCTTCTTCTTTATCTGATTCAACTTCTAAGTCAGAAAGTGCAGTTTGTAATTTTGGATCCCAGTTAACCAAGCGTTTACCACGGTAAATTAAACCTTCTTCGTGTAATTTCACGAAAACTTCTTTCACCGCATTCGATAAGCCTTCATCCATGGTGAAGCGTTCACGTGACCAGTCTACCGAAGAACCTAAACGACGGATTTGACGGGTAATGTTGCCGCCAGATTGTTCTTTCCATTCCCAAACTTTTTCAATGAACTTTTCACGACCTAAGTCGTGGCGGCTGATGTTTTGTGCGCCCAATTGACGCTCAACCACCATTTGCGTGGCAATACCTGCGTGGTCTGTACCTGGTTGCCATAAGGTATTTTTACCCGACATACGGTTAAAACGAGTCAGGGCATCCATAATGGCATTGTTAAAACCATGACCCATGTGCAAGCTACCAGTGACGTTTGGCGGCGGAATCATGATACAGAATGATTCGCCCTTTTCAGATGGCTTGAAATAGCCGTTGTCTTCCCAAGTCTTGTACCATTTTTTCTCGATCTCGGTTGGATCGTAGGTTGTAGCAATATTTTGCGCTGAATCAGTCATAGTAAGAACAGGTTAAAAGTGAATAAAAAATTGCGTCTATTGTAGCAAAAAAATTGCCAGCTAAGCGAGATTCAGCATCGCCAAACTTCTTGCAATTGGCAGTTAGGCAAACTCATCGTATGATGAGCAATAAGGATGATAAAAACTTGAAGATGCTCATTGTATATCACTCGGTTTTAAACTGAGGTTAAGCAAGGAGTTTTAAAATAGATGACAACACATCAATACGGTCAAAATAGGCAAGTTCAGTTATGACTTATGCTGTAGCATTAAAATTAAAACCAGAAACCTATCAAAAATTTCAACAATTGCATCAACAGTTCAATGCAGGCGAAACTGAAAGTTTGGCCAAGCCTTTAGGAGCAGTCTTAACCGAAATTTCCTGTGAAGTGATTGAGCAGTTGTTTGGTGAAATGTCACGCTCTAAACATGCGCTAGACAATGAGTCTGAAAAAACCATTCAACAGGTAACCGATACCATGCAAAAATATATGCCGTGGTCGGTTTCATTTTTTGGCAATGAACGCTTAACGCCTATGGTCAATTATTTGGCCGAGATGATGGATCAACAGGCAAGTCAGGCAGTTTTAACTTATCCTGTAGATAGCATTTTAATCAAAGAAACTTTAGGCAATATTGAGCAGATTAAGCAGGGCAACAGTGCCTATATTGACCCTGCCTTTAAAGGATTTGTTCAAATCATTGATCAAGGCGTAAGCTGTTTAATTCGTGATCCGAAAAAAATGCTGAAATTTAATTTGGTGGTCGATAAAACTTTAAACGGCGTGATTCATTTGACTACGCAACTGGGGTATAAACGCCTAGAAAAAATGGGTGCGCAATTCGATTTGGAAAGTGCAGAGATATATTTAAACCATTTTCTTGGGTTTTTGCAGCATCCTGCAAAACCTAAGACTTAAATTTTGATGACTTAAATTTTTAAATAACGCGGACAAACGGTTATGGCAAAACGGGAAAACTTGGAACATAAAGTGGTGTGGATTACAGGTGCATCTTCTGGCATTGGTAAGGCATTGGCAAAAGAGTGTGCTTTACAAGGTGCACAAGTGATTTTAACCGCACGTCGTTATGAAGAACTTGAAAAAGTACGCGTGAGTTTACTGAATCCTGAACGTCATCTTTCTGTATGTGCAGATATTACCAATGAAAGTCAGGTGTTACATGCGTATGAACAAGTTTTGGCACGTAAAGGACGCATTGACTGGCTAATTAATAATGCAGGTTTAAGTCAGCGCGCTTTAATTGCCGATACCACTATGCAGACTGAACGCACCATTATGGAAGTGGATTATTTTTCTCAGGTCTTTCTGACCAAAACTGTCTTGCCGACCTTTTTACAGCAAAAACATGGTCGCATTATTTTTGTATCTAGTGTTGCAGCATTATTGGGTACGCAATATCGCGCGTCATATTCTGCAGCGAAAAGTGCCATTCACATGTGGGCGAATAGTTTGCGTGCCGAAGTAGCGGAGCAGGGCGTACAGGTTTCAGTTGTTTTCCCAGGATTTGTGAATACCAATGTGTCTTTTAATGCGTTGAATGGTGAAGGCAAACCACAAGGACATCAAGATGAAGCCATTGAAAATGGTTTAGATGCCGATGTTTTTGCTAAAAATACAGTTAAAGCACTCATGGCAGGCGATGAATATATCGTGGTCGGGGGCGCTAAAGAAAAACTGGGCGTGTTGGTGTCGCGTTTATCGCCAAGTACTTTATATAAAATGATTCGTAAAACCAAAGTGAAGTAATTTTTAATCAAAGTGACTTCAAAATAAAATAATAAAAACAAAAAGAAGGATGAGCCATGCGTTTAATAATGAAAGGTTTTTTTATCAGCGCGTGGCTTTTCGCTTTCTTAGGGATGACTCAAACGACATTTGCCAAATTACAAACAAACGATGATTCGTTGTGTAAACAACCTGAATATATTGAAAAGATTTTACGACAGCACACAAATACAACCACAGTGAATGAGGACTTTTTGGCTTGTGCAGATTTCCCCAATGTTACTGAACAAACTTTAATTGCTTATGCTGAAACTCAGACAAAAGATGATCAACCTGTAGATGATTATCAGCTGACTTTTTTAACCGTAAATAGTAAAACGCAAAAGCTTCATTCAATCTATCACGTGAAAGAGCTTTTGCCTTCAGATGCAATTGAACTGCGTTCTATCCATTTAGATTTGGCGCCGTATCAAGTTTCTGAAAGCTTAAGGGCAATTGGTTTAAGAAGGAATTATGCAGGACGTTCAAGTGCCAATCCTTTTTCGGCGCAAGTACTCGATTTATATGATTTACAACATAACAAGAAAATTTTAAACGGCTTAATCGTAGCGCGCTATCAGGCAGAAACCGATACACGTTGTAATGCCAAAGTAATAGAAAGCAAAGCTATTTTAATGATCTTGCGAAATACAACTCGACAATATTTTGATATGCAATTACGTGATCGTATTCAACATTATGAAATGTCGGGCGATTTAGAAAATTGCAAAGAAACTAAACGAGTGTCTACTCAACAGCGTTTCACTTTAAAATTTGATGGTCGGCAATATCAAATTCCTCAGCCTTATCGAGATCAGTATTTATACTAAATTCTTTACAAACGCTGAAAGATGTACTCAGCGTTTTGCAGAGAATTGACTAACGCTATTTTGAACCGCCGTTCCATAAGCAAAGACTTCGACCATGCCGCCTTGCATCCCCAATTCTGTGGTGCTTAAACGCAGCCCCATAATATGATTTGCGCCCATTTTTTCAGCTTCTAATTTTAAACGGACGATGGCTTCACGACGCGCCCGCTCGACAATACTTTCATAACTGGTCAAGCGCCCGCCAAAGAAGTTCTGAATATTGGCAATCACAAACTTAAAATAATCATGAGAAATGACCACATTGCTGTGTATCAATTGCCCAAAATTGGGACTGGTCTGGAAGCGGTTATTATCAATCTGAATATAACTTAAATGCAGTTCTTGCTCGGCTAAATATTTGAAATGTTTGCGTTCGTTGTGTCGCCCAAAACCAAAGCCTACGGCAAATAAAATCGCAAAGACAACAATTTGCAGAATTAAATTATCCATGTGATGTTATTCCTGTTCAATAATCTTTGCTTTCTCGACCACCACTGCTGTACCATAAACAAACAATTCCGAAGCACCTTGAGCGATATTTGAAGTAGAAAAGCGAATCCCAACAATAGCATTGGCACCTAAACCACGTGCTTTAGCAATCATACGATCCATCGCTTCTTGGCGTGATTCTTCTAGTAATTCGGTATAAGCCGTTAATTCACCACCGACAATATTTTTGAGTCCTGCCAAGAAGTCACGCCCCACATGCTTACTGCGTACGGTGCTGCCATAGACCACATCAATTTGCCGTGAAATACGATGACCTGGTACAGATTCAAGATTACTAAGCAACATAAGATTCTAATATTTAAAAACAAGACGTATTGAAGATATGAAATGTGCTTGCAAAAAGCAATAAAAAAGCCCACCGAAGTGAGCTGATTTAGTCTTTATATCTGAGCTGTTAAGCAGCAAATTTAAGGTAGACGCAAAGACTTATTGCGCTTTACGTTCTGCCGATGATGCAGGTTGTGATGTGGCATCTGAAGTATTGGCTTTCACACCGCCACCCAAAGATTTATACAACTCCACCTGATTGTTCAAATTGGCTTGTTCCAACAACAATAAACCTTGTTCTGCTGCATAAGACGTACGCTGTGCATCCAACACGGTTAAATAGTTGTCAATGCCTGCGCGGAAGCGTGCATTAGATAATTTATAAGTGGTATTGGTCGCATCAACCAAGCGTTTTTGTGCCGCTAAACGATCACCAATATTTTGACGAACTGCCAAAGCATCATTCACTTCACGGAATGCAGACTGAATTGATTTTTCATAGTCAGCCAAAGCAATTTGTTGATCCGTTTCTGAAATTTTGATGTTGGCTTGGCGTGTGCCCCAATCAAAAATTGGCAAGTCGATGCTCGGGCCCACTGCCCAAACAAAACTGCCTGATTTAAACAAATCACTCAAGTCAGTTGATGCATAGCCTGCATTGCCCGTGAGGCTAATGCTTGGGAATAAACGTGCTTTTGCTGCACCAATATTGGCACCCGCAGCCGATAGTCGATACTCTGCAGTACGAATATCAGGACGGTTATTCAGCAAGTCACTTGGTAAGCCAGCGCCAATTGCGGTAGTTTTGGTAATACGTGTCACACGTTGTGATGGCAATAATGCACTTGGAACTTGTTCGCCCACCAACAAGTTCAGCAAGTTTTGTGCTTGCGCGACTTGGGTTTTGTAGTTGGCGACATCATTACGTGCAGTTTCAACAGAAATTTGTGCCTGACGGACAGGTAATTCACTATCAATGCCGACATCAAAACGCTTTTTGTTGAGGTTATAAGACTCAAGCTGTGTTTTTAAGGTTTGGTCTGCCAGTTTTAAATTGGCATTGGCAAAAGAATAGTTGAGCCATGCTTGCGCCACCTGACCAATCAAGGCAATTTGTGTGGCATCACGCGAGCTTTGAGTTGCCAAGAAGTTATCTAATGCATTGTCTTTTAAGCTGCGTACACGACCCCAAAAATCAAGCTCGTATGAGGTTACGCCTAAACCTACACGGTAGGTTGTGTTTGGTTTGGATTCACCTAACGCATTGACAGAAGTTTGGCGAGTAATATCACCGCTCACACCAATGGTAGGCAATTGGTTGTTTTGCGTGATTTGATACTGTTCTTGAGCACGTTGAATATTCAAGGCAGCAGTACGTAAGTCACGGTTATTTGCTAAAGCTAAATCAAGTACTTGAATTAAGCGTGCATCAGCAAAAAAATCTTTGTAGCCCTGTTCAGCAACTGACGTACCTGCGACAGTACTGGTATAGCTTTGTGGAATATCCGCTTGTGCAACGGGCTCTGGCCCACGCATACTTTGACAAGCTGTCAAAGCAAGCGCGAGGGCAGAAACCGCAATACCACGGCCTGTATGCGACCATAAGTTTTGCATCACGATACATGCTCCTGATTATTTTGTTGTTTTGGTTTGTATTTAAAGATACTTCTAATCCAGACATAGAATACAGGAATAAAGAAGATCCCTAACAAGGTTGAGCTAATCACACCACCTAACACACCATAACCTACTGAGTGTTGGCTACCTGCACCCGCACCTGATGAAAGTGCAAGCGGCAATACACCAAAACCAAAGGCCAAAGTGGTCATAATGATTGGGCGTAAACGCATTTTTGCAGCATGCAAGGTCGCTTCAAACAGGTCTTCACCTTTTTCTTGTAGCTCTTTGGCAAATTCCACAATCAAAATCGCGTTTTTGGCTGATAAACCAATCACGGCAATAATTGCCACTTGGAAGTAAATGTTGTTGGATAGGTTCGGGTTTTTGAACAAGATCATGCCCCCGAAGGTGAGCAATAATGCTCCGACAATACCCAACGGTACCACCAACAGCACCGAGAATGGAATAGACCAGCTTTCATACAAGGCTGCCAAACACAAGAATACAATCAGTAATGACAGTGCATAGAGGAATGGTGCCTGATCGCCCGATTCACGTTCTTCAAGTGATAAACCTGTCCATTCATAGTCAAAGCCGTTTAAGCCCATAGATGGAAGTTTTGCGACAATTTCTTCCATCGCTTGCATGGCTTCACCAGAGCTGACACCTGGCGCAGGTGCACCCTGAATGTTCTTGGCAGATACGCCGTTATAGCGTTCCAAACGAGGTGAACCATAAGTCCATTCACCTGTTGCAAAGGCAGAGAATGGCACCATTTCACCACGGTTATTGCGCACATACCACTTGTTCAGGTCTTCAGGCATCATGCGTGAATCAGATTCGGCTTGCACATAGACTTTTTTCACGCGACCACGGTCAATAAAGTCATTGATGTACGAACCACCCCAAGCCATGCCCATGGTGCTGTTGATTTCAGCAATGCTGACACCTGCCGCACCTGCTTGCGCTTGGTCAATAATAATACGGTACTGTGGTGTATCTTCTTGACCATTTGGACGTACGCCCATTAAGCGAGGGTCTTTAGATGCTTCACCCAACACAATATTACGTGCCATGGTGAGTTTTTCATGACCATTGCCCGCAGCATCTTTTAGTTGCAAGTTAAAGCCTGAGCTGACACCTAATTCTGGCATCGCAGGAAGCTGTAATGGCATGATGTAAGTCGCATCTTTCACAATCATGTTCAGTGCCATACCACGCTGGATAATTGCACCAACTTGAGATTCAGGGCTTGTACGCTCACTCCAGTCTTTTAACTTAATGAACGCCATACCTGCGTTTTGACCAACGCCTGAGAAAGAGAAGCCTGAAACACTAAATACCGACTGCACATGCTCTTTTTCATTTTCTCTGAAAAAGTTGGTCATGCTGGTCATGGTGGCGTCAGTACGTTCCAAAGTTGCATTTGGTGGGAGTTGTACCAATGTCATCACCACGCCCTGATCTTCATCAGGCAAGAATGATGATGGTAGTTTTTGGAACACTAACACAATAATGCCCAGTACCACTGCATATAAAACCCCCGAGAAGATTTTATGATGCGTCATGCGGTTAACACCACCTTGATATTTAACCGAGAGCTTATCGAAACTGCGGTTAAACCAGCGGAAGAAACGCGCAAAAATACCGTTGCTTTCAGGCTTGTTTGGATCGTGTTGTTTAAGAATCGTGGCACATAGGGCAGGGGTAAAGGTCAACGCTACGACCAGTGACAACACCATTGCAGTCACAAGCGTAATTGAGAATTGACGATAAATAACGCCTGTAGTCCCACCAAAGAATGCCATAGGTACGAATACCGCAGACAATACCGAGGTAATCCCGATCAGTGCGCCTGAAATCTGTTTCATCGACTTTTCAGTCGCCGCCACAGGGTCAAGATGTTCTTCGACCATGACACGTTCTACGTTTTCCACCACGACAATTGCGTCATCGACCAATAGACCAATCGCCAGTACCATGGCAAACATGGTCAGGGTGTTAATCGAGAAGCCAAACATGTTGATCACGGCAAAGGTACCCAGTACCACCACAGGTACGGCCATAGTTGGAATAATTGTGGCGCGCCAGTTCTGCAAGAACAGGAACATCACAATAAAGACCAAAATGATCGCTTCAATTAAGGTTTTAACAACACTCTTAATCGAAAGTTCAATAAATGGCGTGGTATCAAAAGCCAACTCATCCTTTAAACCCGCAGGGTAGTTAGGACGTAATTGCTTGAGGCGTTCTTCCACAGCAGCAGCAGTATCTAGGGCGTTAGCACCTGTAGATAATTTAATTGCGACACCGCCCGCAGGCTTGCCGTTGTATTTAGAAATAAACTGATAGTTGTCTGCACCAAGTTCAATTCGTGCCACATCACCCAAGCGCACTTGAGCGCCTGAAGCGGTATTTTTTAGAAAAATATTGCTGAATTGTTCAGGTGTTTGCAGCAAGCTTTGCGCAGTTACTGTAGCATTCAAAGCCTGACCTTGAATTGCAGGTGCGCCGCCCAATTGACCTACCGCAACCTGTGCGTTTTGGGTACGAATCGCTTGAGCAATATCACTTGGTGTGACTTGCAAGCTCGCCATTTTGGCAGGGTCCATCCAAATACGCATCGCGTATGAGCCACCAAAGACTTGTACTTCACCCACACCTGCAACACGGCTCAGCGGTTCAGAAATGTTAGAGTTAACATAGTCTTTAATATCATCGGCAGACAGGCTTTCATCAGGTGAATAAAAAGCGAGAACCTGTAAGAAGCTCGCTCCTGATTTGGTCACTTTCACGCCTTGACGTTGCACATCATCAGGCAAGAGCGCCGTAGCAGATTGCAATTTGTTCTGTACTTGAACCTGTGCAATATCTGGGTCGATACCTTGTTCAAAGTTTAACGTAATGGATGCAGAACCGTTCCCCGCACTGTTGGATGAAATATAGCGCAGACCATCCAAGCCGTTCATTTGTTGTTCAATAATTTGCGTTACTGTGTTTTCCACAGTTTCAGCAGATGCACCCGGATAGGTTGCAGCAATGGTGACCGTTGGCGGTGCAATGGTCGGATATTGGGCAATTGGCATATTGGTGAGGGTAATAATCCCCGCCAACATGATTACCAATGAAATCACCCATGCAAAAATGGGGCGATGAATAAAAAAGTGAGCCATTAACGTCTACTCCTTATGTATTTGAAGTAGCTTTTGATTTAGTTGCTTGGGCTTCTGAGGCTGGTTTGGCATCCCCCGATTTTGCTGGTGCAGCAGGTGCAGCTTGAGGAGCAGCGCCTTGCGGTTGATACGGCTTAGCGACCACTTGCTGTTCAGGTTTTACTTTGGCAATACCTTCGACAATCACTTTATCGCCAGTTTGCAAACCTTCAGTCACAATCCAGTTGCTGCCTTGCGTACCAACTGTGGTCACAGGACGCGGTTCAACAATACCTTTGGCATTCACAATCATTGCCATTGCCTGACCTGTTGGGGTACGGCTAATCGCAGCTTGTGGAATTAAGATTGCGTTAGGAATCACACCTTGCACAATTTGCGCAGTGGCAAACATACCCGGCAATAATAAATGATTTGAATTTGGGAACACGGCGCGTAAAGTCACGGTGCCTGTTTCTGGGTTCACGCTGGCATCAGAAAAAGCCAAACGACCTTCAACAGGGTAGTAGCTGCCATCTTCAAGTTTTAATTTTACTTTGGTGTTGTTGCTGCTATTTAAACTACCTTGACTCAATTGCTGACGTAAACGTAGTAACTCTGCGCTGGACTGATTGATGTCTACATAAATTGGGTCTAAGCGTTGAATCGTCACCAACGGTTCCGCCTGACTCGCAGTAACCAATGCACCTGCAGTCACAGTAGAGCGGTTAGTTTGCCCTGAAATTGGGGCACGTACAGTCGAATAGCCTAGGTTAATTTCGGCATTGCGTACTTCTGCTTGAGTCGCAGCAACATCGGCTTCGGCAAGTTTTACCTGTGCCACAATGTCATCATATTCTTGTTTAGAGATTGCATTGCTGCCTACCAACTGACGGTAACGACCTTCTTTAATGCGTAACACATTCAATTGCGCTTGCTGGCGGGTGAGTGCTGCACGGCTACTGTCTAGACTGGCACGGTTGGTACGTGAGTCAATTTCATAAAGCGCCTGACCCTCACGCACGTAGCTGCCTTCGGTAAATAAACGTTTCAGAACCACACCACTGGTTTGTGGGCGAACTTCTGAAATTTCAAAGGCTGTGGTACGTCCAGACAGTTCTACAGACTGTTCCACGCTTTGTGGCTGTGCCACCAGTACGCCAACCTCAGTCGGTGGCATTTCCTGAGCTGCACCTGCTTGCTGTGCATCTTTTGGATCTTTGCTACAACCCACAAGTGCTAAACTTGTGGCTAATGCGCAAGCAGTCAGGGCAGGAGCCCAAAGCTTTGCAGACATCATTCTTTCACCTCTATTAGATTTTTATCTAAACTTATGTATTGGTTTGTCTTGCAGATATTGAGCGCAAAACAGATACCACAATGTGATCCAAATAAAACTTATGCTCCAACCAGAGAGGACATCTGAAGGATAGTGCACTCCCAGATACACACGGGAAATGCCCATCAGCAACATCCATAACCACGCGCACACAGACAAAATTTTATGCGCTGGATGTTGCAAACTCAGGTAAATCACCAAACAACCTAAAGTTGCAGCATAAAAACTATGAGCGCTTGGAAATGATGCGCCAAAAGTTTCCACCAAATGCAATGCTTCAGGCGGGCGAGGTCGCGCGAATAGGTATTTGAGCAGCCATGAAAGCGCAATACTTACGACCAGTCCTACACTGATAAAAACAATTTTTGTGTATTTTTTATACCATGCCAAATAGAAACACCATAGGCAGGTTAAAATTAATACAAATGGCATGCCACCTAATACAGAAAGTGTGATTGCCAATTGATTCAAATGTGCGGTGCGCTGGGTACTTAAAAACTCCACACTGGCAACATCAAATTGTTGCCAACTTGGAATGTTTAGCACTAACACACTGATTATAAATAGTAAACTACCGAGATAAAGCAGTATTTTAGGCATGCTAAAAATCCCTGTAAGTTTAACCGATTTGAGCACGGTTGATGAATGGAATAAAGTGTACTAGTCAGTACACTTTATTTCAAGCCAATGTAAATGAGAAGAATTTCTTTTTTTGTTACTTTGTGCGCAATGTAAATGTGCACTAAATTTTAGCATTTCGTTCAGTATTTGAGGATGCATCGTCATCCACTGTAATTGGTTGTTTCGGTGGCCAAAAGAAATCACTTGGACGGGTTAAGAAGTGAGTCAGCACCAATTTTGCCAAAGGTTTCCACTGTTCAAAACGTACCCGACGCGCACGCAATGCCACAATAATGGTTAAAGTAAAGCTGACAAATAAGTTGGTTAAACCAATTAGCAGTACGCCTAAAAAGGACACAATAATCAGGCCAATTTCAGGTGAGCCATTAATATTCATTAAACCCTGAATAAAGTTGGCAGAAGCGAAGGCAATGTGGCGAATATCAATCGGTAAACCCAAAATATAACCCAGTGTGGCGGTACTGCCGAGCATAATCCCGAACAGGAAATTACCTGCCAAAGCCCCTAAGTTTCGTTCTATATAATTGGCAAATATATTGAGACGTTCTTGCCCGAGTAGCTTTTTTAAATGCAGATGGGCTTTTAGGCGTGGCCCGACTTTACGATACACGGCCATGTTATCGAAATAACCTGCAATCAAACCAGACAGAAATAAAAATACCCCTGCAATGGCGGCATGTGGAATGGCAAGTGAAGTAAACGGATTCAAGTCGTGCAGCATATTGGATGCTTTGGCATGTGACATCAACGGTTCATGCAACATGGCATCCCAACTAAAAGCAATTAAGGCTGCGACTGGAATGGCAATCGAGATATTGCCCAAAATGGCGACGAACTGCGTGCGGATAATATTAATAATTAAGGCAGCAAGTTCGGCAATTTGTGCCATTTTAGAGCCTTTACGATGCTGTACCGTAGAAGCCAATGCTGCAGCAGTCATTGCGGGTTGTTTGGTGGCAACAGTAAAGTGCAAGACATGAATCAGCATAAAACCAAATGAATAAATCATGCTGTTGATGATGGCCTGCATCATCGGAGCGAGCACTAAACGCGAGGCGAGGGTTTTTAAAGTCGCCATCGTGGCAATTAAAACACCTGCACCTGCCGCAGCTTTATACATGCCCCAAAAGCCGTCTTTGTCGGTACTTACATAATGCTCACCCGTTTTACTAGCATTTTCAGTGACTTGTAAGGCAATTAACTCACTGTTTTCTGCAAGCAAGGAACGTACACTGCGTTCGCTATATAGTGCCGCAGTGACATCTACAAGTAACTGTCCTGCGGAAACATAAGCGACATTGTCTTGCGCCACGATTAAATTTAGCAACAGCTCAATCCGCTCTAAACATTGTTCAAGTAAAGACAATAAGTAGGTCAGACTGATGCTGACGCCAGTTCGTTTGGTGGCACGACGAATTTTACTGCTGACATCATGACATTGGTCAATCATCACCAAAGCTTGAGAGGCATCGGGTGGTTGAATGGCACTGATTTGATCGTGTTGTTGATCGGCAACTTTATAAAGCTGAATAAACTCGTTGATTTCGCGGTTTTGTGCCAAAAAAGGTGAATCATATTCACTCAGTTCAGGGTAGGCATTAATAAATTCAGGATACAAACCAATGCCACTGACCCGATACGACAACACTGTCAGGGCTTTAATAATTTCACTGCGAATCAGGCGTTTTTGCGTTTGTCCACCATGTCCGCGATTCAGCAAAGTAAATAATTGCTGCCATTCGGCATCTTCAATATTATCGAGCCAGTATTTGTCACTACGCAGTGGGAAAATTCGACGGACTAAATCTTGCAGTTGGCTTTCATCATGAATTAGCGGTAAAAAATGTGCGCCTAAACGTTGAAATAACTGATTCCAAAAGCCATCGAGCGATAAAATACCCGTGTCGGCAAATAAACTGGTTTGTTTGTATTGATTGATTAGACGTAAAACAAAATGTTGCAGGGTTGAGCTGGCATCAGGCGTTAGCAGAAGTGCTTGCAAAAAAGCCTGAAACTTTTCATGGGTTTCTTCTAAATCTTGAGTGTCACTTGGACGGATACGATTGACCAGTTCAATCAGCAGACTTTCATCCAGAACAGCTTTGGGTGTATCTAGCTGCTCTTGCATTTTTCTAAGTAAATCGTTGAGTTTTATATGCATAAGCTGCTTAAATTATTGAATGCGATGTAAAGCCATTAAGGCTAAATTCTTTAAGGCCTGACGATACTCCGAGTCTGGCAGTGCTTCTAAAGCGGCAATTGCGGCTTCTGTTTCTTCTGTGGCACGCTGGCGGCAATAATCGAGAGCGCCAGAGGACTGCACAATGGCAATAACCTGATCGAGGTCAGAAGTACCACCTGTCGCAATACTGCGACGAATAATTTGGTGTTGTTCGCCAGTGGTATTTCTTAATGCAGAGATTAAAGGCAAAGTTGGTTTGCCTTCCATTAAATCATCGCCAATATTTTTACCTAATGTTTCAGCGTCTGACGTGTAATCTAAAATATCATCAATAATTTGGAAGGCATTGCCAAAGTGTCCTGCAAATAAACGCAACGGCTCGCGGTACTGTGGCGTGCCTGTTAAAATTGCTGCACCTTCAGTGGCAAGTTCAAATAAACGTGAAGTTTTGCCGTGAATAATGTCTAAATAAATTTGTTCTGTAGTGTCAGGTTGATGCTGTGCCTGTAATTGTAAAACTTCACCTTCGGCAATTTCACAAGTCCCTGTAGAAAAGTCTTTTAGCAATACCAAATCGTTTAAATCGACCAATAAGTCAAAGGCGCGAGAGATTAAAAAGTCACCGACTAAAACCGCTGTTTGGTTATTCCAAGTGGCGTTAGCAGTAGGTCGACCACGACGTAAACCAGACTCATCCACCACATCATCATGCACCAAAGTTGCGGTATGCAGCATTTCAATAATTGCAGCCAGTTTACGTTGACGCTCTAAATCTTCTGCACCACAAGCTTTGGCAGCAAGTAAGCACATAATTGGACGCATGCGCTTACCGCCAGCTTCGACCACATGCTTACTAACCGCCATCACTAACGCGACTTTAGAGGTAATCCCTTCATTAATAAATGTATCCATCGCGGCAAAATCAGAAGCAACAGGGGCGAGAATGTCTTGCTTAAAGTCGATGGTCATGTGAAGAGAAACCTCAATAATATTGAATGACAACTTAGTTGAATCAGTTGTAACTTATGTTACAGCCAAGAAAACTGCTTAAGTCTGCGAAAATAACGCAATGAATGCAATAGTTAGGCACCTGCCAAATGCTGTAATTGTTAATTCTACTAGAAAACGAAGTCAATAACTTTGTGGGTAAATTCAGTTATTTGCTCAAGTTGGGCATGATTTTAACAAGCACAGCAGTTTACGCCAACACAATCTGTCTGTATTGATTGATCCATTGAATATGGATGAGGCTGCAGAAAGTCATTTACGCGGCTGGGTATTAAATAATCAACCTTGTTGTGCAATAATTGCCGTAAATGGCTTGTTGTTTGTGCGAATATCGCTTAAAATCTTTGCCCTTGAATAACCCCCAGTGGCGTTCGTTTTAAGATCGATATATCCCTTTATCGGCACGACGACACGGGCATGTTTGGAGTACATTATGTACGCAGTAATCCAAAGCGGTGGTAAACAGCACCGTGTTGTTGAGGGTGAAACCCTTAAAGTTGAATTATTGAAAGCTGAAACTGGCGCAACTATTACGTTTGATGACGTATTAATGGTTGTAAACGGTGACAACGTTCAAATCGGTGCTCCAGTTGTTGCTGGCGCTAAAGTAACTGCAGAAGTGGTTGGTCATGGTCGTCACGACAAAATCCGTATTGTTAAAATGCGTCGTCGTAAACACTACCGTAAGCAACAAGGTCACCGTCAATGGTTTACCGAGTTGAAAATTACTGGTATTGCAGGCTAATCACTAGGAGTAAATAGACATGGCAACTAAAAAAGCCGGTGGATCGACTAAGAACGGTCGTGATTCGAATCCTAAGATGTTAGGTGTTAAAGTTTACGGTGGTCAAACTGTAACTGCTGGTAACATCATCGTTCGTCAACGTGGTACAGAATTCCACGCTGGTGCAAACGTAGGTATGGGCCGTGACCATACTTTATTTGCTACTGCTGACGGCGTAGTAAAATTCGAAGTGAAAGGTCAATTTGGCCGTCGCTACGTATCTGTTGAAGCGTAAGCTGAAATAGTGAAAAAACCCACAAGTGATTGTGGGTTTTTTTATGCTTGTATGATGGAAAATTAGGGTCAAAGGATAACTTTTAGTTCTTCATCATGATGGATAAATTTCTACATTTTATATTAATAAGCATACAAAACTTCTTATTTTCTATCATATTAGCGCCAGAAATTGGTTTAAGATGGGACATCCAAAACATTGCGATTGAGCAAATATAAAAAGGTGAATCTATGAATATGCTTCGTAAAACGATGTGTGCTGTGGCATTGGGTGCAACCACTTTAGCGCCAATCATGAGTACTACAGTGTTTGCTGCGCCAGTGGCAGCATCGGAGCAACAAGCGACAGCAAACCTTGTTAAACAATTGAATGGTATTAAAAGTTTTACCGCCAATTTTGAGCAAACCACAAAAGTTAGCAACAATGGCAAGGCTTTGCCAAACCGTGGTTTATCGGCACAGCACATGAACCAGAATTTTAAAGGGGTTATGAAAGTTGAGCGTCCGGGTAAATTCTTTTGGGAAACCACCAGTCCAGCCAAACAAACAATTGTGACTACGGGTAAAACCGTATGGATTTATGACCCAGACTTACAACAAGCTGTACGCCAAAGCCTAGATGATCAAGTGGCAAATACGCCTGCGTTGTTGCTTTCGGGCAATACCAATCAAATCATGCAGTCGTATCGTGTGACCCAGCCGAATAAGTCAAAGACTTATTACACCTTATACCCAAAAAGTGATGATGGCGTATTTCAGAGTTTAACCATTAGTTTTGGTGCGCGTAACGCGCCAACCTTAATGATTTTACAGGACTCATTGGGACAAACCACGCATGTGCGCTTTAATAATGTAAAAGTCAATGCGGCGATACCAGCCTCAACTTTTAATTTTACTCCACCAAAAGGCACGGACATTATTGATCAATAATTGAATGTTTTCATACATTCTTTTAAAAGCATAATTTGTTATTCCTTATCCTAGCCTTCTCCCACAGGGAGAAGGTTTTCAGCTTCAGCATAGCGGAAATTTATTTGAATATTCTTCCTGAGAAATCCACAATTTCTGTGGATAAATCTTGGGATAATTCACATTTTGCAATATGCAGGATATAGACTGAGTCATCACAGATCATCATTTTGCACTAATGATGTGTTATCAATATTTTGATTTATAATGAAAAAATAAAAATAATCATACAAAAATATGAGCATTAATTTTAAGCAACTTTATCCCCCGATTATTCCGTTACACAACTGCTCTAGGATTGAACAGCGAGAGTTATCTATAGTCTTGACTAATTCAATTGAAGCAATTTTATCGCAAGATTTGTGCAGGTTTGCATTTCTAATCATTGGACTTTATGAATCGTGGTAGAAGGGGAATTTAATGCAATATTTAAAATCACAGGTGTTTTTGGGTGCTGTCGCTTTAAGTTCGGTTCTGTTGTTGACTGCATGTCAGCCAAAGAGTGAGGCAACTTCTAAAACCGAAACTGAGCAAGCTGCGCCTGCATCTGTCACAGCCGAGATTCCTGTGATTCAAGCTAAAGTGGTGGCGCTTAAATTGCCACAACAGCAAATTTGTGATGAAGAAGGCTGTACTGCTTACGATATTCAGACAGTAAAAACCAATGTGGCGTGGATTGATGAATATTTTATGCAACGTTTGCAAAAGGCAGACCCAATTGCATTTTCTGAAGCTGTGGCATCAACTGCAACGCCAAAGGTAGAAGAAACCGATCCTATGCGACTGAGTCAGAGTTCGAGCTATGTGCGTTATATCGGGCAACATGCCAATTTAGCGACGTTTAGTTTGCAAAGCTATAGTTACCCTGCGGGTGCAGCACATGGTATTCATCACCAAGAATTTGTGACTTTTGATTTAAAACAGAAAAAGCGTTTGGCGTTGCAAGATATTATGCTGCCCAATACGGAAGCCAAAATGACAGAAGAATTATTTAACCATAATTATAACTGGCTAGATGAACATGATATTTCCCGTGAAAAGTTTAAACTGAGCGATAATTTTTATTATGGCGCCAATGGTTTGGTCTTTGTCTACCCGTTGTATGAATTGGCATCTTATGCAGAAGGTATGCCTGAGTTGATTCTGCCTTACTATACGACGGAAAAATTAATTAAGCCTGAATATTTGCCAAGTTTGCCGCAGTATCCTAGCCAATAAAATTGCACAAAAATACGCAGAGATTGCTGTAATAAGGTGCAGCCGTGAATCGGGTTACTGTATTTTTTAACCCGAAGCGCTTACACTATAGCCAGTTTTTTTCTTATTCCAAGATTGGCTATGATTGACCCGAAATTACTCAGAAATAATATTGAGGCTGTAAATTTAGCCTTGGCAAAACGTGGTGTGCAATTAGATGTGGCAGAGTGGGCAGCACTTGAAGCACGTCGTAAAGAATTGCAATCTAAAACCGAAGCATTACAGGCAGAGCGTAATTCGGGCGCAAAACAAGTCGGTCAGATTAAAAAAGCAGGTGGTGATGCTTCTGAAATTATGGCGCGTATGGCTGCTATTGGCGATGAAATCAAAGCCGCTGAAGTGGCTTTGGCAGAGTTGCAAGATGAGTTAGAAGCTAAATCATTGTCTATTCCAAACTTGCCAGATGAGTCTGTGCCTGAAGGTAAAGACGAGGCTGATAATGTAGAAGTATTGAAATGGGGCACACCACGCCAGTTTGATTTTGAAATTAAAGATCATACCGACCTTGGCGAAATAATGGGTGGTTTGGAATTTGAAACTGCAACCAAATTAACAGGTTCTCGTTTTAGTGTTTTAAAAGGGCCATTGGCACGTTTACAACGTGCAATTACACAGTTCATGTTAGATACACATACTGTTCAAAATGGTTATACCGAAGCGTATGTGCCGTATTTGGTCAATGCAGATTCATTGCGTGGTACAGGTCAGCTGCCTAAATTTGAAGAAGATTTGTTCAAATTACAAGGTGAAAAAGAATACTATCTAATTCCAACTGCCGAAGTTCCAGTAACCAACTTTGTGCGTGATGAAATCATTGACCCTGAACGCTTGCCATTAAAATATGCAGCGCATACCCCTTGTTTCCGTAGCGAAGCAGGTTCTTATGGTCGCGATACTCGTGGTTTAATTCGTCAGCACCAATTTGATAAAGTCGAAATGGTGCAGATTGTAAAACCAGAAACCTCAATGCAGGCTTTAGAAGAGTTGACTGGACATGCAGAAGGTATTTTGCAGGCACTTGGTTTACCGTACCGTAAAATTATTCTATGTGGTGGCGATATGGGCTTTGGCGCAACCAAAACCTATGACTTAGAAGTTTGGGTGCCAAGTCAAAACACTTACCGTGAAATTTCATCATGCTCAAACATGGGGGATTTCCAAGCGCGTCGTATGAAAGCACGCTACCGTGCCGACCAAAAGAAAACTGAATTTGTGCATACATTAAACGGTTCAGGTTTGGCGGTAGGACGTACTTTATTGGCTGTTATGGAAAACTATCAACGTGCTGATGGTTCGATTGAAATTCCTGCAGTATTACGTCCGTACATGGGCGGTTTAGAGTTTATTGACTAAGTTGAGTGCAGGTCGACTTAGGATGAAATTGCTTACAATCAGATTTAAATATTGAGGTTTAGTGTGGATATTTTTCCAATCTCGTTAAAGTTGCAGCAGCAACCTTGTCTGATTGTGGGCGGTGGGCATATTGCTTATCGCAAAGCGGTGTTACTGGCTAAAGCGGGCGCAAAAGTTGATGTGCTTGCCCCTGAAATTGATGTCAATTTATTGCAACTGGTGCAACAAAGTCAGGGGCAGTATGTACAGGATGTTTTTAGTCCATCTACTGCGTTACGTCACTATCGTTTGGTGATTGCTGCAACGGATAACAATTTGGTCAATCAGCAAGTTTTTGCAGCTTGCGAAGCCGAAAATGTGCTGGTCAATAGTGTTGATGATCCACCACATTGCCGTTTTATGGTGCCTGCCATCATTGACCGTTCGCCTTTGGTGATTTCAGTCGCGAGTAATGGCACATCGCCTGTATTGTCACGTCAAATTCGTACACAACTGGAAAGTACCATTCCGCATGGTATGGGCAAACTGGCAGAGTTTTCAGGTCAGTGGCGTGCCGCAGTAAAACAGAAAATTGTAAATCCAGATGAGCGCCGTATTTTTTGGGAGGAGCTATATGCCAGTCCTCTTAAAGAACAGGTGTTCAACGACAATCTTGACGCTGCAAACCAAAGTATCCAACAGGCTTTAGCGGAATGGCAAACACCGAAAGGCGAGGTGTATTTGGTTGGTGCAGGGCCAGGTGATCCTGAGTTACTGACCTTAAAAGCCTTGCGTTTAATGCAGCAAGCCGATGTGGTGATTTATGATCGTTTGGTGTCTGCACCTATTTTAGAATTGTGTCGCCGTGATGCCGAAAAAGTCTATGTCGGAAAAGCACGTTCTAACCATGCTGTACCGCAAGAAGGCATCAATGCATTATTGGTGAAATATGCACAAGCAGGTAAGCGAGTTTGCCGTTTAAAAGGTGGCGATCCGTTTATTTTTGGGCGTGGCGGTGAAGAAATTCAAGAATTGTATGAAGCAGGTGTGTCATTTCAGGTCGTACCGGGCATCACCGCAGCCTCGGGCTGTTCGGCTTATGCAGGTATTCCACTGACTCATCGAGATTATGCGCAAAGTGTGCGTTTTCTTACTGGACATTTAAAAGAAGGTTCGCCTGAATTGCCGTGGTCAGAATTGGTGTATGAACAGCAAACTTTGGTGCTGTATATGGGCTTGGTTGGCTTAGAAAGCATTTGTGAAAAACTGATTGCACATGGACAACGGGCGGATATGCCTGTCGCCTTAATTTCTAAAGGCACGACACCTGAACAAAAAGTGGTGGTGGGGACGTTGGCGGATATTGCCAGTAAAGTCGCACAGCATCACATTCAGGCACCTACCTTGACCATTATTGGTGAAGTGGTCAATTTACGTGAACAGTTGAAATGGTAATGAATCTCCCCCAACCCCTCTTTTAAAAAGAGGGGAGTTCCCACATTTTCTAAAGGGAGCTGAGGAGGGATTGTGAAAAGTAGAGAAAATTTGTGATCCACGTTGTTTTATATGAGCCTGAAATTCCAGCCAATACAGGCAATATCATTCGTTTGTGTGCCAATACAGGTGCGCAATTGCATTTGATTAAGCCATTGGGTTTTGAGCTGGATGATAAAAAGCTGAAACGTGCAGGTTTGGATTATCATGAATGGGCACGTATGCAAATTTGGGACAATCTTGAGCAATGCTTGGCTAATTTAGACAGCAAAGGCGTGGGGTTGGATGCGATTTATCCATTAACCACCAAAGGCACAGAAACACCACATACTTCGGATTTAAACCGACCTGTTGCCTTGTTGATGGGGCCTGAAACACGTGGTTTGCCAGAAGCAGTACGCATGTTGTTTCCGCAGCAGCACTGGATTCGTTTACCCATGGCAGAAAACTCACGCAGTTTAAACTTGTCTAATGCAACGGCTGTGATTGTGTATGAGGCATGGCGTCAGCAAGGTTTTAAAGCATTGCTCTAATTTGAGCATCAATTCATTTCAAATTTAATGCGATCTTTAGCATCAATGCGTACAATTGATAGATAAAAAGCTGAGACAAAACTGTACTCAGCTTTTTTGTTTTCGCTATTTTGCTGATTTAACGCTGCAATCCATTTGAGGCATAAGAAAAGGCGCATAAAGCGCCTGATCTTAAAGTTGTGATGCTATTTGTCTTAGCGATCATCAAACTCATTGTGCTGCGGAGCAGGGTGTTTAAAGCCTTTGGTTTTATAACCGAGGTATAAAACCCCAAACATCGCCCACCATAAGCCATACTTCAATGAAGTTTCATCGACTTCGAGCCATAAAGCAAAGACTGCAATAAAGCCGCACAACGGTACGATCACAAAATTGAGAATGTCTTTAAAGCCTTTGGTGCGACCATCACGTAGCGCATAACGTGAAATCACCGATAAATTCACAAAGCTAAATGCGGTGAGGGCACCAAAACTGATTAATGAAATGACAAAATCCAAGTTCATAAAACCAGCAGTTAACGCCACAGCACCTACAATTAAAATATTGTATGAAGGTGTATAGCTACGTGGGCTGATATGACCAAAGATTTTTTTGTTGATCACGCCATCACGACCCATCACGTACATTAAACGCGATACGCCCGCATGAGCCGAAATACCCGATGCCATTACCGTTACAATAGCAAAGGCAAGCACATATGACTGGAACAACGAGCCGCCGACCAAGAGCAGAATTTCTGGCTGTGTTTCAGCAATATTTTTAAAGTAGCTGCCTGGTTCATTCGGGAAGAAAATCTGCATGAAATAGGTGCTGACAATAAAAATCACACCCGCAATCAGCGCAGTTAAGAACATTGCCTTCGGTAAGGTTTTTTCAGTGTCTTTGGTTTCTTCTGCAAGCGAGCTGAGTGAGTCAAAACCTGTAAATGAAAAGCAGAGTAGGGTTGCACCTGTAATCAATGCGCCTACCGAAGTCAGTTCATTCCAGAAAGGTTCTAAGCTCCATAACTGATAGCGTTGCTCGGCAGTGATTGGACCATCGGCATTGAAACCTGCCTGAAGTTTGGTGTACATCATCCATGTAAATACGCCAATGACCACCAACTGTACCAAAACGATCATACTGTTAAAGTTGGCGACAAAACGCGCACCACGCAAGTTGACACCCGTCATAAATGCCGTGAGTACCACTACCCAAATCCAGTGATTCACATCAGGGAATAAGGCTTCCAGATAAATCACCGCCAAGATGATGTTGACCATTGGCGAGAGTAAATAATCTAGCCAAGATGACCAACCCACCATAAAACCAACGTTGGGGTGAATCGATTTTTGTGCATAGGTATACGCCGACCCAGAAGAAGGATAACGACGAATCATGTGACCATAACTTAAAGAAGTTAAAAGAATGGCAACCAGTGCAAAAATATAAGATGTGGGTACGTGAAAATGACTTTCTTCCGATACTAAGCCGAAAGTGTCGAATAACGTCATCGGTTGAATGTAGGCTAAACCAATAATAATAATGTGCCAGAGTCCTAGCGTTTTTTGCAGTTTAGCTGCCGATTGAGTCCCAGAGATATTTGTCAACGGCGTTATCCTCTTAATCGTTGATCAAGGATCAGTCATGTTTGTTCAGGATTGTTTGAGACGAACAATCCCCCCTACATAAAAAGTAAAAACGCGCCAATCTACTCCATAATGACGCGCTTTGTCAGTATCTTTGCTTTCTTTTTTAGCAGAAAAAACGCCATATTGATGAAAAAACATCAGACGCAGCAGTCTACCAATGAAAAGCCCGATGTTTAGAAAAACATCAGGCTAGATTTTCGGCTATGTTCGCCTATTTTGTAGGAATTACCAAGCCTTTTTTAAGATGGCTTTGAGTTCTTCTAAATTGGCTTCTTTCGGGTTGTAAATAATCGAACCATCGTTCAGGGCTTTTTCAGCGACTTCATCTAATTGTGCTTCGCTGACTTTACCAGTTTCTTGTAAAGTGCGTGGCAATTTAGTCAGTGCATATAAGCGGTCACGAATGGCTAAGAGTGTCGCAATGGTTTTATCGGCACGTAAATGTGCAGGGGTTTGCGCATAGACGTCTGCGCCTGCCAACGGTAATAGCAGCTCGGCAATTTTATCGGCATTGACGTCTTTGTTGTATTCCAACACGTATGGCAAGAATAAATTCATGCACAGTCCATGTGGCAAATGTGCCACAGCACCCAGCGCATGACCTAGGGAATGCACTAAACCAACCATGGAATTTGAAAATGCAATCCCCGCCATAGTCGATGCTTGTGCCAGTTCCAAACGGCCTTGTTCATCGCTTGGGTTGTCTAATACATTGAACAGGTTATTGCTGATTTTTTTAATTGCTGCAGTGGCATAAGCATCAGAAATTGGGTTGGCTGCCATGCAACTATAAGCCTCAATGGCGTGCGTCATGGCATCCATAGCCGTCATTGCTGTTAAATGTGGTGGCAAAGTTTGCGTCATACGCGGGTCTAAAATGGCTGCATGTGGCATTAAGTAATACGATGCAAATGGCATTTTGACGTTCTTTTCTGTGTCGGATACCACCGCAACCATAGTCACTTCTGAACCTGTTCCAGATGTGGTTGGAATCACAAAAAAAGGTTTCAGTGGACGTGGTAAGTTATGCGCACCTGAATATTGCAATAAGTCATCACCACCTTCACTGACTAAAATATTGGTGGCTTTAGAGGTGTCAATGACTGAACCGCCACCCACCGCGATAATGGCATCACAGTTGTTTTCGCGGTACAACTGCGCAGCACGGCGAACTGTCGCCACACTTGAATCTTGCGGGACATCATCAAAAACATAGCCAATCACGGCATCGGTAGATTCAAAAGCCGCTTCAATCGGTGCAAGCAAATTGTTGGAACGCACGCCTTTGTCGGTAATGATCATTGGGCGCTGCGAACCGAGTGTCGCCAATTCAAACGGAATATGTTCAAGCGCTGCATGACCTGCAATGACTTTGACTGGGCAAAAAAATTCGTAATAAGGCTTCGCCATGTTATGCACTCCGTTTGAAATAAGATTGGGCAACTTTTAGATAGATATTGGCTGCACCTGATAGTTTTTCTTTTAAGCTGAGTTCAGTCGGATATTGTTTTACCGCCAGTTCTGCCAGTAATTTAGGCAAGATCAGTGCTTCCATTTTGTTCAGGCAACGTACCAAGCGAATTGCATAAGACACATCACCATCGGCAATCATGCGGTCATGCGCAAAGGCCTGTGCGGTACTTTCCTGAAATGAAAACACTAAAAATGCATGATTTAAGTGTTTAAAGGTAATGGTTAAATCGGGTTTTTGTGCCGTATTCTGTAACAGTTCTAATTGATGATCTGCAGTGACTTTGGCAACAAAGGCTGGACCATTCGGAAAAACTTTCATAGACAACACAAAGTTGCTGGGAAATTTGGCAACTTCTTGTTTAATTTCTTCATCGACCTGACTTGCCATGACTAAACCTCTGCCAATCACATCCATCATGAGTTTGACATAGGCCAGTTGCAAAGCGGGTTTCACAGATTTAGTTGAAATCACGCGCTGAATCCCTGTGTTATAAATCATTATTTAGAGTAAATACTCTATTTTATTTCTTATTGAAAAGAAAGCCATTTATACGTGAATGACTTGAACGTCATTAAAGTAACCGCTGTTTTGTAAAGTTTCAATGATATCTGCGCAGAAGTTTTCAAAATGTGGATAGTCATTTACTAAATCCATCACACGTACCATTTCCAAACCTGCATAGCCGCAAGGGTTGATACTTTGAAAACCAGTCAAGTCACAATCAATATTGAGGGCTAAACCGTGATAACTACGGCCTTTACGAATTTTAAAACCGAGTGAGCCAATTTTTCGTTCATTGACATATACCCCTGGTGCATCGGCTTTGGCATAGGCTTCAATGCCGTATTTTTTAAGCAGCTCAATCATCAAGTTTTCAGCATAAGATACCAAAGTACGGACATTCCAGCCTAAACGGTTCAGGTCAAACATGAAGTAGGCGACCAATTGGCCTGGGCCATGCCATGTGACTTGACCACCACGATCAGTCTGTACCACAGGAATATCTGTCGCCATTAAAATATGTTCGGCTTTGCCTGCTTGCCCTTGGGTCAGTACATTCGGATGTTGCAAAATCCAGAGTTGGTCAGGGCTGTCTGCATCACGTTGTTCAGTCCAGTCTTTCATTTCCTGAAAGCGAGCTTGATAGTCAGTCAGGTCATGATATTGACGAATAATCAGGTTTGGCCGTTGTGCAGTATCCACAGTGATGCAGTCCTATCCATAAAAGCAAGAAATTGATTTTATTATACGAAAATGTGGCGGCTGTAGGGGATTTGTGGATTGAATAAGATTTTGGCAGCGCAGAAACAAAAAACACGCCCGAAAGCGTGTTATTTGAAAATCAATCTACAAAATTACAATGCAGTTTTAATCAGTGGGCAAGCTGCCAAATCTGCATAAATGGCATGCACTTGTTCCAATTCTTCAAAACGCAATTGTGCTGTAATTGAATGATACTTGCCTGTGCGTGATGGGGTAATGCTGATGCTTTGTGCATCAAACTCAGGGAAGTGCTTCACTAAAATTTCAAGCACAGCAATACGCAGTTCATCACCCGCGTCACCAATGAGTTTAATTGGGTAATCCATTGGAAACACCCAAAGATGCTCTTGTAGTTCACGAGATGGGGTACGGTTGAATAACGTCATAAGCGTGTGTCTCTATCTCTATATCAAACGCCTGCATAGGGCAGGCGTTTTTTGTCTTGTTGAATAAATGAGGCTGAATTTAAAAATTTCAATAGCTCATTTATGCAGCAATCTTAGTCATTTTCCAAGAACGAGCGTAAGTGTTCAGAACGAGAAGGGTGACGAAGTTTACGTAAGGCTTTGGCTTCAATCTGACGGATACGTTCACGGGTCACATCAAACTGCTTCCCAACTTCTTCCAAAGTATGATCGGTTGGCATATCAATACCAAAACGCATTTTCAGAACTTTGGCTTCACGTTCAGTCAAGTTTTCAAGCACTTCACGGGTCGCTTCTTTTAAGCCTTCAGAGGTTGCCGCATCAACAGGTGAGGTGATGTTGCTGTCCTCAATGAAGTCACCCAAATGTGAATCTTCATCATCACCAATTGGCGTTTCCATAGAAATCGGCTCTTTGGCAATTTTCAGAACTTTACGAACTTTAACTTCATCCATTTCCAAGCGTTCGCCTAATTCTTCTGGAGTCGGTTCACGACCCATTTCCTGAAGCAATTGACGCGATACACGGTTGATCTTGTTAATGGTTTCGATCATGTGTACTGGAATACGAATGGTACGCGCTTGGTCGGCAATAGAACGGGTAATCGCCTGACGAATCCACCATGTTGCATAAGTCGAGAACTTATAACCACGACGGTATTCGAACTTGTCTACCGCTTTCATCAAGCCGATGTTACCTTCCTGAATCAAGTCTAGGAATTGTAAACCACGGTTGGTGTATTTTTTTGCAATCGAAATAACCAGACGCAAGTTGGCTTCAACCATTTCTTTTTTCGCACGACGGGCTTTGGCTTCGCCTACTGCCATACGCTTAGAAATTTCTTTGATGCCTTTAACATCTAAGCCTAACTCTTTTTCAATGTCGGCAATTTTTTGTTGGAACGCCAAAATATCTGGACGTACTTTTTCCAAATAGCCTTTTTGGTCGGCAGGTGCTTTGGCAATGTGCTCGTCTAACCAAGCAAAGTTAGATTCCTGACCTGGGAATGAGGTACGGAATTGAGTACGATCCATACGACCACGACGCACCGCATAACGCATCACTTCACGTTCAGCAGTACGAATTTGTTCATGTGTACCACGAATCATTTCCGAAATAATATCGAATAAACGTGGCGTAAATTTAAACATCATGAATACAGTCGCTAAAGCTTCTAAAGCCTCTTGAGCTTCGGCACTTTCACGACCATGTTTTTCAATGGCAGCAATTTTTGCAAGATAAGCCTGTTCCAATTCACCAAAACGCATTCTTGCAATTTCTGGGTCTGGACCTGAATCTGCTTCAGATTCTTCTTCGGCTTCAGCTTCTTCTTCCTCATCGTCATCATCAAGTTTGACGTCTTTGGTTGGTTTGTTGCTGGTGTCTTCTTCTTTGTCTAAATCGGCTTCGTCTTCTAAAACTTCTGGAATTTCTTCATCGGTTTCAGGGTCTAAATAACCTGATAAAATATCGGCAAGGCGACGTTCGCCTGCTTCATAATCTTTATATTCTTGCAGTACCACTTGCACTGCGTTTGGCCAGTAGGCAATCGAGTGAAGTACATCGCGAATCCCTTCTTCAATACGTTTCGCAATGCTAATTTCACCTTCACGCGTTAACAGCTCAACCGTACCCATTTCACGCATATACATACGCACAGGGTCTGTGGTGCGACCAGGCTCATTTTCTACAGAGGCAAGTACCGCTGCAGCTTCTTCTTCAGCAACTTCGTCGGCAGCTTCCGCATTATCCTCGAACATTGCATCATCAGATTCAGGCGCACGTTCATGCACAGGAATACCGACGTCTTGAAGCATTTGAATAATGTCTTCAATCTGCTCGCTTTCTGTGATTGAGTCCGGGAGATGATCGTTAACCTCAGCGTAAGTTAGGTAACCTTGCTCTTTGCCTCGGCTAATCAGAGCCGCTACTTGCGAAGTAGGGGAATTCATATCGCTCATCTTTGCTTACTCTTCGTTGAATCTGTGGCAGTGAAAAACCGTGCATGATAGCACAATTCGCTTTAAATAGGGGGTGAATTGATCAATCAAGCATGATTTTAAAATGATGTTTGAATGAAGAATGTGATAGGAATATGGGGCTTCATTACTGTTTTTCAAGTCAATTTCCTTTTTGCCCGCAAAATATTTTTATGATTGGGGCGAATCTCAAATAATGATACTAACTTGTTCATAAATACACAAATTTGCCGCAATGTTGCAAGCTGTCTATGTTGCAGTTTTTTGAAAAAAATAAATAAAACTTGACAATATTTATAAAGGCAGATAAATAGCGGCTAGACCCTTCACATTTTTTCATTCTGAGGTAGTTTTAGTGTCTTCTACAGATTTTGAACTAGATGATAACTACGGTGATGATGATGTTAATTTCGATGAGGCATCAAACAAAATAAGCGCGAAAGAATCTTTAGAAAAGCGCCGTTTGATTGATGATTTACTCGCACAACGTCGTTTGGAACGTGAGCTCAAAGATTTTGATTATGATTTTGACGATGACGACGATTTTGACGATGAAGATGACTAAAATCAGGTACTGTATCTGGCATTGAAAATGCTATGCTACACCCCTAAATTGACACCGATGGATTTGAAATGACTGCTTTAGATTTAGACCTGTTAAGTGAATATCTAGATGGTGACCAAAACGAGTATGGTCTAGACTTCGCTGCAACGCATGGTTTCTTGTGTGCCATTGCAGTTGGACCTCAATTTGACCCATGGTTAAATGAATTGTTTGAAGGCAACCAAAAGAAAGTGCCTGCTGAAATTATTGCGCAAATTCAGGCTTGGTTAGAAAGCATTCGCCAAAGTTTAGCCAATGAAGAAGGCATTGAGTTTCCATTTGAAATTGAAGAAGCAGAAGTTGATTCAAGTTTGGGTGATTGGAGCGTTGGCTTTGTCGATGCGATGTTCTTAAACGAAGAAGCATGGTTTACGCCTGAATTTGAAGAGCAATTGGTTGATTTAACTTTGCCAATGATGGTGTTTAGCGGCATTGATGAAGAAGATCCACAAATGGAATCTTTCCGTCGCAATGGTCAGTTAATGGACGAAATTGCAGAAGAAATTCCTGAAAACCTGAATGAATTATATTTGATGTACCACACGCCTGATTAATGGCTTGGTTTACATATTGTGTAATATGTAATCCTCATAAAAAAAACGCACTGCGCAAATCGCAGTGCGTTTTTTATTATGGCGCTTCAATGATCATGTTACCAATTAGCGTGTCGCACGATCCCAAGCATCTTTGACAGCAAATTTAGCTTGTTCCCACGTTAAGCGTGAACTGCCTTTAATTTGCTCCCATTTGCTTCTTAGATCGGGCTCAACATCTTCGAAACGTGTGTGCGTATCATAATGTGGGCGGTTTTCATAACCAATGCGATAGGCATTTTGATAGTCACGATCATAATCTAAATCATGATAATGGTTGCGTGTTTCTGTAAAGTAGGTTGTATTTAAGCTATTGGTACGCCAGTAAGCTTCTTCTTCGGTAGGGTTCACAACTTCTGCTGCACCTTTACCTGCCAAACCACCCACTACAGCGCCTACAGCACCACCGACCACAGCACCTACTGGACCACCCAGCGCACCTACTGTTGCACCAGTAGCCGCACCGCCAACAGCACCTAAACCAGTACCGACAGGGTGTGCACCAGGTTCTCCTGTAATTGGATCGGCATTTAAGCGATCACGTTCTTCTTTTGGTAAGTTCTTAACCACATCACGGTCAATTTTTTCATTGCGTTCAAAATCTGACATGCGAATCACCTTTTTATCTTTGTATGCGTTATAGCGTTCCTATATTCATAAATCGCTATGAATAGGCTTAATCTACGCTGCTACAATGTAGGCTTATAGCCTATTCAGAATGCATTTCAGTTACAGCGCATGTCAGACGTAAATTTATGTGTGATATATCAGCCTGATGTTGATTTTAAGTGTTTGATGTTGCGGTTCAGTGTGAAATACGTACTTTAGGTAAGCTTATAAGTACTTTTTTTGATAATAACGGTTCGCATACCAACCATAGGCAACATGAAAAACTGCACCATGAATCGCAATCAAACACAGCATCACCACCGCAGCCAGTGCTAGTCCTGCTTTATCTGCAGCTTTTAAAATGGCTTCTGCATTCGGATTCATCAGCACCAAGAAAAACACAAAGAAGCTACCAATAATAATTGCCACCGCACTTGAGCCCCAAACCAGTTGAATTTTTTCATCACTGCTCGGTAAGCGTTGTTCTTTTTTGACAAAATGTCCTGCGCTAATGAATGCTGCGGCAATTAATGCAGGGAGCAAGGTCAAGCCACCTAAGTTCAGACCAAAAATCAATACGGTAATGAGTAAGACCAGCGTAATACTGTAAACCGCAGCAAAAAATAATAAATATGGTTTCATGTCTGATTTTCCCCAAAAAATTGATTCAATTGCGCAGCAACACAAGCATTAGTCACGCATTTTACGGCGATGCCTACGGTATAAAATAATTGCGATGACTAAGAGCACCAAGCCTATAATGACATGGCTGACCTGACTGAAAATTTGCTGCATCAATTGTTGGTTTTCACCAAAATAATAACCCACGCAAGCTAAAAAAGTGGTCCAAATAATTGTGCCTAAACCACTATAAAACATAAATTTCCAAAATGGCATGTGGCTCATGCCTGCAGGAATACTGATGAGAGAACGAATAGCGGGAATCATGCGCCCAAAAAATACAATCCGATGTCCATATTGTTCAAACCAATGCAGGGAGTTTCGGACGTCTTGTTCTTTAATCCATAGATATTTACCGTAGCGATTGACCCAGTGGTAAATACTTTCATGTTTGCAGCGATAACCTACCCAATATAACACTGCCGCTGCGAACAACGAGCCGATACAGCCTGCAATGATGACACCCAATAGCAGTAATTGCCCTTGCGATGCAGAATAGCCTGCAGAGGGCATAATAATTTCAGAAGGAACGGGTGGAAAAACATTATCCAGAAACATTAACAGGGCAATACCAAGGTAGCCCAGTTGTTCCATAATGGAAATAATCCATTCAGTTAAGTTCATGCAAGTTGTGCTTTAGAAAAGTGCTTCTATCCTAAGCAGTATTGGACGAACAGTAAAGTCTTGCGCAATTTAGACTTAATCAAGCTCTGCATGGGTCAGGGTATAGATATATACACGTCTTAAGCTATATGCCACAAGTATAGGAATGGCACAGAGCAGGGCGTAATTCAAGAAATGCGCTTGTAGATGATAGCCAACAAATGCCGCAATAATACCGCCTAAAATTGCACCTAAAGCCACAATAAAAGTATGAGATTCATGTTCCAAACCATCTTGCATTGTTGTGCTATGCGTAGCAGTCACAGATTTTACAGGCGTAAAACGTAGTGTGTGCATTGAATTTGAAATTGTTGTTTTAGGCATAGCGTCACTCCTGATTGCGGCATATAAATTTAGGAATACATAACGATCCTTGAATTTTGGGTTATGGGAGATGTTGAGTTTGTGCTGAACATCTGCACCAATATAGCCACAGATTTTGTGGCTTATTTTGATTGAATGCTATCACCCAATCTGGGGATATTGCGCAATGCTTGGTAAACAAGCGTTGTATTTTTATGTTCTATGTAATCTTGCGTGAAGCATATATGTAGACATAAAAAATCCCCATACTGGATGAGGACTTTTTCAATATGATTAGAGTGGTCGATACAACATCAACATGGCTTTTGTTAGACCTTGTTGATGTGTATGAGCCTGTACGGATTACAGACGTTTACGTTTAGCTGCGGCAATTTGTGATTGGCGCATACGGAAACCTTCTTTTTGTTTCTCACTGGTTTTATCAATACAGTACACACAAGATACACCGTGTTCATAGCTTGGTAATTCAACTTCTTCAGGCAGTAATGGCCAACCGCAAGCATGACATTTGGTGTTTTGACCTTCTTGCATACCATGTGTCACCGCAGTACGGCCATCAAATACGAAACATTCACCTTCCCATAAGCTTTCATCGGCTGGTGTTTCTTCTAAGTATTTAAGTACGCCACCTTTTAAGTGATAAACCTCGGTAAAACCTTCTTGCAACAATAAAGAGGTCGATTTTTCACAACGAATCCCGCCTGTGCAGAACATCGCAATTTTTTTATCTTTATGCTGTTCTAGGTTTTGTTTCACATATTCTGGAAATTCACGGAAAGTTTCGGTTTTCGGGTCAATTGCGCCCTTAAACGTTCCTGCTTTGTATTCATAGTCATTACGGGTATCAATCAGAATGACATCGTCACGAGCAATCAGTTCATTCCATTCTTTCGGGTCTAGGTAGTGACCGACTAAATCACGTGGTTTTACTTCTACACCCAAAGTCACAATTTCTTTTTTCAGCTTGATTTTCATTTTACGGAATGGCTTTTCAGAGCTATGTGACTCTTTGTATTCCATTGCGGTAAAGCCTTCATCCAACAGAAATTGGTGAACTTGATCAATCGCGGCACGATCACCCGCTACAGTTCCATTAATGCCTTCACCTGCCACAATGAGAGTACCGCAAAGGTTGATTGAATTTACCAAATCTAATAAGCGTTGTTGAAGATCGGCAGGATCTGCAACTTCTTTGAATTGATAAAGTGCGGCAACAACCCAAGTCGTGGTCGCTGGCTGTTCTACAGGTGCAAGCTGTTCTACAGTAGCGTTCATGGAGTACTCCAATAGATGAAAGACAAAAATTTAAGGCGCATATTCTAACCTGCTTTGTGTGAATATGCGAGAAAACCGAGTGCGGTACATGGTTTTTAAAGCACGACACAACATTTTAAAAATGTAGCAGAACGGGGTATGATGCCACTCGTTTCAAAGAAGAATGTTGTGTTCATGTTGATGCGCCAACAGGTGTTGTTAAATATTGGAGTGTTGTGTTGAGTAAGGATCGTCAAATTGCCACTTTAACCCCGTGTGCAGGTCGTTGTTCTACGGTGTTTGGTGATGCTGTCTGTCGAGGTTGCCGTCGCTTTAACCATGAAGTGATTCAATGGAACAGTTATACGTCTGAACAACACACTGCCGTTTGGCGTCGTTTAGATGCACAGCTTGATCAGATTTTAGTGCCTATGTTGCCTTTTGCTGACTTGCGTCATGTCGAAGGGTTTATCCGCTCTAAGCGTGTGCGTTTACGCGATGATGCTTCAAAAGGGCGTAAGCTGTACCATGCACTGAAAATTTGTGAAAAAAATCGACATTTTACCGATGAAAGCGGCTTGGGCATTCACTACAAAGAAGTGCGACCTTTGTGGCAGGAGTTTGAACGTCGCGTGTTGGCGCTTGCAACCGCAAGTTATGATTTTGCATTTTTAAGGGCTGATGGTATTAGCCATAGCTTATTGCATAGCTTGCAAGATGATTAATTTGTAATTCTTGCGATTAAAGGCTAGAAAGACTTTTATTGAACCATAAAAAAACTCGCAAAATTTGCGAGTTTTTTTATTTTGTACAGGAATGGCTTAAGCCACTTGTACAGGAATACAGTTTGCAGTGTGACTCACGGTATTGTCTGGGTTTGCATAGACCAAACGTGGTTCGTGCGCATTGGCTTCTGCTTCAGTGAAGTCACCAAAGGTTGCAATAATAATAATATCGCCTACATCGGCTTGGTGTGCAGCACCACCATTGACTGAAATGATGCCTGAGTTGTCTTCACCACGAATTGCATAAGTTGTGAAGCGCTTACCATTGGTCACGTTCCATACGTGGATTTCTTCATATTCACGAATGCCAGCCAAATCCATGAGTGTTCCGTCAATTGCACATGAACCTTCGTAGTGAAGTTCTGCATGAGTTACAAAAGCACGGTGGATTTTGCATTTTAATAAACGAGATAGCATGGTGAGCGTCTCCTTAGTGGACCTAAGATTTTATCTTATGGTTGAATTCAAACACTGCTTGCTGGATGTCAGTTCCGAGCAGAAAGCGCATTTTGCTCTGAAAATTGCGACATGGCAAGTGTGATTGTTCAACAATTGTGGATTCATCAGTTCGGTTTATAGGCATTGATTTGATTCATGGCTTGTTGTACTTCGCCATTGACCAGTAACTTGATACGACCTAATGCATGTGCAAGTGCATCATCCATTAAAGTTTGCTCGCTACTTGGTGCTTTGCTCAGTACATGACCAGACACGCGTTCTTTTGAACCCGGATGCCCAATACCAATGCGTAAACGATGGAAGTTTGGACCTGTGTGCGGCACGATGTCACGTAAACCATTATGTCCACCATGACCACCACCCGTTTTTAGGCGAATGATCCCTGGGTTCATATCCAGTTCATCATGAGCAATCAGCATTGCTTCAGGTGCAATTTGATAGAATTTGGCGAAGGGAACAACACTTTGACCAGAACGATTCATAAAGGTTGTGGGTAATAACAGACGAACGTCTTGACCTTCGATATTACCACGTCCGCTGATCCCGTGAAATTTAGGATCGGCTTTTAATGTAATGCCATATTGATCTGCAAGGCGTTCTACAAACCAGAAGCCTGCATTATGGCGGGTTTGGGCATACTCTTTACCAGGGTTGCCCAAACCAACAATCAGTGAAATATTAGCCACTAATTATACCATGAACACTTATGCGCGTTTGAAGTCAGCGTGCATAGGTGTGTTTTTAGCAGGGTGACGTTGTAACGCTTGGATTTTCACGTTTTCAACTTTGTCGCCTACTTTGATTTCTACAACTTCTTCAAAGAAAGCATTGCTTTCTAAAGCTTTTACAAGCTCACGAAGTTCTAAAGTGATTGTTACAGGCTCAGCGTCGCCACCATAAATGATAGCTGGAACTAATGCAGCGTGACGAAGGCGGCGGCTCGCACCTTTCCCTTGGTTAGCTGCTTCACGCGCTTGAGCGTTTAATACGAAGTTTGCCATGATAGACATCCTTATTTTGAGTTTAAATAAACTAGATCTGCGACCAATCTAGTGATAGAAAACCCTGCCAATTGGCAGGGCTTTGAAAATTCAGCGCTCTATTATAGATAAGAATCGAACATTGCGCTAATAGATTCTTCGTTGTTAATACGACGAATTGTTTCTGCAACCATGCTCGCAACAGACACTTGACGAATTTTACCAAGTGCTTGAGCTTCTTCTGAAAGAGGAATGGTGTCTGTAACAACCAGTTCATCAATCACAGAATTTTTCAGGTTTTCAATCGCTTTGCCTGAAAGTACAGGGTGGGTAGCATAAGCAACAACGCGGCGAGCACCAAAAGTTTTAAGTGCATCGGCAGCTTTGCATAATGTACCTGCAGTATCCACCATGTCATCTACAATGACACAGTCACGATCTTTTACATCACCAATCAAATGCATCACTTGTGATTCATTCGCTTTTTGACGACGTTTATCGATAATTGCAAGATCGATATCACCCATTTGTTTTGCAACAGCGCGCGCACGAACCACACCACCAACGTCTGGTGAAACTACCATGAGATTGTCGTGTGACTGTTGACGCAGGTCAGCCAATAGCGCAGGCGTACCATAAATGTTGTCTACAGGGATGTCGAAGAAACCTTGAATTTGGTCTGCGTGCAAGTCAATCATCACTACACGGTCAATCCCTACAGTCGTTAGCATATCTGCAACCACTTTGGCTGTAATTGGAACACGTGTAGAACGAGGACGACGGTCTTGGCGGGCATAACCGAAGTAAGGAATAACGGCAGTAATACGACCAGCACTTGCACGACGCAAAGCATCAGCCATCACCAAGATTTCCATTAGGTTGTCATTGGTTGGCGCACAAGTAGGTTGTACGATAAATACGTCTTTACCACGGACATTCTCGGTAATCTCTACAGCAATCTCACCATCAGAGAAGGTAGAAACTGATGCAGCACCTAAAGGAATGTGCAAGTGGCTTACGACTTTTTGAGCGAATTGTGGATGCGCGGTTCCACTAAAAACGACAAGATTGGGCATGAAGCACCCTTGGCGGTTGGTGTATGTAGGAATAGATGGCAGGGGTAGCTGGATTCGAACCAACGGATGCCGATATCAAAAACCGGTGCCTTACCACTTGGCGATACCCCTAATGCGGCAGAACTTTAATATTTTTACGGCGTTCTGTCAAGGTAAATTAACAGTATAGCGCTAATATTGGGGGTTCTGTCTAATGCGAGAAAATGGCAGGGGTAGCTGGATTCGAACCAACGGATGCCGATATCAAAAACCGGTGCCTTACCACTTGGCGATACCCCTAGATTTGATCACTGTAAGATGGCAGGGGTAGCTGGATTCGAACCAACGGATGCCGATATCAAAAACCGGTGCCTTACCACTTGGCGATACCCCTAATACAGTAATCTACAGGTGAAAGAGATGGCAGGGGTAGCTGGATTCGAACCAACGGATGCCGATATCAAAAACCGGTGCCTTACCACTTGGCGATACCCCTATTGTACTGTGAAATGTCGTAATGGAGATTCATCTAGGCTATTCACGCAGTACGCGGTACATGGTGAGTTTGCCAAAATGTATTCAACATTCATTTCTGCAGTCACTTCAGTAAAAACACAAGCACCTGTACCTGTAAGCTTTGCTTGACCAAATTGGTCTAAATAACGCATTGCTTCATCGACTTCAGGATATAAACTTCGTGCCACAGGCTCAAAATTATTTCCAAAGTCAGATGGCTTTATCTGATAGCCGCAGAATTTAGTGGGCTTCGAGTTTCTTGTCAATGTTTTTTGTGAAAAAAGTAGTTGAGTGCTGATAAAACAGTCAGGTTTTAACACAATATATTGTTTCGGGGCTAAGTCTATGAATGTTAACCGTTCACCAATGCCTTCTGCCCATGCATTAAGCCCATGTACAAAAATGGGAACATCTGCACCTAGTTGCAAACCCAATTCCGCCAATTGGTCAATTTCTAAGCCACATTGCCACAGCTGATTGACCACAATTAGCGTGGTTGCCGCATTAGATGAGCCACCGCCAAGCCCTGCACCCATTGGGATGTGCTTTTCAATCGCAATATTTAACCCAGTCGCTTGTTTGGCGTATGGCTTTAAAATTTGCGTGGCCTTATAAATCAGGTTTTGCTCTAAATCGACACTATTTAAGCCCTGAATGTGAATATCAGTTGTGTCATTCACTTCAAATTCCAGCCAGTCATATAAATCAATCAATTGAAAAATACTTTGCAGTTCATGGTAGCCGTCTTCACGACGACCCGTAATGTGCAAAAACAGATTTAATTTGGCAGGTGAGGGTACACGAATCATGGCGAAACTTGGCAAGTGATTAACGATTTTGGATGAGCATTGTAATACGGTTTTCTTGCCCTGATTCAAGTGCTTGTTTCAAAATCAGACGGTTTGGCAAACTGGCACTGTCGTTATAGCTCAAATCGACCGTCCAACCATCTTCAATAAATTGAGTCGGGCGCTGTTGGGGGTCTTTTTGAATTTGGGCATTGACCGTTGCAGGTCGGGCTTGTACCCAATCGACCAAGTGGGTGATGGGCGCTTGCCAACCTGTGGCTTGTTCTAACAGTTCTTCAGGACTTTCGGCATAAATTATCCCTGTTTTGGCACTGTTGAGGGTGACTTGTCCTGGTTGTCCGCTAATTTGCGTTTTACCAACGCCCAAAATGCCGCTCAGTTCAATATCAAACTGCTGTTGCTGCTGTACCCAAGTAAAAAAGGCACTGCCAGATTGCTGCGGAGTGCGCACACCAATTTTGCCTTGTAGGTTAAACTGATTTTCGGCTTCAACTTGCTGTGAAACATGGGCAGGAGATTGCACAAAAGGCTGACAACCTGTGATGAACAGACTGGTACTGACAAACAGGGTAAGACCTAATTTTGAGAATAAACGCATAAAATCACTTAACTCTTTTTAACGGGCTGCGCTAACAATAGCGAATTTAATTGTTGCAATTGCGGATCATTCGGATGATTTTGTTGTAATTGTTGTAACACTTGGCTGAATTTTTGAATATCTCCTTGCATATACAACGATTTTGCATAACGTGAGCCAATCGCGGCACTATGACTCAGCGCGTAGGCTTTTTCCAAAGCCTGTGCCGAAGCAGTGTAGTCATTTTGCAAATAGCTGACATAACCTAAAGTATCTAAAATAGAGGCTTGTTCAGGTGCAAACTCAAGTGCTTGCTCTACATAGCGACGCGCTTCATCCAAACGACGATTTTGCAGTGCAAGAGTATAGGCGTAGGCATTTAAATAGGTTGGGCTGTTCGGCTCAATTTCCAGTAACTTGGTGAGCAGTTGATCCAGTTTGTCTTTTTCCTGATGTGCATCCAATAGTAAGACTTCTGAATAGATCAGGTCAGGATCATCGGGCAGGTTTTTGATGGCTTCATCTAACAAACGCAGTGCTGCTTTTTTATTATCCATACGTTTTAAAATATCGGCCTGTGCCTGATATAAAAAACTGGCGTGCTGCGGATAGTTGACCCGTTCCTGCGTTAAAAAGCGCAGAGCATCGTTCAGTTTATCTTGCTGGGCAAAAATACTGATCATGTTGCGACGTGAAACCGTATAGAGGCTACCATCGACCAAACGATAATAGGCTTTGGCTGTTTCAAAGTGCTGTTTACGCTCGGCATTGACTGCCAAATAGAAATAGGCTTCGTTTTGATATTGGGCTGAATAGCGCAACTCTACTAAATATTTTTCGGCTTTTTCGTATTGTTTCAAGTCAATACTGGTCAAACCTGCAATAAATAAGGCTTCATCTTCCGTAGGCCATTTTTTTAAAATAGCTTCTAGCTTTGTTAGCGCCAAAGTTGCTTCATTTTTTTTGACCAAATATTTGGCTTCGGCTAAACGGACTTCAAAATTATTTTTGTGTTTACGGCTGGATTTTGCATACCAAGCTGCCGTTTCTTCTTCATTGCCAAGTACGCTCAACAAATTGGCTTTCATTAAAATATAGCCAGTGACTTTCGGGCGTTTGCGCAACGCTCTGTTAATGGTGTCGAGCGCGGCTTGATATTGTCCATTTTGCGCTTTTAAACCTGCAATCAATACCAAAATAGATGGATTGTCTTTGGCTTTGCTGGTGCGCAGGGCTTGAATCAGAAATTCACGGTCTTCTACAGATTCAGGGGAAATTCCCGCCAAAATTTGTTCTAAGTCAGCCGTGGCATCAATATTTAGAATTTTATCTAAGGTTTCTGCAGCCAAGTCATATTCATGCGCTTTGAGTGCAATGTGCGCCAAATAAAACAGTGCAGGGACATCGGATGGTTCTTGTACCACCCAATGTGTTGCAATATCTAATGCGGCACGTAGGTCATTTTGTTCAATGGCAATATTCAGGGCGCGTTGTTTAATGGAAGTCGAATTGTTCTTAATTGCCAAGACCGTGTAGTTGTGTAATGCAGTTGGAATATCGCCATAAGCCAAGGCAAATTCTGCCACCATGGTTTGTTTTACCGCATTATAATTTGAATTTGCATGATAAATTTCTTCAGATGCTCTAAGATGAGCAACTGAAGCCATGCTACCGACCAGTAAGAATGTGGTAGAATATTGCTTAATTGTCGCGCCGTATGGTCGGCTATTTGTTTGACGCAATTTTTCTTGATCCAAGTAATGCTTTTTATGACACCGTTATTGCACAATAGCATAAATTTAGCGAAATGATGATCTGATATGTCTTTCTTTGCATTGGGTGTCAACCATCAAACCGCCTCTGTAGAGTTGCGCGAGCAAATTGCATTTAACCCAGAAAAGTTAAGTGCCTTACTTGCTGAGCAAAGCCAACATCCCGAACTGAATGATTTGGTGGTGGTGTCTACCTGCAACCGTACCGAAGTCTACGCCATGTCTGAACATCCAGAACAGGTGTTGGATTGGCTTGCACACGTCAATGGTATTGATGCGAAGCAATTGAGTCGTCATGTTTATCGTTATGAAAATGCACAGGCGGTGTCGCATTTAATGCGCGTAGCCAGTGGGCTAGATTCACTCATGTTGGGTGAGCCGCAAATTTTAGGTCAGGTCAAAACTGCGCTGTCTTTAGCCAAAGACTCACATACGGTTTCGCAACAACTCAACCGAATTTTTGAATATGCGTTTTATGCTGCCAAACGGGTACGTTCAGAAACTGCCGTAGGCAGCCATGCTGTGTCGATGGGTTATGCGGTAGCGCAACTGGCGTTACAAGTATTTAGCCATCCTGAAAAACTAACCGTGATGGTGGTGGCAGCAGGCGAAATGAATAGCCTTGTAGCGAAGCATTTAGCTGAGATGGGCGTCGCTAAAATTTTAATTTGTAACCGTACCCGCGCCCGCGCCGAAACTTTGGCACAAGAAATTGCGCATCGGGTTGAAGTTGAAATTATTGAATTTGATCGGTTAGCAGCCAATTTACACCGCGCTGATGTAATTTCAAGCTGTACGGGTAGTTTGCATCAGGTGATTGCTTATCCTGAAGTGAAAGCAGCGTTAAAGAAACGTCGCTATCAGCAAATGTTGTTGGTCGATTTGGCCGTACCACGTGATATTGATCCTAAAATTGAAAATTTGGATGGCGTGTATTTGTACGGGGTCGATGACCTGCAAAGCGTGATTGATGAAAACTTGGCGCAGCGTCGTCAGGCGGCTGTGGAAGCAGAGCTAATGGTCAATCAGCTTGTGACTGAGTTGGTGACCCATCAAAAAGTTCAGCAAGCAGGTGCGACCATTCATGCTTACCGTGAACATGGCGAAAGCTTGCGTCAGGAAGAATTAAATTTGGCGATGGCGCGTATTGCCAAAGGTGAAGATGCTGCACAAGTTATGCAAGAATTTTCCTATCGTTTAACCCAAAAACTGCTGCATCCAACTTCTATTTTATTGCGTGAAGCAGCCAAAGGTGATGAGCCTGAATGTTTTGAGTTTATGCAGGAAAATTTAGCAGCGACTGCCAAACATCGTCGCAAATAAGCAAGATTAACGTGATTCACAAAAAAGATTTTTGATGATACAAACTTAATCTAATCAGATCGCTTATTCCTCTAACAAGGTCAGCGATCTTTTTTTATCAATTTCATAAATTTGATGTTTCAAGCGCTTCATTTCTTCAATGCTGCTGAATTTTTTGGAGCGAATTTTTTGCTGTAAGCAGTCGTATTGCAATTTGGTCGAAAAATCCTGCGCCAATTTATCGACGTGTTCAGGAGAAGTCGTGTAATCACTGACATTAGCTTGTTGCAAAATACGTTGTAACTCAAAATGATAGGCTGCACATGCACCTAAAATATAATATTTAGCCTGTTCTGGATCATCCGGTAAGTCATCAAAAATAATATTTAAAATATTTAAAATTTGATGCAGTAAGTGATCACTCGGAATCAGTGCACGTAAAGGCTCGAAGTGAATATATAAATACGGATGATTGATCAAAATCGCAATCACATATTCTTCGGCATCGACTTTGGTGCTAAAACTTAGGGATGCATCATTATTGGTCTGTGCCTGCCATTTACGGTTAAAGCCTAACTTTTCACGGAAAAACTGTTGCAGCAAATAGCGATAAGAACCCGTTTTGGGCAAAAGTTCGGTCAACTGCCGCAGTTCACCCATGACCTGACTTTTGCCTTCAGGGGTACTGATATTATGGTTTTGGGTGAGATGCGCAAAGACAAAATCTGATAGCAAAGGTGCTTGATCTAATAAACGTCGGAAATTTTCGATGCCTTCACGACGAATAAGTGAGTCAGGGTCGTGCTCATTGGGTAAAACAAAGAACTTCAGTTCACGTCCATCATTGAGCAAAGGCAGTGCAATTTCCAGTGTACGACGTGCGGCTTTTTGACCTGCGGCATCGCCATCAAACGCGATGGTAATGCGGTTGTTTTGGCGGAATAGAATGTTTAAATGATCGGTATTACTGGCTGTACCGAGTGTCGCTACAGCACCATGAATGCCGTATTGCTGCAAGGCAATCACATCCATATAGCCTTCGACCATTAAATAATCTTGGGCTTTTTGTTTGCGGCCTTCATATAAACCATAGAGCAATTGGTTTTTATGAAAGACTTCCGAGTCGGGCGAGTTAATGTATTTGGGCTTGATTTCATCATTGAGTGCACGGCCACCAAAACCGACTACACGACCTTTGCTGTCACGGATTGGGAAAATCACCCGATCACGTAATAAATCGAAGTCACGTCCCTTGTCACTGGTACGAATCAAGCCCAGAAGCTTTAAGCCTGCAATGTCTTGTGGAAAGGCTTTTTCCAAATGTTGCCAGTCTTCAGGTGCATAGCCCAAACGCCAGAATTGCAGGGTCTGTGCAGTTAAACCACGTTTTTGGAAATACTGTTGTGCAGCAGGGCTATGCGGTAATTGCTGCTCATAATATTGAGCCACGTTTTCGAGCAAGTCGTATAAGTTACCTTCCTGCGCAGGTGTTTCCTGTATGGCGTCCCATTGTTCAAAACCTGCAAACGGGTCTGTACTGTTCTGAAATTCAGAACTTGAGTATTCAGTGCTTTGAAACTCGGCAAAAGGATCAAAGTCGATTCCCACACTCGTGTCAGCATCATTAGCATGTTCGTTTGTTGCAGTTGGAGCCGCAGCAGTTTCCTGCTGATCTTTTACAGGCGGTTTTGGCTTTGTAATTGTTGCTGGCTTTTTGGCTTCACGTTTATAGGAGAGTTTTTTGCTGTCGTGCTGATCTTTCGGGAGTTCGATGCCTGTTTGACTGGCTAAGTCTTTCATGACATCTACAAAATTTCGGTTATCAATATCCATTAAAAAACGGATGGCGTTACCGTTGGCCTGACAACCAAAGCAATGATAGTACTGCTTGTCACGGTAGACGTGAAAAGACGGTGTTTTTTCCTGATGGAATGGGCAACAGCCCGAATAGGTACGACCTGTTTTTTTTAGTTTCACGCGCTGACCAATCAGATCGACAATATCAGTGCGATCTAGAATTTGATCAATCGTGTGTTGTGGAATGGCCATACGTTTTGGTCTTTTATCTCTTAATTGGTTTGAAAGCAGTTTTTGCCGAACAGGTCGAAAACTGAAGTCAGTGCTAGCAGAATTATTCTCTTTTGTAGCTGTTTCTGCTGTTTGAAACAAGCCCTAGTCAAACAAAAGGCAAGTATCATAACTTGCCTTTGGTATTTTTCAATATTGTTCAATTAGCTTGAGCTTATTCTATTCAGCACTATCGTTTTGAGACTTAGGACGATCTAACAAACCAAAACTTAAACGGTTGGTTAAGCTGCGTGATGGTGCTGCTTGTGTATTGGCCTCGGATTGCTGTGCTTCGGTACTGCTTTTTGCTTCACGTCCAAAAATACCCAAAGTGGCACGGTTAATCCAGCTTGCATCGTGGCGGGCAGCACGCAAGTTCACGCTACCATCAGCTTTGACTAGGTTTGGATAGTTCAGTTTCAACACATCAATATATTGTTGTGCTGTTGCCTGATCACCCAATTTGCCATAACCATAAGCAACGGTTGCCAAAGCTTCAGGAATTTGTGGCGTTTGTGGATAGTGTTCAATCACCCACAAAGAACGCTCAACTGCAGCGACCCATGCTTTACGTTTAATGTTGTAACGTGCTGCATTCATTTCAGCTTCAGCCAGTTCTTGACCAATAAACTGCATACGCTGTGCAGCATCTACCGCATAAGTACTTGAAGGATAGCGACGAATAAAATCAACAAAGTTTTGATAAGCCACTTTTAAATAGCTGACATCACGGTGCGATTGCTTGAGTGAGGTATAGCGCAACAAACCATCATAGTTTTGTTCCATATTCGCCACGCCACGCACATAGTAGGCATAATCGGCTTTAGGATGCTGCGGGTTCATGCGGATAAAACGATCTGCAACTGCAATTGCACCTTCATAATCTTTTTGCTGGAATTTTGCATACAATAATTCAAGCTGCGCCTGCTGCGCATAATCACCTGTTGGGTAATATGTTTCTAAAGCTTCAAGATGCTTCACCGCATCGGTATATTGACCACGATCCAGTGCTTTTTCTGCTTTTTCAATATAAACCTGTTCGCTAGACTGCGGACCAGTATCGACCACTTCTTTTTTTGGATTGCTGCTACAGCCCACAATTGCAGACGCAACGCCGAGTGAAAGAGCAAGCATTGTTATTTTATAACGTGGTAGCGACATAAAAATTCCTCTGTTAATACGGGCAATGAGCTACAATTGCGCTATTAAACCACTTTTGTCTGAATGAGCAAATGAGTCAAGCACAATCTACCCATTCCAATTTACCTGAAACTGAGTTCAATTTACTTGAAGATGCTGAGGATGCAGATAACCATACTTCAGACTCAACTGCAACACGTTTATCGTTGCAATTTCAATTGGATGACAGCCATTTGGGACTACGTATCGATCAGGTTGCCGCGATCATTTGGAGTGAATTTTCACGTGAAAAGCTAAAACAGTGGCTGAAAGACGGTCATTTGTTGGTAAATGGTAACACGGTCAAACCTAAATATAAGTGCGAAGGCGATGAGCTTTTGACTTTAGAGGTGGAGCTTGAAGCGCAAACCCGTAGTCTGCCTGAAGATATTCCACTCGATATTATTTATGAAGATGATGACATCATTGTGATCAATAAGCCTGTGGGCATGGTGGTGCATCCTGGAGCTGGTAATAGCTCAGGAACTTTGGTGAATGCCTTGCTGCATCATTATCCTAAATCTGCCGAATTGACCCGTGCAGGCTTGGTGCATCGTATTGATAAAGACACTTCAGGCTTGTTGGTCGTAGCGAAGAACTTAGAATCACAGTTTGCTTTAACCAAACAACTGGCGAAGAAATCAGTTTATCGTTTATACGACTTGGTGGTGTATGGCAACATGATTGCAGGCGGCACGGTTGATGAACCGATTAAACGCCATCCTGTAGATCGAGTGAAAATGGCTGTTTTGCCGGGCGGCAAAGACGCCGTCACACATTACAATGTTAAAGAACGCTTTCAGCATTTCACTCGTGTTCAGGCGCGTTTGGAAACTGGACGTACTCATCAAATTCGTGTGCATCTAAGTTATATTGGTTATGGTTTGGTTGGCGATCCTGTTTATACGCCACGTGTACGTGTGCCAGCAGGCGCATCGGCATTATTAAACGATACCTTGCGTAACTTTAAACGTCAGGCCTTACATGCCGTCAAACTCGGTTTGGTGCATCCACGTACTCAAGAAGAAATGATGTTTGAAGCGCCGTGGCCTGAAGACTTTAAACAATTGGTAGACGTGTTACGCAGTGAAAATGCGGCCTACTAATTGTTGCATAGACAGCATTAACAAGATCAACTCAGATACGGCAATGCCAGAAAACGACTAAGGATAGATTTATGCAATTTGTTCAAGGATTACCTGCAGGTGTGTATGTTGGGCAAACCCGCATACAACATGTGCAAGCTTTAGCGACAGACTGTGCCGATGTATCTGGTTTTAATCTGGCGCTGCATGTGCAGGATGATGCATGGCGTGTGCAGCAGCATCGTATGAGTTTACTGGCAGAGTTTGCTGAATATGGGGTCGATAAAATGACGTGGATGACGCAAACACATAGCGTGTTGTGTCAGACCATTAATGAGCAAATCACTTGTGAAGCTTTAGAAGGCGATGGTTTGGTCACTCAGCGTAAAGCGCATGCTTTAATGATGATGACCGCAGACTGTTTACCTGTGGTTTTGGGCAATGCCGAAGGCACTGAGGTTGCGAATCTGCATGCAGGCTGGCGTGGTCTTGCCAACGGTATTATCGAAAACACCATCGCCGAAATGCAAAGTGCTCCAACATGGGCGTGGTTGGGTGCGGCTATTAGTCAGCCGTGTTTTGAAGTTGGGGCTGAGGTGAAACAGGCATTTTGCGATAAATATCCTGAATTAGACACGGCTTTTATTGCAGGGCAGCAGCAAGGTAAATATCTTGCTGACTTGTATGCGATCGCGCGTTTTATTTTGCAGCAGCATGGTGTTACAACGGTCTTGGGCGGTGATCAGTGCTCGTATCAACAAGCCGATGATTACTATTCTTACCGCCGTCAAGCACGTACAGGACGTATGGCAACATTCGTGTTTATGCAGGCTTAGTGTTAAACTTGACTTAATTATTTGGTTTTAAACATTCTCATGTTAGTGACTCATTCAACATCTTCTTGCGCTGCTATTCGTGTGGCGGTGGTTTATCACAGTCCTTATGGTCATACTGCTAAGGTGGCACAGCATATTGCACAAGGTGCTGCGCAAATGGATGCTCAGGTGACTTTGATGGATGTGGCTGAAATTGAATGGGATAGCCTAGATCAAGCCGATATTATCATTATGGGCTGTCCAACTTATATGGGCAGCATTACTTCGGCTTTAAAACAGTTTATGGAGCAATCGTCTAAGCGTTGGTTGGCCAGAACTTGGCAGGGCAAACTGGCGGCAGGTTTTACCAATGGCGGTGGTTTAAGTGGCGATAAACTGGCGGTGCTGCAACAAATTAATTTATTTGCGATGCAGCATGGCATGTTGTGGTCAGGTTTACCGTTTATGCCGACAGGGCGTAGTCCACACGATATTAACCGCATGTCGAGCTTTTTGGGTTTAATGACGCAGTCTGATAATGCCAGTGTTGAAGTTACGCCACCCGAAGGTGATTTGGAAACTGCAGTCAAATTTGGTAAATATTTGGTGGAATTAAAACTTAAAGACTAAGCATTTTTAGTTTTACAACTTCCATAAAAAATGCTCGATGTTGATCTCGAGCATTTTTTATGGGCGGAATGTGCAAAATTATTTGTGCATCAAACGTGCTTTATCACGCTGCCAATCGCGGTCTTTTTCAGAAGCGCGTTTATCGTGCAATTGTTTACCTTTCACCAAAGCAATTTCAAGCTTCGCCAAAGGGCCTTTCCAATAACATGCTAAAGGTACGCAAGAATAACCTTTTTGATTGACTGCACCCATCAACTTTTCAATTTCACGTCGTGAAAGTAAGAGTTTGCGGGTACGGGTCGCTTCAGGCACTACATGCGTTGAAGCCGACAAGAGTGGTTGAATTTGTGCACCAAATAAAAAGGCTTCATTGTCACGAAACAGGATATAACTTTCGGTAATAGTCATACGTCCTGCGCGCAAAGATTTGACTTCCCAACCTTGCAAAGAAAGTCCTGCTTCAAATTTTTCTTCAATAAAATAATCGTGGCGTGCACGTTTATTCTGTGCAATTGTTCCGCCCGTATTTTTTTTAACTACAGTTAGCTTCGCCATATTCAATTACTTCCAAACTTATGACTATTGTGCCTCAAACCAAGGCTTGCTGACAAATCAAAATCATCACAACTGTTGGCTAAACTGCTTTGATATTTCATAATTTGGTAGACTTTAGTTCACTAAAATTTTTTGTATTTGTTAAACTAACTTTGACAAAACCAACTAGAGCATAATGGATGTCTAAAACTCGCGTAATTTATCCGGGCACCTTTGACCCGATTACTAATGGTCATATTGACTTGGTGACACGTGCTGCAAAAATGTTTGATGAAGTCGTGGTCGCAATTGCCATTGGACATCATAAAAATCCAATTTTTACTTTGGAAGAACGTGTGGAATTGGCACAGGCATCTTTAAAGCATTTGCCTAATGTTGAATTTGTCGGATTTGATGGTTTATTGGTTAATTTTTTCCGTGAGCAAAATGCGACTGCAGTTTTGCGTGGTTTGCGTGCTGTTTCAGATTTTGAATATGAATTTCAGTTGGCAAATATGAACCGTCAATTAGATGCGAAATATGAAGCGGTATTTCTGACTCCTTCAGAGCAATATTCATTTATTTCTTCTACATTAGTTCGTGAAATTGCACGCTTAAAAGGTGATGTGACTAAATTTGTTGCACCTGTTGTGGTCGAAGCCTTTGAGCGTAAATTACGACAAGGTTGGTAGCGTGTCTTTATATATTACCGATGAATGTATTAACTGTGATGTCTGTGAACCTGTATGCCCAAATGAGGCAATTTATATGGGTGAGCTGATTTATGAGATTAATCCAGCATTATGTACTGAATGTGTAGGACATCACGAGCAGCCGCAGTGTCAGTTATTTTGCCCAGTCGATTGTATTCCGCTCGATCCAGAGCATGTAGAAACACAGGAACAATTGCTGGAAAAATATAAAAAACTGATTGCTCAAAAAAGCGCAAGCAATTAACTTATAATTTTGCTAAGATGCGCCTTCGAAGTGAACCAGACGATCGCTGCTGTGGAGGTCTCCGTGACTGAAACAGGGGAGGAAAGTCCGGGCTTCATAGGGCAGGGTGCCAGGTAACGCCTGGGCGGCGTGAGCCGACGGAAAGTGCAGCAGAGAGTAGACCGCCTTCATATGGTTTCTTTTTCGGAAGAAATTGAAGGTAAGGGTGAAAGGGTGCGGTAAGAGCGCACCGCATGGCTGGTAACAGTTCATGGCATGGTAAACCCCACCAGAAGCAAGACCAAATAGGAATCCTGAGGTACGGCCCGTACTGGATTCGGGTAGGTCGCTTGAGCGTATGAGTGATTGTACGCCTAGAGGAATGATCGTTCTCGACAGAACCCGGCTTATCGGTTCACTTCACCAAATTTTAAGCAATTGATGCGTGATAAGGCTTGACGTTACCTAGATTACAGCAGATAATGCGCGCACAGTTTTTGGCTATGTAGCTCAGTTGGTTAGAGCACCGCACTCATAATGCGGGGGTCACAGGTTCAAGTCCCGTCATAGCCACCATTTTTCAGACCACATTCACTAATGTGGTCTTTTTTTATCTTTAAAATTTACCTGTGCAATCTATGTTGTTGGTGTCGAGCTGAATTTGCATTTGCAGGTTTTGAATATGTTGCCAGTTGGCTTGCTGATCAGGATAGCTAAAAATTTTGGCATCCACCTGATTTAACTTTTTCAGTGAAATATGTTGTGATGCGCAATAACGCCCCACCGCACGCTCATAGGCCAATTGCTGCTGGGCTTCAGGACTGAGACGATCTGCAGTAAGAATCTTTTGCTGACCTTTGGCATAGGCTACCAATACGCGTTTATCTGCAAAGCCGTAACTCATTTTTGAGTTGATATACTGTGCTACGTCACGGCGTACACCGTTGTAGTCAACCAAAATTGGCCCAACGACCTGACATGCACCTAAGCTCAAAGCTAAGCCTGCAACAGCAAGCCATTTAAAACGAAGAGTAGAAGACATAGTATTTTCTCTGGTCATTTGAATAAATTTTGCAATAAATATGGATGATAATCCGTAAGAAAAAGGTAAATTGCCTAAAAACTAATAAATTGAAAAGTATTTGTTTAAACTGTGAGCGTTTGTAAATTAAAATACTTGACGATGCAGAGCTAAGTTTAGATAATGCGCACACAGTTTATGGCTATGTAGCTCAGTTGGTTAGAGCACCGCACTCATAATGCGGGGGTCACAGGTTCAAGTCCCGTCATAGCCACCATTTTTATAGACCAAGCTCTCAGCTTGGTCTTTTTTTATATCAAATTTTAAGATACGCTTTATTGCCCCCGTTCTTAAAATACAGGCAATAAAAAACCAAGCCTTCGCTTGGTTTTTTACGCTTCTGTTCAAGCTATACTTTCGCTTAAATTCCAGGTTTCCAGCCATTCACTAATGGGTAACGACGTTCACGGCCAAATGCACGTGAACTGATACGTGGTCCTAAGGCACCTTGGCGGCGCTTATATTCATTGCGATCGACCAATTGAATCACTTTCTCAACCATTGCACGTTCAAAGCCTTTGCCAATAATATCTTCTTGGCTTTGGTCTTCTTCAATGTAGGCATACAAAATTGCATCCAAAATTTCGTACGGTGGTAAAGAGTCTTGGTCTTTCTGATCTGGGCGTAATTCTGCAGAAGGTGGACGAGTAATCACACGTTCTGGAATGACAGGCGCATCAGCAATACTGTTACGGTATTTTGCCAGTTCAAATACAATGGTTTTATATACGTCTTTGAGTACGGCATAACCACCAACCATATCGCCGTATAAGGTGCAATAGCCAACAGCCAGTTCAGATTTGTTGCCTGTAGACAGGACTAAGTTACCAAATTTGTTGGAAAGCCCCATCAAAATTGTACCGCGTGCACGGGCTTGTAAATTTTCTTCAGTGGTGTCACTTGGGCTATTGCCAAAGAACGGATACAAGGTTTGCATGAAGCTATTCACTACAGGATGAATTTCGGCAATGCCGAAGGTAACACCTAATGCTTTGGCTTGCTCTGCCGCATCTTCAACACTGATTTGTGCTGTATAAGTATATGGCATCATCACCGCTTGTACTTTGTCTGCACCAATGGCATCGACTGCAATTGCAAGTGTCAGCGCAGAGTCAATACCACCCGATAAACCTAAAATAACCCCAGGGAAGCCTGAACGTTGTACATAGTCACGTGTAGCTAAAACCAAGCCTTGGTAAATTTCTGCCAACGTATCTAAAGCGGGGCTAATCTCTGCAGTTTTAAAGTATTTCTGAGCAGCATCATATTCAACGAAGAATACACCTTCCTGATACGTCGGTGCTTGTAGTGCAATATCGCCCGCTTGATTGATCACGAAGCTGGTACCATCGAAGATTAAATCATCCTGACCGCCCACTTGGTTCACATACACGACATTTAAATGGAGTTGCTTAGCCAGCTCAGTCATAGTTTGTACACGATGTTGTGGCTTGCCCACTTCATAAGGTGATGCATTGAGCACCAATGCTGTTTCAACATTGAGTTGTGCGAGTTGCTGTACCGTTGGCAGTGCCCATAAATCTTCGCAAATTAATACACCAAATTTATGTCCAAGGTATTCAAATACCAGATGTTGATGACCTTCATCGAAATAACGCTTCTCATCAAATACGGCATAATTCGGTAAATTTTGTTTGTTATAAATACCAAGAATATTGCCATCTTTCATGACTGCAGCAGAGTTGAAACGTTGACCATCTTCAGTTTCATTCACAAAACCGAAAACTAAAACGATATCTTTAATTTCACGTAATTGTTCAAATGCTTGTTGAGTGCGTTTATTCAAGCTTGGGCGCAGTAATAAATCTTCTGCTGGGTAACCCAAGAGAGAAAGTTCAGGAAAAATAATCAGATCTGCGTGTTGTTTTTTCGCTTCATTTGCCTGTTCAAGCATTTTTTGCGCATTTGCTTCGAGATTGCCGATGTGTGGAGAGAACTGTGCAAGGGCAATTTTAAAAGATTTCATTTAAATTAAGTCCTATTCCTATAGGTTTAAAATACACATAAACAACTGATTATTATTGTTATAAAAATTTCAGCGCAGTGTATTGTGGATTAAACGACTGCCGAAAGGCACAAATAAAAACCATTTATTATCTAACAGATAAAGATCTTATTTTGCGGTGCAAAAATAGAGACTTTTGCTATTTTATCGTAATTTAGAATAGATGCTAGCATCGAATACACTTTATTCTTGTATGCTGCAGAATATCATTGAAATGTGACAGAATTTTTATGCTATTTATTTGAAATTATTATATTTTAAGATTAGGTTTGTCTGTGGTTTTAAGCCTGATCGCTCAAGTTAAAGAATATTCAGTTAAGCAATTGGTTTTGGTGGATTCAGAATAATATTGTCAATTTTTTTCAGGAAAATATCTTTAGCGATGTCGCCTTGTTGTTCAATGTTATAGGCAAAAAAAGGCTTGTTTGTAGTCAATTGATAGCGATATGGATTGTACTGTTTAAAGCTTAAATAATATGCCGTTTGTAGGAGTGCACCGTGTAGCAAGACATTGATTTTCTGTTGATATTGCAAGACATGCGCCATTTCGTGAATAAAAATGGCTTGATAGCCTAAATGTGCTTGAGTGTAGTCTGAACGGTAATGCAAATTACGCACATGAATATCACCACAGGGTGCCATAAATATATGTTGTGGTTGCCAAGGTAAATAGGGGTGATTCATGACTCTGACTTTGCTGTAGTCAATTAAATGGCCGAACACAGACTGGCAGAGCTGTATTTCTGCAGGTGTTAAGTAGCGATATTTAAACTGCGCAAGTTTTAAAAAACGCATGAGCAGACTTAAAAATAAGAAATGCAGTTGCAGCATGTAAATTGATCATGAAAGGCTGACATTAAAAATATAGCGTAAAATGGGTTGCGACCCAATTTAATTATGTTGTCTAAGTCAAACTACCAAGGCTTTGTATTCTAGTGTGGATAAATATTCAAAAATAAAAAAACCACCCGAAGGTGGTTTTTTGAGTCGTACTCGTTTTACAAGGTACAATGCGAACCGAATTAACGGTTGATGTCGCGTTGAGTGTAACCTGTGTAAAGCTGACGTGGACGACCGATTTTGTAAGGACCGCTGTGCATTTCTAACCAGTGGCTGATCCAGCCTACAGTACGTGCAAGAGCGAAAATTACAGTAAACATTTCTGTTGGGATACCAATCGCTTTAAGAATGATACCTGAATAGAAGTCTACGTTAGGGTATAAGTTACGCTTGATGAAGTATTCATCAGATAACGCAATACGCTCAAGTTCCATTGCAAGTGCAAGTTGTGGATCGTTGATACCTAAGTCGTTAAGAACTTCGTCACAAGTTTGCTTCATTACTGTTGCACGTGGGTCGAAGTTTTTATAAACGCGGTGACCGAAGCCCATAAGCTTCACTTCTTTAGTCTTCACTTTTTCCATGAAGTCTGCAACGTTTTCTACAGAGCCGATTTCATCAAGCATCTTAAGAACAGCTTCGTTCGCACCACCGTGAGCAGGACCCCAAAGTGCAGAAATACCTGCAGAGATACATGCGTATGGGTTAGCGCCAGTAGAACCAGCTAAACGTACAGTTGAAGTGGACGCGTTTTGTTCGTGGTCAGCGTGAAGCGTGAAAATACGATCCATAGCGCGTGCATGAACAGGGTTAACTTTGTAGTCACGGTCTGCTGGTGTAGCAAACATCATGTACAAGAAGTTTTCTGCGTAGCTTAAGTCGTTACGTGGGTAAACGAATGGTTGACCAACTGTGTACTTGTAGCTCCAAGCCGCTAAAGTAGGAATCTTCGCGATTAAACGAATCGCTGTGATTTCACGGTGGTTAACATCTTCGATGTCCAAATTGTTGTGATAGAACGCAGATAACGCACCAACAACACCAACCATGATTGCCATAGGGTGAGCATCACGACGGAAACCGTTATAGAAACGCTTAACTTGGTCGTGAACCATAGTGTGGTTGCGAACTTTTGCGTCAAAATCAGCTTTTTGTTCAGCTGTTGGAAGCTCGCCATTTAATAATAAGTAGCAAGTTTCTAAGTAGTCAGCTTTAGTTGCCAATTGGTCAATTGGGTAACCGCGGTGTAAAAGAATACCTTTGTTACCATCAATAAATGTGATTTTAGACTCGCAAGACGCTGTTGCCATAAAACCAGGATCAAAAGTAAAGTGACCTGCCGCTAACACATCCTTAACGTCAATTACATCTGGGCCTAATGTGCCGCTGTAAATTGGTAATTCAATTTCTTTTCCATCAAGCTGTAATACGGCTTTTTTGCCAGTTGCTTCAGACATTCAATAGATCTCCTGTCCTGGTGAATGTTGATCTGACTCGAAGTATCAATCTTTTAATGCGCAAGTCAGACGGATTAAAAATTTGCTCTAAGATTAGAGAGTACTGAAATTTTGTCAATTATACTTATGGATTAAGTAGACGACTGTTTGCAGAAAAAGCCGAAAAAATTCCAGTAAAAAAATCAATAAAATCACAGCACAGCCGCAGTATCATAAGTCAAAATTTGTTGGATGTGCAGAAAAAAATCATCGTTTGGGATTAATTGTAAGCAATTTTAAATAATGGTTTTGCTGTGGTGATTCTGCGGTGGGTTGCAGCCCAAAACTTAAATTTATCTAATTCTCATAACTTACACGTTTTTGCATAGGCATCAGGTAGGTTTGTCTTTTGGATACAGGCTGCAAGTCGGGTATTTAAAATAGATGTTAATTGATCAAAAAATGACTGATTAAACTCAGAAAAAATTTCAGGAATAAGCATTTTTTGGGCAAAAGAATATGGGGTTCTGCATAAGATTAAGAGTTTCTTGTTTTGTGTAATATTGGAAAATACTGGATAAGTCATTCTTTCGCATGATGATTATGGTAAAAAAGGTAGATTGGTATTTAGAGCGGACGCTGAATATAAGTTTGAGAAATAGTCTGGGTTGTAAACCTTGTAATCGGGGAAATATAAAACAGTCTAAGTCTGTTGATTATAAATAAATAAAAGTTATCCGAGTGTGAGTAAGCCAATAATTGTTGCTTTGCAGCAACGTATCACAGCTTTAACAGTAAAAGATGCGAGTGTCCGATAAAGCTGTGTGCTCAATGTTTGTAGACACGAATAGATATGATAGAGAGTAAGGTGCAAATTTATCTTTAGTCTAAATATTCTAAATAGATATAAAGCTATATATAGAGCCTATTGCTAAATAAATTGTATAAAAACATTGTGTTATAAGTATGATTGTAATTTAGTTAAGCAGGTTGTTGATTCTTATTGTTGTTAATGATTCTTATTTAAAGGATTTTTGGCAAAAAAGCCGAGCTGTGTTGTTTGTATTTTGACAGTTGACGTTTTATAATTCAGTGTCGTTTTAAGGTTAGGCATGAATTTGCCTGACAATGCCAGCTTTCCTTCGAATTTATTCCAACAAACTCCGGATGGAGTTTTTACTTACAGGATGCCCGCTGTGAAAAGCAACAGACCTGTCAATTTGTCCATGGGTCAAGTTTTAGAAGTAAACTTAAAATCGCCCGTGGCTATTGCATCAATTCTACACCGTCTTTCTGGTGTCATCGTATTTTTACTCGTACCGGTACTTTTATGGTTGTTAGACAAGTCATTGTCTTCACCTGAAGGTTTTGCTCAAGTTCAAGAAATTTTTAACGGTTTCTTTGTACGCTTTATCGTATGGGTATTTGTAGCCGGCTTAATTTATCACTTCATTGCTGGTATTAAGCACTTACTTGCTGACCTTGGTTTTGCAGAAGAACTGCAAAGCGGTCGCATTGCAGCTACTATTTCATTGATCTTGTCTGCAATTGGTATCGTTGCAGCATTTGTATGGATTGTAATCTAATGAAAAGTGCTACAGGTTTAACGGGTTCAGGTTCTCGCGATTGGTATATCCAACGTGTTAGTGCTGTAGTTCTTGCTGTTTATACCGTTGTGGTATTTGGTTGGATTCTTCTTAACGGTGGATTCAACTTTGAACAGTGGTACGGCTTTATGATGACATTACCAATGAAGATTATGTCTTTATTGGCAGTCTTATCTCTTGTTGCACACGCTTGGATTGGCATGTGGCAAGTATTCACTGACTATGTGACTACTCGTCAAATGGGTCCTTCAGCTTCAGGTTTACGCCTAGTGCTGACTTCAGCAGTGATTATTGCTGTTTTTGCATACGCAATCTGGGCTATCCAGATTTTCTGGGCGAATTGATAGGAAAATATCATGGGCGCGATTAACCCTAAAGAAGATTATACAAATATTCCACACCAATTTTTTGACGCAGTCATCGTTGGTGGTGGTGGTTCAGGTATGCGTGCATCTTACCAGCTTGCTCAAGCGGGTTTAAAAGTTGCGGTACTGACCAAAGTATTCCCGACACGTTCGCACACTGTTGCGGCGCAAGGTGGTATTGGTGCATCTCTTGGTAATATGCAAGAAGATAACTGGCACTACCACTTTTATGACACAGTAAAAGGTTCTGACTGGTTAGGCGACCAAGACGCGATCGAGTTTATGACGCGTGAAGCGCCACAAGTGGTTTATGAATTAGAACACTTGGGTATGCCATTTGACCGTAACGCAGACGGTACAATTTACCAACGTCCATTCGGTGGTCACTCTGCAAACTACGGTGAAAAAGCTGTGCCGCGTGCATGTGCTGCAGCTGACCGTACTGGTCACGCACTTCTTCACACGCTTTATCAAAGCAACGTGAAAATGGGTACTCAATTCTTCGTTGAATGGATTGCTCTTGATTTAATCCGTAACGAAGCAGGCGATGTACTTGGTGTTACAGCAATTGATCAAGAAACTGGCAAAATTGCAGTATTCCAAGCGAAAGCGACATTATTTGCTACTGGTGGTGCTGGTCGTGTTTACCGCGCATCTACAAACGCATATATCAACACTGGTGACGGTCTTGGTATGGCAGCTCGTGCAGGTATTCCATTACAAGATATGGAATTCTGGCAGTTCCACCCTACGGGTGTTGCGGGCGCAGGCGTATTGTTAACGGAAGGCTGTCGTGGTGAAGGTGGTATCCTTCGTAACGATTCAGGCGAGCCGTTCATGGAGCGTTATGCACCAACTTTGAAAGACTTGGCGCCACGTGACTTCGTATCACGTTCTATGGACCAAGAAATTAAAGAAGGTCGTGGTTGTGGTCCAAATAAAGACTACATCTTGCTTGATATGACGCACTTAGGTGCAGACACCATCATGAAGCGTCTTCCATCTGTATTCGAGATTGGTAAGAAATTCGCGAACGTTGACTGTACAAAAGAGCCAATCCCAGTAGTGCCGACTATCCACTATCAAATGGGTGGTATTCCAACAAATATTCATGGTCAAGTGGTTGTGCCAGAAAGCCGTGAAACTCAAGAGTTGGTTGCGAACTACAACGCAGAAACTGATACTTATACAACAAACTCGGGTGACCGTGATTTTGCTAAACCAGTAAAAGGTTTCTATGCAATTGGTGAGTGTTCATGTGTATCTGTACACGGTGCAAACCGTTTAGGTACAAACTCATTGCTTGACTTGGTTGTATTTGGTAAAGCTGCTGGTCAGCACATCATTGAGTATGTAACTAAGCAACACGATGGTGAGTACGAACCACTTCCAACAACTGTTCTTGAAAACACTGTGAACCGTATTCGTAAACTTGACGAATCGACTTCTGGTGAAAATGCTCAAGAAGTTGCAGATACGATTCGTAACATCGTTCAAGATCACGCAGGTGTATTCCGTACTTCAGCGTTGCTTGAAGAAGGTGTTAAACAAATTCTTGCGCTTGAACCACGTGTTCGCAACATTCATTTGAAAGACAAATCTAAAGTATTTAACACTGCGCGTGTAGAAGCTTTAGAAGTTGAAAACTTATATGAAGTTGCTAAAGCGACATTAATCTCAGCTGCTGCACGTAAAGAATGTCGTGGTGCGCATACGGTTGTAGACTTCGAGTTACCACCAGATCACCCAACTTATTCTTATGGTCGTCGTGATGATGAGTGGATGAAGCACACCTTATGGTTCTCTACAGATAACCGTCTTGAGTACAAACCAGTACGTTACAAGCCGCTTACTGTAGCTGCTATTCCACCTAAACCACGTACATTCTAATTGGGAGAAGTAAGATGAGTAGAGGTACTCGTACATTTAATATCTACCGCTACGATCCTGATAAGGATAAAGCACCGTACATGCAAACTTTTAAGCTTGAATTGACTGATAAGCACCGTATGTTGCTTGATGCGCTTCTTGCATTGAAAGTACAAGACGAAACTTTAACGTTCCGTCGTTCATGTCGTGAAGGTATTTGTGGTTCTGATGGTGTAAACATCAACGGTAAAAATGGTTTAGCGTGTCTTTGGAACCTAAACGACTTACCAGAAGTGATTACGATTCGTCCACTTCCAGGTCTTCCAGTAATTAAAGACTTAGTTGTTGATATGAATCAGTTCTACGATCAGTACAACAAGATTCATCCGTTCTTGATCAACAACCAGCCTGCGCCTCCAAAAGAGCGTTTACAGTCTCAAGAAGACCGTGAACACCTTGATGGTTTGTATGAATGTATTCTTTGTGCATGTTGTTCAACTTCATGCCCATCATTCTGGTGGAACCCAGACAAGTTCTTGGGTCCTTCAGCATTGTTGAATGCATACCGCTTCATCATTGACTCTCGTGATACTGCAACTCAAGAGCGTTTGGCTCGTCTTGACGACCCATTCTCATTGTTCCGTTGTAAAGGCATCATGAACTGTGTGTCTGTTTGTCCGAAAGGTTTGAACCCGACGAAAGCAATTGGTCACATTCGTAACATGTTATTAGACCAAGCTGGCTAAGCGAGCTAAGGTTGAAAAAAAGCACATCTTTGGATGTGCTTTTTTTATGGCTTAATATTGCTGTAAAAGTAAAATAATAACGAGGTGTGTTTTTTAATATCGAACATATAAACGTAGTATGCAAAGAAGTGATTAAAAAATGAGTGCTTGATATTTTTTAGGTATAACTGCTGGATTAATAGACAAAAACCGATAAAAGGCGACTAAAGTTGCACACAATTGTAATCCAGTGCTGCTATTTTGTTGTAAAGCATAGGCAAATGCCAAGATTAGCTGCAATATTTGTTTTTAGATGTTATCATTTAACGTGTAATTGAGAGGGCAGATTGAGAGATGTGCTCTCTTTTCTTTTATCTAAAATAGTGGGGTTGGACTTTGGTCTAAATTGCTTCTGTTTTTTAAATAAAGCACCATATATTAGATGAAAATAGAATCACTGTATTTCGCCAATTTATAGGAGGTATGTGTCAAAAAAATCAATTGGTTTATGAGATCATGTTACGATTAATGAACCGCTATATTTAAAAAATATTGAAATTTTGTACATTTTATCAACATTTTAACGCTGTTTAGTGTGCTATTTAATCAGACTAAAAGTATAAAAGTCGGGTTAGAAAAGCGAAGTGAGTGAACTTCATTTTTCTAAAACGATTTTGCAAAAAATTGCTCGGCTTGGGTCGAGTATATAGATGAGTGATGATGCCAATGAGGGCGTTATGATTCATAAATGACATTGGGTTTTCCTAATGTAGTGATAACGCCTCATGACATTTGTCAACTGGGGACTAATGTCATGTTACCAATTTGACATTATCAATCATGGGTTTTGCTTAAAAAGCATCCTGGAAAATGTTTTTGCAATAGGAAATGGGTCCACAAATGCAAGAAGTTGCTGACGCACTGCGTCTTGACACTGAACTTTCCGCTGATAGTGCAGCGTATATTGAAGAACTTTACGAGCATTATTTGACGTCACCGGAATCAGTCGGTGCTGATTGGCGTGAATATTTCGATAAATTCCCGAAGGGTGATCAACCACACAGCAATGTACGTGAGCAATTCCTTTTATTAGGTCGTAATTCAAATCGCGTTCAAGCCATTGTTCAAGGTTCAGTGAGTTCTGAACACGAACAACGTCAAATTGGCGTGTTGCAACTGATTGCAGCTTACCGTAACCGTGGTCACCAAAAAGCAAAATTAGATCCATTAGGTTTGGCAAAACGTGAAGACGTGCCAGATTTAGATCTTGCTGCGCATGGTTTAACCAAGTCAGATTTAGACACGGTATTCCACACAGGTAACTTGGCGATTGATAAAGCTGAAGCGACCCTAGGTGAAATGGTTGAAGCCATGCAGTCAATCTACTGCGGTTCAATTGGTGCAGAATACATGCACATTGTTGATACCAAAGAGAAACGCTGGATTCAACAACGCTTAGAGAGCGCACGCGGTAAATTTACGTTCACTGCAGACCAGAAGAAACACGTACTTGAGCGCTTGACAGCGGCTGAAGGTCTAGAAAAATATCTAGGTAACAAATACGTGGGTGCAAAACGCTTTGGTGTAGAAGGCGGCGAATCATTTATCCCAATGGTCAACGAAATTATTCAACGTGCAGGTGCTGTAGGTTGTAAAGAAGTTGTGATTGGTATGCCACACCGTGGTCGTTTGAACCTGCTTGTGAATATCATGGGTAAAAACCCAGCAGACCTATTTGGTGAGTTCGAAGGTAAGAGCTTACACAAAAAAGGTTCGGGTGACGTGAAATATCACCAAGGTTTCTCATCTAACGTGATGACACCAGGTGGTGAAGTGCACTTGGCGCTTGCGTTTAACCCATCACACTTGGAAATTGTTGGTCCAGTGGTTGAAGGTTCTGTTCGTGCACGCCAAGTACGTCGAAAAGACATTGGTGGTGATGACGTATTGCCATTAATCGTACACGGTGACGCAGCATTTGCAGGTCAAGGTGTGAACCAAGAAACCTTCCAAATGTCACAAACTCGTGGTTATACCGTAGGTGGTACAGTTCACATTGTGATTAACAACCAAGTTGGTTTCACAACTTCTGACCCACGTGACGCGCGTTCTACAGAATACTGTACTGACATTGCAAAAATGATTCAGGCGCCAATTTTCCATGTGAATGGCGATGACCCTGAAGCTGTAATTTTTGTATCTCAATTGGCACACGATTTCCGTCACACATTCCGTAAAGACGTTGTGATTGATTTGTTCTGCTACCGTCGTCGTGGTCACAACGAAGCTGACGAGCCAGCAGCAACTCAGCCAATGATGTATCAAGTGATTAACAAAAAGACCACTACACGTACTTTGTATGCTGACCAATTGGTGCAAGAAGGTGTGTTGGATCGCGCAGCAGCAGATCAAATGATTGAAGATTACCGCGCAGATTTAGAAGCGGGTAATCACGTTGCGAACGCATTGGTACTTGAGCCAAATACCAAAATGTTTGTAGATTGGTCGCCATACTTGGGTCACGACTATACAGACGTTTGGGATACAACTTTCCCTATCGAGCGTTTGAAAGAACTTGGTCAAACCATGCGTAAACTTCCAGAAGGTTTCGTGATGCAGCGCCAAGTTGCCAAAGTGATTGACGATCGCTTGAAAATGCAAACAGGTGAAATGCCACTAAACTGGGGTGCAGCTGAAACTTTAGCTTACGCATCTTTGTTGGATGAGGGTTACCTTGTTCGTTTGACTGGTGAAGACGTTGGTCGTGGTACTTTCTCGCACCGTCATGCAAAACTGCATAACCAAGTCGATGGTAAAACTTATATTCCGTTATGCCACATCAAAGAGAACCAACCACGCGTTGCAATCTACGACTCATTATTGTCTGAAATGGCAGTATTGGCATTTGAATATGGTTATGCGACGACCCTTCCAAAGAGCTTGATTATTTGGGAAGCACAATTCGGTGACTTTGCCAACTGTGCTCAAGTGGTAATCGACCAGTTCATTTCATCTGGCGAAACCAAGTGGGAGCGTGTGTGTGGTTTAACGATGCTTCTTCCACACGGTTTTGAAGGTCAAGGTCCTGAGCACTCATCTGCACGTTTAGAGCGTTTCTTACAGCTTTGTGCGGAAGAAAACATGCAAGTGATGACACCAACAACACCTGCACAGATTTTCCACGCTTTACGTCGTCAGGCGATTCGTCCAATCCGTAAGCCAATGATCATCATGTCGCCGAAGTCTTTACTTCGTCACAAGTTAGCAGTGTCTAACCTTGATGAGCTTGCAACTGGTACATTCCAGACTGTGATTGATGAAGTTGACAACATCAACAAATCAGACGTGACGCGTTTGGTATTGTGTGGTGGTAAAGTGTATTACGACTTGCTTGAAAAGCGTCGTGAATTAGAATTGAACAATACTGCAATTGTTCGTATTGAACAGTTGTACCCATATCCAGAACAACGTCTTGCTGAAGTTCTTGCTTCTTATCCAAACGTAAAAGAATTAGTTTGGACTCAAGAAGAGCCGAAGAACCAAGGTGCTTGGTTATTCATCGCGCCACGTTTATATGATGACGTAATGAAAACTGGTAAACAGATTCGCATTAGTTATGCGGGTCGTGAAGCATCTGCAGCACCAGCGTGTGGTTCACCATATTTGCATGCAAAACAACAAGCTCAGCTCATCAATGACGCGCTTGCGATCGTAGCTGAATAACAGGAGATTCGAAGTAATGGCAACCGAAATTAAAGCACCGGTATTTCCAGAGTCAGTTGCAGACGGTACGATTGCAACTTGGCACAAACAACCAGGTGAAGCAGTTTCACGTGATGAAGTGATCTGTGATATTGAAACCGATAAAGTTGTTTTGGAAGTAGTCGCTCCTGCTGATGGCACAATCTCTGCAATCATCAAAAACGAAGGCGATACTGTTCTTTCTGACGAAGTAATTGCTCAATTTGAAGCGGGTGCTGTTTCTGGCGCTGCTCAAACTCAAGCAGTTCAGTCTGAAGCACAAGTAGAGCAAGCTGCGGCGAAAACTGAAGCAGGCGCTGCGCCAGTTGTTGAGCGTGCACAACCAGTTGCTGACCAAGCACCAGCAGTACGTAAAGCGTTGACTGAAACAGGTATCAATGCTGCAGACGTTTCTGGTACAGGTCGTGGTGGTCGTATCACTAAAGAAGATGTTGCAAATCATCAAGCTAAACCTGCTGCTGCAGCTGCGCCATTAAGCGTTGCGGTAGGTGAGCGTATCGAGAAACGTGTTCCTATGACACGTTTACGTAAGCGTGTTGCAGAGCGTTTACTTGCAGCGACTCAAGAAACTGCAATGTTAACAACATTCAACGAAGTGAACATGAAGCCAATCATGGAAATGCGTGCACAATACAAAGACGCATTTGAAAAACGTCATGGTGCACGTTTAGGCTTTATGTCTTTCTTCGTGAAAGCTGCAACTGAAGCATTGAAACGTTACCCAGCAGTAAACGCTTCTATTGATGGCGAAGACATCGTATATCACGGTTACTACGACATCGGTGTAGCGGTTTCTTCTGACCGTGGTTTAGTGGTTCCTGTATTACGTGATACAGACCGCATGAACTACGCTGAAGTAGAAAACGGTATTCGTGACTATGCTTATAAAGCACGTGACGGTAAGCTAGGTATTGAAGATATGACTGGCGGTACATTCACCATTACTAACGGTGGTACTTTCGGTTCATTGTTATCTACACCAATTCTAAACACGCCACAAACTGCAATTTTGGGCATGCACAAAATCCAAGAGCGTCCTATGGCGGTAAATGGTCAAGTTGAAATCTTGCCAATGATGTACTTAGCGCTTTCTTATGACCACCGTTTAATTGATGGTAAAGAAGCTGTAGGTTTCCTTGTAACAATCAAAGAATTGTTAGAAGAGCCAGCTAAACTCATCCTTGACCTTTAATTCTAAAGAATAAATCAGTGGGCTTGGAGCGATCCTCTAAGCCCATTTTTGGAGATAAAAATGTCTCAACAATTTGATCTTGTTGTTATTGGCGGTGGCCCAGGTGGTTATGAAGCGGCAATTCGTGCGGCTCAACTTGGCTTTAAAGTTGCGTGTATCGAAAAACGTATTCACAAAGGTAAACCATCTTTGGGTGGTACATGCTTAAACGTGGGTTGTATCCCATCTAAAGCATTACTCGATTCTTCACATCGTTATGAAGATACGGTTCATCACTTGGCTGATCACGGTATCACCACAGGCGAAGTACAGTTTGACCTTGCAAAACTTTTAGCACGAAAAGACAAAATCGTTGACCAATTGACTGGCGGTATTGATCAGTTATTAAAAGGTAACGGTATTGAGTGGTTAAAAGGTACAGGTAAATTACTTGCTGGCAAGAAAGTTGAGTTCGTTTCTCACGAAGGTGAAACTCAGGTTCTAGAGCCTAAATATGTCATTCTTGCGACAGGTTCTGTACCAGTTAACATTCCTGTAGCGCCAGTAGATCAAGACCTGATTGTTGATTCAACAGGTGCACTTGAGTTCGCTGAAGTACCTAAGCGTTTAGGTGTGATTGGTGCAGGTGTCATTGGTCTTGAGCTTGGTTCAGTATGGCGTCGTTTGGGTGCAGAAGTTGTAGTATTTGAAGCAATGGATGCATTCTTACCAATGGCTGACAAAGCATTGGCTAAAGACTACCAAAAACTGTTGACTAAGCAAGGTATGGACATCCGTATCGGTGCAAAAGTTGCAGGTACTGAAATTAACGGTCGTGAAGTGACTGTTAAATATACCCAAGGCGGCGAAGACAAAGAACAAACTTTTGACAAGTTAATCGTTTGTGTAGGTCGTCGTGCTTATGCAGAAGGCTTATTGGCTGATGACTGTGGTATTAAACTGACTGAACGTGGTTTAGTTGAAGTGAACGATTGGTGTGCAACTTCTGTTGAAGGTGTATATGCAATTGGTGACTTGGTGCGTGGTCCAATGCTTGCACATAAAGCAATGGAAGAAGGCGTGATGGCTGTTGAGCGTATTCATGGCCATGCTGCACAAGTGAACTACGACACCATCATTTCAGTGATTTACACACACCCTGAAGCGGCGTGGGTAGGTTTAACTGAAGAGCAAGCCAAAGAAAAAGGTCATGAAGTGAAAACTGGTCAATTCGGTTTCGCTGTAAATGGTCGTGCTTTAGCTGCTGGTGAAGGTGCAGGCTTTGTGAAGTTTGTAGCAGATGCAAAAACAGATCGTCTATTGGGCATGCATGTAATTGGCCCTGCAGCGTCTGACATTGTTCACCAAGGTATGATTGCCCTTGAATTTGTATCTTCAGTTGAAGATTTACAATTAATGACATTTGGTCATCCAACTTTCTCTGAAGTAGTGCATGAAGCTGCTTTAGCGGTGGATGGGCGTGCGATTCACGCGATTCAGCGTAAACGCAAATAACACTAAAAAGAGCGGCTTAGGCCGCTCTTTTTACATTTGATGGTTGTGTTTGTGGGAATAATCATCTAAAAATAAAGAGCATAGAAAATAGCACCACCATGGAAGACCAAGATCAAACCCAGATTTGATGCGGGTGGTGAGAACTGAATAAAAGAAGTAGTAAAAGGTTAGTCAATGAATTTACATGAGTATCAAGCGAAAGCGCTATTAAAAAAATATGGCATGCCTGTTCAGGAAGGAATCTTGGCCACGACAGCAGTAGAAGCTGTGCAAGCTTTTGAGCAACTGGGCGGAAAATTTGCCGTAATGAAGGCGCAAGTACATGCGGGTGGCCGTGGTAAAGCGGGTGGTGTAAAAGTGGTGAAATCTGCACAGGAAGCTGCAGACTATGCCAATGAAATTATTGGTACACGCTTGGTCACTTATCAAACTGATGCTTATGGTCAGCCGGTAAACAGTATTTTGGTTGCAGAAGATGTCTATCCTGTAGAGCGCGAATTGTACTTAGGTGCTGTGGTAGATCGTTCAAGCCGTCGTGTCACCTTTATGGCATCTACCGAAGGTGGGGTTGAAATTGAAAAAGTCGCAGAAGAAACCCCTGAAAAAATTATTAAAGTAGAAGTCGATCCATTGGTGGGGTTATTGCCATTTCAGGCGCGAGAAGTTGCTTTCGCCTTAAAACTAAAAGATAGCCAAATCACTCAGTTTGTAAAAATTATGACTGCGGCTTATCAGGCATTTATTGATAATGATTTTGCTTTGTTTGAAATTAATCCACTTTCAGTGCGCGAAAATGGTGAGATTTTATGTGTCGATGCTAAAGTCGGAATCGACTCTAATGCGTTGTACCGTTTACCTGAAGTCTTGGCGCTGCGAGATAAGTCACAAGAAAATGAGCGTGAATTGCGTGCTTCAGAATTTGACCTGAACTATGTAGCTTTGGAAGGCAACATTGGCTGTATGGTCAATGGTGCGGGCTTGGCAATGGCAACGATGGATATTATTAAGTTGTATGGTGGCCAGCCTGCGAACTTCTTAGATGTAGGTGGTGGTGCAACCAAAGAGCGTGTGATTGAAGCCTTTAAAATTATTTTGGCAGATCACTCGGTTAAAGGCGTACTGATTAATATTTTTGGTGGAATTGTACGTTGTGACATGATTGCGGAAGCAATTATTGCAGCGGTTCAGGAAGTAAATGTGACAGTACCTGTAGTGGTTCGCCTAGAAGGGAACAACTCGGAACTTGGTGCAAAATTACTCGATGAATCAGGATTAAAACTTATTTCTGCAAACGGCTTGTCTGATGCCGCAGAAAAAATTGTTGCTGCAGTGAAAGCTTAAGGAGAATCAGGATGAGCGTATTAATTAATAAAGACACCAAAGTATTGGTACAAGGTTTCACTGGTAAAAATGGTACTTTTCACTCAGCACAAGCACTTGATTATGGAACTAAAGTGGTGGGTGGGGTAACGCCAGGAAAAGGTGGTCAAACCCATTTGGAATTACCTGTATTTAACACCATGAAAGAAGCTGTACGTGAAACAGGTGCAGATGCATCGGTGATTTATGTGCCTGCACCGTTTGTTTTAGATTCGATTGTAGAAGCAGTCGATTCTGGAGTAGGTTTGATTGTGGTGATTACGGAAGGTGTGCCAACCATCGACATGCTTAAAGCCAAGCGTTATTTAGAAACCAATGGCAATGGTACACGTTTGGTGGGACCAAACTGCCCAGGTGTGATTACACCAGGTGAATGTAAAATTGGCATCATGCCAGGGCATATTCATCAACCAGGACGAATTGGCATTATTTCACGTTCAGGTACTTTGACCTATGAAGCTGTGGCACAAACCACCAAATTAGGCTTAGGGCAATCGACCTGTATCGGGATTGGTGGTGACCCAATTCCAGGTATGAACCAAATTGATGCTTTAAAATTGTTCCAAGACGACCCAGACACCGATGCGATTGTTATGATTGGTGAAATTGGTGGTACGGCAGAAGAAGAAGCTGCGGAATATATCCAGTCGAATGTTAGCAAACCTGTGGTGGGTTATATTGCAGGAGTGACAGCACCTAAAGGTAAGCGTATGGGACATGCGGGTGCAATTATTTCAGGCGGTAAAGGCACTGCGGAAGAAAAATTTGCAGCCTTTGAGCGTGCTGGAATTGCTTATACGCGTAGCCCTGCTGAATTGGGTTCTACCATGTGGCAAGTATTAAAAGATCAAGGTTTGCTTAAATAACAAATTTTGAAGATCTTGATTTTATTCAGTACTCAATCCCCAATTTTGGGGATTTTTTATGTTGAAAAATTAGCCACATTTGAGAGATAAAGTATATGATAAGAGTTAATTTGGTATTGCTTTGTTGCATAAATATGTAAGCATCTGATTTAAATAAATTTAATTTTGTATCAAAAAATAATCAAAACTTTTAAATCATATAGTTATGAAATCTTTGTGCGACAAAGCCGTTCAAGTAGTTTTTGCATCTCGGGAAATTATTTTTATTGTTGTACAAGCTGTATAAATAGCTGATTCAAATAAAAAAATACGCAATGATTGGGGTGATCATTGCGTATGAAAAACGAATCTGCTTTCACAGCTTCGATAACGGAGAAATGTTATGAAATTAGGATGGCTCCTAAAGCATGTAAGTATACTAAACTGAGAATGAATACTATTCCGCAGTATTCAGGTTGCGTGATGTTAAATCACGTTAGTAATAAGTGTTTTTTGTGAGTCGAGTCAGCTTGTGTTGATTTTTCACTCAAATAAAAAGTCTCTTATTCATGTGAATAAGAGACTTTAAAATATTTGTATCTACAAAATGCTTAGAAGCGGAATACACCCAAGCCAGCTTTCACTTCATCTAAAGTTTGCTGGGTAATATCACGGCATTTGTCGGTGCCTGTTTTCAAAATATCCATAATGTAGTCAGGATCTTTAGCAAGTTCGATACGACGTTCACGGATCGGCCCAATCAATTCTTTTAGAATGCCTTCCAAACGCTTTTTCACCGTACCATCGCCCAAACCACCACGACGATAATGCGCTTTCAGTTCTTCAAGTTCTTCTTTGTTGGTATCGAAGGCATCTAAATAAGTAAATACTACGTTGCCTTCAACCTGACCTGGGTCTTCGATACGCAGGTGATTTGGGTCGGTGTACATTGCATTGACAGCTTTTTTAATGTCTTTGTCTGTGGCATCTAACACAATGGTATTGCCCAGTGATTTTGACATTTTCGCTTTACCATCAAAACCAGGTAAACGTCCGACATTTGACAACAATGCCTGACATTCAGGTAGCAAGTCATGACCAATTTGACGATTCACCCGACGCACAATTTCATTGGTCTGTTCAATCATTGGAATTTGGTCTTCACCTACAGGAACGACCGTTGCTTTAAATGCAGTAATATCGGCTGCTTGAGCTACAGGGTAGCACAGGAAACCTGCAGGAATATCACGCTCAAAACCACGCATCTGAATTTCAGATTTAATGGTTGGGTTACGCTCCAAACGTGCCACAGTCACGAAGTTTAAATACAACATGGTGAGTTCGTTTAATGCAGGCAGGCAAGATTGCACGCAAATGGTGGTTTTTGTTGGATCAATCCCCACCGCTAAATAATCGGTTGCTACCTCAATAATATTACGACGGACTTTTTCAAAGTTATCGGCATTGTCAGTTAAGGCTTGAGCATCGGCAAGTAACAGGTGTTGATGATGTGAGTCTTGTAAACCTACACGTGAACGTAAAGAACCCACAAAGTGACCTAAATGTAGTTGTCCAGTTGGACGATCGCCTGTCAAAATCACAGGACGATTATCTTGATTACTCATTTTTTATTCCAAGTCGTATCTACGACATCTATGTACCGATGAATTGCTACATTGTAAGGCATAACATTTTTCAATGTCACTTCCTTAAGTGAGTTGAATAGAATTTGCTGTAAAAAATTTTGCTGTAAAAATTAATGAAGTAAATACAGACCCTATATAAATTCAGTTTTAAAATAACTTGAAAATCATATAAGGATAACAACGCAATGGCGAGCAGCTTATTACTTTTATTAGATGACATTGCAACAGTTTTAGATGATGTGGCAGTTATGAGCAAAATGGCTGCAAAAAAAACCGCAGGGGTTTTGGGCGATGATTTGGCGTTGAATGCGCAGCAAGTCAGTGGTGTACCTGCAGAGCGTGAGTTGCCTGTGGTATGGCGTGTGGCTAAAGGTTCATTCATCAATAAGCTAATTTTAGTACCGCTCGCGTTATTAATTAGTGTCGTTGCGCCGTGGTTAATCAATCCTTTATTGGTGGTTGGTGGTCTATTTTTAAGTTATGAAGGTGTGGAAAAAATCATGCACACCTTACAACACAAAAAAGCCCAAACGGCTAAAGAAGCGCAACTTGAGCTAATTCAAACTGAGCAAGACCTTGCGGCTTATGAAACCGAAAAAATTAAAGGTGCTGTGCGTACTGACTTTATTTTATCGGCGGAAATTGTGGTGATTTCTTTGGGGACTGTGGCTGCGGCAGGCTTTCTAACCAAAGTGACAGTATTAAGTTTAATTGCGATTGCCATGACGGTGGGTGTCTATGGGTTCGTTGCGTTAATTGTCAAAATTGATGACATTGGTTTATACCTCACAGAACAAGCTGCCAATTTTAAACAACGTATTGGGAGTGGTTTACTGGCATTTGCTCCAATTTTAATGAAGACTTTATCTGTGGTGGGTACTGCAGCGATGTTCTTGGTTGGTGGAGGAATTATCAATCATGCTATTCCTTTTGTGCACCATTTCACAGAAGATACGGTAGAGTATGTACAAGACATTCCAACGATGGGCAGTATTGTAGGTTCAGTCACGCCAATGTTGATGAACCTTGTCGTGGGTATTTTGGCAGGCATCTTGGTGGTGATTGTGGTCGCACTTGTTCAAAAAGTGTGGTCAAAGTCTAAATCGGCTTAATCTATTATCAGAGTTTAAGAGAAGGATAAGAATAATGCGTTGGAAAGGTCGTCGAGTTAGCACGAATGTAGAAGACCGCCGTGGTGGCGGTGGAGCAAAAGCGGGCGGTATCAGTATTTTGGGCTTAGTGGTGGCCTTTGTTGCATGGAAGTTCTTTGGCATCGATCCGCAATCGGCTTATCAAGCGACCAAGCAAGTCACCTCACATGCGCAAAGTGCTGAAACTAAAGGTTTAGATAATCCAACTCCTGAACAACAAGAGGCGATGGAGTTTGTGGGCACTGTTTTGGCCGATACAGAAGATACGTGGTCACAAGTGTTTCAGCAGCAGTTAAATAGCCAATATATACCACCTAAACTGGTGTTATTTACAGGTGTGGTCAATTCTGGCTGTGGTACGGCACAATCGGCAATGGGGCCATTTTATTGTCCTGCCGATCAAAAAGTATATATTGATACTTCATTCTTCCAAGCCATGCGTCAGCAAATGGGCATTGGTGGTGAACAAAATCAGACTGAATTAAGCCGAAATGATCAGGCGGGCGATTTTGCTCAAGCCTATGTGGTGGCGCATGAAGTTGGGCATCATATTCAGACCATTTTAGGGATTTCAGAACAAGTGCATAAAGCACGTCAGCAAGTCAGCGAAGTACAGGGTAATCAGCTTTCGGTACGTCAGGAATTACAAGCGGACTGTTTATCGGGAGTGTGGGCGCATCATAACCATCAACGTACTCAATTCCTCGAACAAGGTGATATTGAAGAAGCAATGGATGCGGCACATAAAATTGGCGATGACTATTTACAAAAACGTGCACGTGGGCAAGTCGTGCCTGATAGCTTTACGCATGGTACCAGTGCACAGCGCGTACAATGGTTCCAGACTGGCTTAAAATCAGGCTTGATCAGTGATTGTGATACATTCAATGCCGCAATTTAACTGACTTAAAAATCAAGTTTTATAAACAAAAGGAGTGCTGCCAGTCGCTCCTTTTTTATAGGCTAAATGAATGCGAGTGGATAGATGCAAACAACGTTAAGCCGTAAACCGAGTGATGAATTAGCACACATGATTTTGAACGTGGTGTGTTTGATTCCAGCAGGTCAGGTTGCGACCTATGGGCAAGTGGCACGCCTAGCGGGTCTGCCCAAACATGCACGTTTGGTCGGTTATGTCCTCAGGCATTTATCGGCAGAACATACTGTGCCGTGGCATCGGGTGATTAATGCGCAAGGAAAAATTAGCCTAAGCAAACTAAACGCCCAAGGAGAAAATATACAAACTTTAAAATTACAGGAAGAAGGGATTGTGGTAATTGCAGAAAAGGTGAATTTAAAACAATACCAATGGCAGAATTAAACTGAGCTGCTAAATCGAGCGTTTAATATTGAGATATGGTGATACTGAGAAAATTTGCTGAATAGAGTGCTGCAAATAAAAATTTTAGAACAAACAAAGAAATCTAAATGAGAGGGGAAGTTCCTCACTTCCGTAGAAATGAGGAACACGCAATCTTATTGACGTACAACCAATACAGGTGTTGTACCTTCACTTAGGATGCTTTGCGCAACGCTACCTAAGAATAATTTTTTCAAGCCAGTGCGGCCATGTGAACCAATCACGATAAGGTCAGCATTTAAGTCTTTTGCAGCATTGGTAATTTCGCGTGCAATTACTTGACCTTCAAGTAGTTTAGTTTCAGCTTCAACACCTTGTTCAGTGAATTTTTGCTTTGCTTCTTCTAAAGTTTTTACGATAGAAGCGCGAGCGCGTTCAATCAAGTCATTGGTTTGGTTTGCAGTGATGTATTCTGCAGCAATATACGGGTCAAGTGTAAGTACTTGTACCACAGTGATTTTACTACCAAATGCTTTTGCAAGTTCAGCAGCTTTTGCAACAGCGGCAAAAGAAGTTTCAGAACCGTCCACTGGTACGAGGATGTTTTGGTAAGCCATGAGTGTTTCTCCTTATTGTAATTTCAATACTTTAATAAAATATTCGCTCTGAGTCCTGTCTTATCTTACGCTGAATTCATATAGAATAAAACCCAGTAATTTCATAAAGATAATTGAGTGCTGTAAGTCCTTATTTCACCTTAATTTAGCATGAAATTATGAAGCTGTGCTTTCAATTCAACTAAAGTTTTAGTCATTTTTTGTTTGCGTGTTTGTCAAAAAATCGATCAGTTGATTGACATCATTACTCTGCAATTGTTCGCGGATTTTCAGTAAATATTTTTCATCAAAATCATACAGTTTTAGCGCCAAAAGTTGAGCAATCTCTGTTTCACTAAAGCGGTATTTAATTACTTTGGCAGGCACACCTGCCACAATAGCGTAAGGCGGTACATCTTGCGTAACCACTGCACCTGTCGCCACAATTGCACCTTCGCCTAGTTCAACACCTTGCATAATCATGGCGCGACTGCCAATCCAGCAGCCATCGCCAATTGTGGTATCACCTGCCGCAACAAAACTGCGAGTATCAAACGGAAAAGCCGAAACCCAGTCACTGCGATGCAATTGATTGCCACCCATCATAATCACGCATTCCGCACCAAAACAGACAAAATTGCCAATATGTAATTGATCAATTGGCTTGTCTGCTGTTGCAGGTTTGTCATGTAAATAACGCACCACACAACGTTCAAAACCCTGATCCCAATAGGCTGAATAATAAGAGTAATTGCCTTTGATGTGGATGTTGGGGTTTTTCACAGTTTTGGAGATGAACTCAAATTCGCACCAGTGTTTAACAGGGGAATTAATCAGCGTTTCGGACATGGTTTTTTCGTGTGGAGAGATGAGGGGATTATATCTGAAATTTTGAACCTCTCCCTAGCCCTTTCCTAGAAGGAGAGGGAATATTCAAAATATTAGTTGACCACTACACTTTAGTGATTTGAAAGCTTAAAGTATCTATCTTAAAAAATTCCACAAATACATAAAAACATTTTTAACACTGTTTGGAAATAAGAATCCCCAAATAGCAAAAAAGAGTGATGATGCCAATACGATACTGACAGGACTGGTTTGTGTATTGATAAAGAGTCCCCAGACTGGAATTAAAATCAGTCCTAACACAGCCCCAGAAAGCGCATAAACAAATGCATGAATGATGCGATTTTCCATCTTATTTTCCTCTATTTTTATCGCAGTATAATCTATAAGCTCGGCTGTATGATTTATAGGCAATAAAAAACCCCTCAAAGAGGGGCATCGCGTGTAGTCATCTTTATTAAAACTTAAAGATATTCTACATTTACAATTTCATATTCCACTTCGCCTTGCGGAGTGACAATTTTGGCTTCATCGCCTTCATTTTTGCCCAACAAACCGCGTGCAATAGGCGAATTCACTGAAATTTTATTGATTTTAAAATCAGCTTCATCATCACCTACAATTTTGTAGGTTTTTTGCTCTTCGGTGTCTAGGTTTTCAATGGTCACAGTCACACCAAAAACCACACGTCCGTTTTGTTCCAATTCTTTAACATCAATTACTTGGCAAGCGCCTAATTTACCTTCGATATCTTGGATACGACCTTCGCAGAAACCTTGCTGTTCACGTGCGGCATGGTATTCAGCATTTTCTTTTAAATCGCCATGTTCACGCGCTTCTGCAATCGCTGCAGTAATACGTGGACGTTCAACCGATTTAAGTTGTTGTAATTCTTGCTCTAAAGCGTGTTTACCTTCAGGCGTCATAGGATAACGTTGCATGTTGTCCCTCTTTAAAAATATTGAAGTCTATAAATGAAAAAAGCCCGCCACCCGAAAGGTGACGGGACTTTATTGAAATGTATTAACCTACAGTAAGATCTTGCAGGCGATATACATCCATTGGTAATTTAATCGCTAAGGCTTGGCATACAGCATCTGCGCCATTCAAGGTCGTGGTGTAATACACTTTACCTTGCAATGCAGAACGACGGATTGAGAATGAATCCTGCTGAGCTTGTTTGCCTTCAGAAGTATTGATGATGAGGTGAATCTCACCATTTTTCAAGCGGTCTACAATGTGTGGGCGACCTTCAGTCACTTTATTCACACGTTCACACTCAATACCTGCATCGGTGATGACTTTATGCGTACCACCCGTTGCAACAAGTTTGAAGCCAAAATCAGCCAATTGTTTTGCAATACGCGCCACATGCGGTTTATCTGACTCACGTACAGATAAGAATGCATGTTTTACTTCGCCTTCAGTTGGGATTCCTGGTAAGCGATCATTCGAGCCTAACACAGCTTTATAGAATGCTTCACCAAAAGTTTTGCCCACACCCATCACTTCACCTGTAGATTTCATCTCAGGCCCAAGCACAGGGTCTACACCAGGGAACTTGTTGAATGGGAACACAGCTTCTTTCACAGAGAAGTGTTGCGGAATAATTTCTTTAGTAAAGCCTTGTGCTTCTAAAGATTGACCTGCCATACAACGTGCTGCAACTTTAGCCAATGATTCGCCAATACACTTAGAAACGAACGGAACAGTACGTGATGCACGTGGGTTCACTTCCAAGATATAAACGTCATTGCCTTTCACTGCAAACTGTACGTTCATTAGACCAATAACGCCCAACTCTTTTGCCATTGCAACAGTTTGACGACGCATTTCGTCCTGTACTTCATCTGACAATGAATAAGGTGGAATTGAACATGCTGAGTCGCCAGAGTGAATACCTGCTTGTTCGATGTGCTGCATAATACCGCCAATCACCACATCTTTACCGTCAGATACGCAGTCTACGTCAACTTCAATCGCATCATCCAAGAAACGGTCTAACAGTACAGGTGCATCGTTAGATGCTTGAACTGCATCACGCAAGTAGCGTTTCAATTCTTCTTCGTTATACACGATTTCCATTGCACGACCACCCAATACATAAGATGGACGAACAACGAGCGGGTAACCCACTTTCGCTGCTTCTGCGATACCTTCTTCAGCAGATTTTACAATGCTGTTGTTAGGCTGACGCAATTGCAGACGTTGAATCATTTGCTGGAAACGCTCACGGTCTTCTGCACGGTCAATCGCATCTGGTGATGTACCAATAATTGGCGCACCTGCTTCTTCTAAAGCGCGTGCCAATTTCAATGGAGTTTGACCACCGTACTGTACGATAATGCCTTTTGGCTTTTCAGTACGTACGATTTCAAGCACATCTTCCAAAGTAATTGGTTCAAAGTACAAACGGTCTGAAGTGTCATAATCGGTAGATACTGTTTCAGGGTTACAGTTCACCATGATGGTCTCATAACCATCTTCACGCATTGCAAGCGCAGCGTGTACACAGCAGTAATCGAATTCGATACCTTGACCGATACGGTTTGGACCACCGCCAATCACCATGATCTTGTCTTTCGCTGAAGGATTCGACTCACACTCTTCATCGTAAGTTGAATACATATATGCTGTGTCAGATTCAAACTCTGCAGCACAGGTATCTACACGTTTATAAACTGGGGTTACGCCCAAGTTCCAACGGTGTTTACGGAATTGCTTTTGTGAAATACCCATCAAGTTCGCAATACGTAGGTCAGATAAACCTTTACGTTTGAACGAACGGATGTTGTCAGCGTTTAGATCACCAAAACCTAAAGTTTTGATTTCATTTTCAGTGTTCACGATGTCTTGAATTTGAATTAAGAACCAACGGTCAATTTTGGTCGCTTCAAAAACTTCGTCCAAGCTAAAGCCATGACGGAATGCGTCAGCCACGTACCAAATACGCTCAGGGCCTGGAACTTTTAATTCAACTAAAATTTTGTCGCGTGCGCCTTCAGCACCCACTTCAATTTGTTCGTCAAAACCACACGCACCAGTTTCTAAACCACGAAGCGCTTTATTTACAGACTCTTGGAAATTACGGCCAATTGCCATGACTTCACCTACAGATTTCATCTGTGTGGTTAAAGTCGCGTCTGCTTGCGGGAACTTTTCAAAGTTGAAACGTGGAACTTTAGTGACAACGTAGTCAATTGATGGTTCAAATGCCGCAGGAGTGGTACCGCCTGTGATGTCATTTTTCAGTTCATCAAGGGTATAACCCACAGCCAATTTCGCTGCAACTTTTGCAATTGGGAAACCAGTGGCTTTAGATGCAAGTGCAGATGAACGAGATACACGTGGGTTCATCTCAATCACAACCATACGACCAGTATTCGGGCAAATACCGAACTGAACGTTAGAACCACCTGTTTCTACACCAATTTCACGAAGTACCGCTAAAGATGCATTACGCATCAATTGGTATTCTTTGTCCGTCAAAGTTTGCGCAGGAGCAACGGTGATTGAGTCACCAGTGTGCACGCCCATTGGGTCAAAGTTTTCAATTGAACATACGATAATACAGTTGTCGTTTTTGTCACGAACAACTTCCATTTCGTATTCTTTCCAGCCAATCAATGATTCATCAATCAATAATTGTTTGGTTGGGGAAAGATCGAAACCTCGTTCACAGATTTCTAGGAATTCTTCTTTGTTGTATGCAATACCGCCACCAGAACCACCCATGGTGAATGATGGACGAATAATTACAGGGAAGCCGAAGCGAGATTGAATTTCCAGCGCTTCTTCCATAGATTCAGCAATTGCCGCTTTTGGACATTCAAGACCAATTTTGCGCATAGCTTGGTCAAATAATTTGCGGTCTTCAGCTTTTTCAATAGCGTCTTTGGTCGCACCAATCAATTCAACATTGTATTTTTCTAAAATACCGTTGGCATCTAGTGCAAGCGCACAGTTCAGTGCAGTTTGACCACCCATGGTCGGTAGTACTGCATCTGGACGTTCTTTTTCAATGATTGCTGCAACAGTTTGCCAAGTGATTGGTTCGATGTAAGTTGCATCTGCCATTGCAGGGTCAGTCATGATGGTCGCAGGGTTCGAGTTTACCAAAATAACGCGGTAACCTTCTTCACGCAGCGCTTTACATGCTTGAGCACCAGAATAGTCAAACTCACAAGCCTGACCAATAACAATAGGACCAGCACCAATAATTAAGATGCTTTTAATATCCGTACGTTTAGGCATTATTTCGCTCCTTAATTACTTCTTAGCGGCTTCAATAAGTTCGATGAAATGATCGAACAAGAGTGCGCAGTCATGTGGACCTGAACTTGCTTCTGGGTGACCTTGGAAGCTAAATGCAGGCTTGTCTGTACGATGAATACCTTGGTTTGTGCCATCGAACAATGAACGATGCGTTGAACATACATTGCTTGGTAAGGTGCTTTCATCTACCGCGAAGCCGTGGTTCTGAGAAGTAATCATCACTGTACCAGTTTCTAAGTTCTGTACAGGATGGTTTGCGCCGTGGTGACCGTGCGGCATTTTCATTGTTTTTGCACCTGATGCAAGTGCAAGAATTTGGTGACCTAAACAGATACCAAATACAGGAGTATTCGTGGTTTCTACAATTGTTTTTACAGCTTCAATTGCGTAGTCACATGCAGCAGGATCGCCAGGGCCATTTGACAAGAAAATGCCATCTGGGTTTAATGCAAGGACTTTTTCAGCAGGGGTTTGTGCAGGAACAACGGTCAGTTTACAACCGCGGTCTGCCAGCATACGCAGGATGTTGGTTTTGACACCGTAATCGTATGCAACCACATGATATTTAAGTTCAGGTTGAGTAAAGCCTTTGCCAAGTTCCCATGAACCTTCAGTCCATTCAAAACCTTCAGGATCACAACATACTTTTGCAAGATCTAAGCCGTTTAAGCCGCCAAATGCACGTGCTTTAGCAATTGCTTCTTCTTCAGTGATATTTTCACCAGCAAGAATACAGCCGTTTTGCGCACCTTTGGCACGTAAAATACGGGTCAATTTACGGGTATCAATATCTGCAATCGCAACCACGTTGTGTGCTTGCAAATATTCCGCTAAAGATTGATTAGAACGGAAGTTACTGTGTAGTAAAGGCAAATCACGGATAATTAAACCGTTTGCCCATACTTTATGAATACGACCAGACTCGACATCTTCATCATTACAACCTGTGTTCCCAATGTGCGGGTAAGTTAAAGTCACAAGTTGCTGTGCATAACTCGGGTCGGTCAAAATTTCTTGATAGCCAGTCATGGCAGTGTTAAAAACGACTTCACCAGTCGTACTTCCCGTTGCACCGATAGACGTACCTTTAAAGATTGTACCGTCGGCAAGGGCTAAAATGGCGGGGGTGCTCAAACCAAAGCTCCTGAACTAAAACCACAAAAATAGGGCTGTAAAAAAGCGAGTAGACGAAAAAAAAGGAAGGTCAATGTTTAAACCTACCCTCCTATGTCTGCTCGCTTGAACTTAACATTGCATTATACGCATGAGCTCACCAAAAGTCCATTCAGTTTCTGATGAATATGTAAGATAAAGGGCTTGCTTTTTTTAGCCGATTTATGTTTTAGCAATGTAGTAAAATGTAAGTAATCTACGATTGTCTAACAATACAAAACCCATATTCGAGCAAATTCACTTATGCTGAAAATATAAACAACAACGACCTTGGGTGAAGCAAAATGACTGAACAAGAAAAATCAGTAGCTGACAATAAAGCAATCAAAGATGCGGTGCATGAGGGTGCTGAAAAGCTTGAAAAAGTCACTCATGATGCCAAAGAACAGGTGCTTGATGTGGTTGCGGAAACGCAAGAAAAACTTCAAGCCGAAGCGAAACAACTCAATGCCAGCGTGCAAGAGCAATTGGGTCAGTTAAAGCAAGATGTGTTGCAAAGAATTGAAGCTTTAAAAGCACAATTTGGCAGTTCACCTAAAGATTTGGGTGAATTAAAAGACTTTGTGAAAACTGAATTTAGCGCAATTATTGATGATCTTTCTAAACTGGGTAAAGAGTTGAAAGAAGATGTCAGCAGCATTTCAGTGAAACATAAAGACCAATTGGTTGAAACGTTTCAGCGTTCTAAAGAACACACTTTGGAAGCGTGGAAAAAAGTTAATCCACAAAAAACAGAAACGAATGACGAGACTGATCAAGCTTAAACAAGTAAGACTTATAGCCTAATCAGCCATAAAAAAGTGAGGTTCGGCCTCACTTTTTTTATTCAAATTTCTGCTCAAGTACAAAATGAAAATCCAATTATGCATTTTGAAACTAGTCAAGATTAGAATTGATGTAACCAATCTCGTTTATTATGAAAATCGGCTGCAGGACTGCTGTGTTGCATGGCATAAAACTGTTCGCCCTGACTGGTTTTGAGCACAGCCGTTAGACCTATAAACAAATCTGTCCATTTCAGTTTATGTTTCAGCATAAATTCGGTTAAATCCAGACTCACATTCAAACCATAATGGGTGCGTTTCAGCTGATTCAGTTCAATATCGTACGCAGCCACGGGCGGCATTTGCTCAGGATAACGATATTCTTCAAAGGCGTAGGCTTGCCAAGCTTGAGAAGGGGATAAATTGATTTCACGATAAAAATCTTCGCCCTGAACGCCAATGAACATTTCAAAGCAGGTGTGTTCCCACAAAAAATCCTGACGTGGATGTGACGCCACCAAAGCAGGCCATTCGACCCACTGATTTGGATCGCGCAGCCAAAAGCCAACATTTAACGTAAATGGGCTTTGTTGTTCAATTGCACCGACCAAAGAAATGGCCTGAAATTGACGGTTAAATGCACTGAGTTCGTAACTTGCCATTGAGGGAGATTAGTTAGACAAGTGAGCGTGGCGAACTAAATTAGATAATTTAGCATTTTGTTTGGCTGCTTTTTTATAGAGCAAGACAATTTTACCAATGCTTTGTACAACTTCAGAACCAGTTGCTGCAGCAATTTCAGTAATCACAGCTGCACGTACTTCACGGTCTTCACCGCCAATTTTGACTTTAATCAATTCGTGATCGTTTAAAGCACGGTTGGTTTCTTCAATCACATTTTCAGTCAAACCTTGCCCGCCAATCATCACTACAGGGTTGAGTGCATGACCAATTTGACGTAAACGCTTGCGTTCCTGAATAGATAGAGCCGCCATAAAGATAACCTAATTTTAAAAACGGCTTAGTATAACAAAAGCCAGTTTGAAACGCTGTAAATTCTATGCAAATAATCTGTGATCTTACTGCCATGTAGAAATATTGAAACTGAATACTTGGTGATATTTCTCTGTAACAGTCAAAGTGACTTTTTTAAGCCTCAGTACAGAAATAAGCGATGGATTTAATAGAAAAAATAGGTCAGTTCTTGGCATTTAGATACAGATGTCTACTGCAAGCGGGTGAATTTTCACGTACAATCGCAATTTAGATGTCTATTCATTATTAAGAGAGTTATGGCAACACGCATTACCAACCAAAAGTTATCCAAAAGTAGTCGTGCGTGGATGAGAGAGCACTTAGATGATCCCTTTGTGAAACGAGCACAAAAAGAAGGGTATCGTGCACGTGCTGCATACAAACTACTTGAGATTCAAGAAAAATATAAACTGATCAAACCCGGCATGACTGTGGTGGACTTAGGTGCTGCTCCTGGCAGTTGGTCACAAATTGCAGGGCAACTTGTGGGCGACAAAGGCTTGGTGATTGCTTCCGATATTTTGGAAATGGACGCACTACCAGATGTGACCTTTTTACAAGGTGACTTCCGTGAAGAGGAAGTGTTCGAAAAATTGTTAAATATTTTAAACGGACGCACGGTAGACGTTGTAATTTCTGATATGGCCCCCAATACATCAGGTAATAAAGCTGTAGATCAACCGCGTCAAATTTACTTATGCGAGTTGGCGCTCGATTTTGCCAACCGTGTATTGGGACCCAATGGCCAGTTTGTGGTTAAAGTGTTCCAAGGTTCGGGGTTTGACGAATTTCGTAAACAGGTGGTGGACAGTTTTGATGTTCTAAAGACAGCAAAACCCGCTGCTTCACGGGCGCGTTCCAAAGAAGTATTCCTTATTGGACAAGGACGTAAAAAGGCGTCTAAATAAAGTTTACTTGCCAAGCCGTTAAAAATTGTGCATTTTGTACGTTTTTAACGAATTGTCTAGCTGATCTTCAGCTTTTTGAATGAAAGGTCACCCAGTAACGGGCATGATCAAATTAGATTGATATGGGAATAAAGCTTTGAGCGATCTCTTCAAGAATGCCGTATTGTGGCTGATTATACTTGGTGTGCTGATTCTAATTTTCAGCAACATCAATAACAGTGAAAAGCCAACTGCAATGAACTACTCAGAGTTTGTTACAGCGGTGAATGCTGGTCAAATTAAGCAAGTCACAATTGATGGCGAAAGAATTAGTGGCGAAAAAGTCAACGGCTCGTCCTTTGAAAGCATTCGTCCAGCAGTTCAAGACCCTGAACTGATGCCGAATCTGATTAAAAACAACGTTGTTGTTGAAGGTACTGCACCTCAACGTCAAGGTTTGTTAATGCAACTATTGATCGCAAGTTTCCCTGTACTTTTAATCATTTTGTTATTCATGTTCTTTATGCGCAACATGGGTGGCGGTGCAGGTGGTAAAAACGGCCCGATGAGCTTTGGTAAATCTAAAGCCAAAATGTTGTCTGAAGACCAAATTAAAGTCACATTTGCCGATGTTGCAGGTTGTGACGAAGCAAAACAAGAAGTGGTTGAAATTGTAGATTTCTTAAAAGACCCTGCTAAATTCAAGCGTTTAGGTGCAACTATTCCTAAAGGTGTGTTGATGGTGGGTCCACCGGGTACAGGTAAAACCTTATTGGCCAAAGCCATTGCTGGCGAAGCCAAAGTGCCATTCTTTAGCATTTCTGGTTCTGACTTCGTTGAAATGTTCGTGGGTGTGGGTGCTTCTCGTGTCCGTGATATGTTCGAGCAAGCTAAACGTCATGCACCGTGTATCATCTTTATTGATGAGATTGATGCGGTAGGTCGTCACCGTGGTTCAGGTACAGGTGGTGGTCACGATGAACGTGAGCAAACACTTAACCAAATGCTTGTTGAAATGGATGGTTTTGAAGGCAATGAAGGCATTATTGTTATCGCTGCGACAAACCGTGCCGATGTACTGGATAAAGCTTTATTGCGTCCAGGTCGTTTTGACCGTCAAGTCATGGTTGGCTTGCCAGACATTAAAGGTCGTGAGCAAATTCTGAATGTTCACTTGAAAAAACTGCCTTCAGTTACAGGTGTAGATGTCAAAGTCTTGGCACGTGGTACACCAGGCTTCTCTGGTGCGCAATTGGCAAACCTTGTGAATGAAGCTGCATTGTTTGCTGCCCGTCGTAATAAAAATACGGTGGATATGCACGACTTTGAAGATGCTAAAGATAAGTTGTATATGGGCCCTGAACGTAAGTCGATGGTGCTGCGTGAAGAAGAACGTCGTGCAACGGCTTATCATGAAGCAGGTCATGCGATTGTTGCTGAAATGCTGCCGGGTACAGACCCTGTGCATAAAGTAACGATTATGCCACGTGGCTGGGCATTGGGTGTGACATGGCAATTGCCTGAACATGACCAAACTAGCCATTATAAAGACAAAATGCTGAACGACTTGTCTATCTTGTTTGGTGGTCGTATTGCAGAAGAAGTCTTTATTAATCAAATGTCGACAGGTGCATCGAATGACTTTGAGCGTGCGACTAAATTAGCACGTGCGATGGTGACCAAATACGGTATGTCTGACAAGTTAGGCGTAATGGTCTATGAAGACGATACACAACAATCATTCATGGGTAGTTTAGGCAGCCGTACCATTTCTGAAGCCACCCAGCAACAAGTGGATGCTGAAGTTCGTCGTATTATTGATGAGCAATATAAAGTTGCCCGCGATATTTTGGAAAATAACCAAGACATTGCCCACGCAATGGTAAAAGCATTGTTGGAATGGGAAACCATTGATCGTGACCAAATCCGTGACATTATGGAAGGTCGTGAGCCACAGCCACCGAAGGTGTATATTGCAGACAATCCTGTGATTGATGTAACACCAACCGATGGTCCAAGCACACCGCCACCATTACCAGCGAGCTAATCAGCTCACATGATGTTAAAAAAGAGTCTTTGTATAAAGGCTCTTTTTTTATTCGTGTGGTTTATGTGCAGTTGTGACCGGAATATTAGGGTCTGTTGACGCTCATCGAAAAGAATTCCACATCTTTAAAATTAGCCTTGTTAAAATAAGCTTTTCAAATTGAAAGGAAGACCAGCATGCAGCTAATGCCATTACCCAAACGTGTATTGCAATGTGGACGTTTGCGTTTAGATTTATCTCAGCCGCATGTGATGGGAATTCTAAATGTGACACCAGACTCGTTTAGTGATGGTGGGCGACATAATGAAAAAGATGCTGCTGTGGCGCGTGCTTTGGAAATGATAGCCGAAGGTGCAACCGTGATTGATATTGGCGGAGAGTCTACACGTCCGGGAGCTAGTCCTGTGAGTGTAGAAGAAGAAATTCGTCGTGTGGTTCCTGTGGCGGAAGCCTTATCTACTTATGATGTAGTGCTTTCGATTGATACGTCACAGCCTGAAGTGATTCGTGCTGCCGTAGCTGCGGGGGCGCATATCTGGAATGATGTACGTGCGCTGACCCGTCCAAATGCGTTGCAAACAGCTGCTGAGTTAAATATCCCCGTGATTATTATGCACATGCGTGGTGAACCGACCACCATGAACAATTTAGATCAATATGATGATGTCACTGCAGATGTGATTGCAGAATTGCAGCAACGTGTCGCTGATGCTTTGGCGGTAGGGGTCAAGCCTGAAAATATCATGATTGATCCGGGTTTTGGTTTTGCGAAAAATGCACAACAGAATCTGAAATTGTTAAATGAGTTGCATCAACTTAATGGTATGGGGTATCCAATTTTATCGGCATTGTCTCGTAAACGCTTTATTGGTGAAGCTTTGGGTGGGGCAGAGCCAACACAGCGTGCAGTTGGTTCTGTAGCGGCACATTTACTCAGTATTCAGCAAGGTGCTTGTATGGTGCGTGCGCATGATGTGAAAGCCATGTCTGACGCCATTAAAGTCTGGCAAGCAATGCAGTTGGCAAATTAATCGCAATATGCAAATTGGGGCGAAGCTAGAATTAAAGCCCTGCTTATGCTATATAGGCACGCTTGAATCTCTGTATTTTTGAGTGCTTGTATGTTTGCAGATTTACTTCTCCCGATGTTTGATGATGAGTTTTATCCTGATATTTTAGTTGCTGAGTTAAAACAACTGATTCAACAGTTTGCAAAACACGTGTCTAAATCCAATTTATCTGAAACGGATATTTATCATTTTGCTGATCAGACCGTGCAAGCCATTAATAAAATGAAACCACAATTTGAAGATTTGGATTCAGATTTGGACGATACCGCAGCAGATTATATTGCTGAGGCGATGATGATGGTGTTGCAAGATCAAGGTTATTTCGAGATTGAAACGGAAGAGTTGATTGCAACGAGAGAGTGGTGATAGGTCACTCTCTTTCAGCTTTAATTTATGGGTGATTCAATAAATCATCTAAAACATCATCCAAATGGCAACTTTGCTGTGTATGTAGTTCTGCAATTTCCCGAACATTCAACGTATATAGCCCATTATGTTCATTCGGCTGTGCAATTAAATTGACCCAAAACTTTGTATTTTGTTGCAGCAAAGTTTTGAGTTGCTTTTTATCTTCAGGATTTTGGAAATTTAATAAATATAAATTGTTGCCTAAGCTGCAACGACGTAATTGTAATTCTTGATTTTTATATTGCACTGTTCCTGCAAAAACATCATAAAATTCTGCATCAGTTTCAATTGGGTTTACGGATTCGGTTGCTGACTCAAGGCTGGGATTTTGTGCATGGCTTGCAAAACTGAGCAAGCAGCATAAACAGATCACCCATTTGAAAGAGAAGATAAAGCGTTGTAGAGACATTTCAAATCATCGGCACATAAGTGTTATCGTTTTCAATATTATATTTTTTAGGCATAAAAAACCAGCTTAATGCTGGAGTTCTTTATTTGCACCATTTGAATGATTTGATTCATTAAAATGGTGCCCGAGGCCAGACTCGAACTGGCACGCTTTGAGGGCGGGGGATTTTAAATCCCCTGTGTCTACCGATTTCACCACTCGGGCATGTGCGCAATAATAGAGGACGAAATAAATCTTGGCAAGTAAATTTATTTACAATTGCTTTCTTTTCAATCAATTCAACTTATTAGCTTGAAAAAAGTTCGGTTTGCAGTATATTTCTGCTGTTTGTCATCAATATTTCATGAATTTGAGATCAAAGCGAAATCATAAATTTCTATGTTGAGCGCTCAAGAAAAATAAAAGGAATATTCATGAACATTCGCTTAACTCGCCGAGAGCTGATTCAAAAAAGTTTGGCTGGTTTTGGGGCGTTGTCATTGCCAGTCGCATTAACTGCATGTGGTGATGACAATGAAAATACAGCAGAAAATGCATTAAAGGTGCAGTTTTTGCATGGTGTCGCCAGTGGTGATCCGCTGCATGATCGTATCATTTTATGGACACGTGCAACGCCAAGTGACATGGCAGCATGCATTGAAGTGGTTTGGGAAATTGCCAGCGATGAGGCGTTTAAGCAATTGGTAAATACTGGCAAAGTACAAACCAGCGCAGCGCAAGATTTTACTGTTAAAGTGGACGCAGATCGTTTACAGGCAGGGACTAAATATTATTACCGTTTCCGCTTTGGTAATACGGTTTCTGCTATAGGACAGACCAAAACCTTGCCACAACGCAGCGATCAAGTGAAATTTGCGGTCTGTTCTTGCTCGAACTATCCCGCAGGTTATTTTCATGTGTATAAAGAAATGGCACAGGAAAACAATCTGGATGTGATTATTCACTTGGGTGATTATATTTATGAATATGGACAAGGTGGCTACGCGACTGACGATGCAAAACAGTTAGGACGTACCTTTGCTGCAGACAATGATAAAGAAATTATCAAGTTAGATGATTATCGTAAACGTTATGCTTTATATCGTACCGATGCTGATTTGCAGACTGCTCACCAACGCCATCCATTTATTGTCATTTGGGATGACCATGAACTCAGTAATGATACTTGGGAAGCGGGTGCAGATAATCATCAAGAAGGTGAAGGCAGCTTTATAGAACGTAAAATTGCGGCATTACAGGCTTATTTCGAGTGGATGCCAATTCGTCCAGTTGCAGAAAATGATCATTTGAATATTTATCGCCAGTTTGATTTTGGTGGTTTGGTGAATTTGATGATGCTGGATACGCGTATTTTGGCGCGTCATAAGCAATTAGATTATGCTAACTATATGACGGCAGAAGGTATTGATGCTGCTAAATTTCAGGCAGATTTATTTAGTGATCAACGCACATTGATGGGTGGAGTTCAACGAGAATGGTTGCAAAAGCAGTTGGGGCAGTCTAAGGCTACTTGGAATGTTTTGGCTCAACAAGTGTTGATGGCGAAAATGCTGATTCCACAAGAACTGTTATTGCCTTTAGCGAAAATCACCAATGGTGATCAGCAACCTGAAACACTTGCACAAATGAAGCAGAAAATTACAGAATTGGTCACGCTGAAATTGCGTTTAAAAGCGAATGATCCAACTTTGACAGCAGTAGATAAGGCACGTTTGTATGCGGTTGCACCTTATAACCTCGATGCTTGGGATGGTTATGCCTACGAGCGAGAAGTTGTGTATGGGACATTGCAGCAACTTGGGAAAAAAGCAGTGGTGTTGGCAGGTGATACTCACAATGCTTGGGCTGCAACCTTGCATACACATGAAACAAATCATAAGGTTGGGTTGGAATTCGCGACCAGCTCGGTATCATCGCCCGGAATTGAGTATTACTTAAATGTGCCTGCAGACGAAATGGCAGCGTTGGAATATGCCTTTCAAGAACTGATTGATGAACTGGATTATTGCAACTTAAATCAACGTGGTTATTTAACGGTGACTTTTGATCGTGCGCAAGTGGTTGCAGATTGGAAGTTTATAGATACGGTTAAGGCACGTGAATACAAACTCGATGATACGCGTGGTCATCAACAGAAGTATGGTGTAGACTTAAAACCAATCATTGATGTCGCTAAAACTGCTTAAAATTGGTGTGATATTTACAGAAAACCGAGTCTAAGTTGCTCGGTTTTTTTTGATGATTAAGCGGAGGTTTTTAATCGAGTTTATCTTGAATATAACTGTCTAAATCTATGTATTTAATGCTTTTACATAAATTGTGTTCAACCTGCATCAGTTGTTGATGTAACTGAATTGCATGTTGATATTGCTGATTCAATTGGGCAAAACGAGGGCTATTTTTATTGGAAAAATACATCCGATATTGAATTTTAGCAGCTTGACGATATGACCAATACGCAGCACGGCGAAATTGCGTTAAGCAATATTTTTGTTCAAGGCTTATGTGGTCACGGAACATATTCTCTTTATAGAAACGTACAAAACCAAAACTGATGCAGAAAAAGAATAAAATCCCTTGCAGAATTGCACTCTGAAAATAGGCGAAATTTACCGCTTGTAGCAGAATCAATACTGCTATTTTTATGGTGGCATGTTGCTGTAGTTGATACCACGATGCCGAACTGTGTTTAATTTGATACAACACATAAGGTAGAAGCAGCATAAAACCTAACATGATGGCTAAAATCGCCAATGCCTTGGCTTGAAAGGCATCGTACTGCGTTACAAAGTTTTGAATCCCGTGCGCCAGACTGATTGAAATAGGAATAAAAATCAGGCAGGCCAAGACCCATGGAATCATTTCTTTCCAATCATCCAGCATGCCTTTGCTTTGAATAAAACCATAAAACAAAATATTTCTTTTAAATGCAGCAGGGTATTGTTGTTGCAATTGCTGCAAATCAAGAAGCGCTTGTTTAGGGTTCATAGAGGCATCATTGAATATTGAATAAAGAGGGGAAAACCTAAAATTTAGGCATAAAAAAACCAGCTTAATGCTGGGTTCTTTATTTGCACCATTTTAATCTATTTTAAAATGGTGCCCGAGGCCAGACTCGAACTGGCACGCTTTGAGGGCGGGGGATTTTAAATCCCCTGTGTCTACCGATTTCACCACTCGGGCATAGTTTTACAAGATTGGAGGCGGAGGTCGGAATCGAACCGGCGTCCACGGAGTTGCAGTCCGCTGCATGACCACTCTGCCACCCCGCCGCGTCTTGTGATGCGTATATTAGCAAGCTCTGAAAAAAAAACAATACTATTAAATGAGCAGATGCACATTAATTCGACATATAGAATAAAATAGTCTAAATAATCATGTATTATTTGCAAAATTGATTCATATCAACATTTGGAGATGTGCCGTGGCATTAATTTTAGACGGTCGTGCATTGGCAAAACAAATTGAAGCTGATCTGTTAACACGTGTAGAAGCGTTAAAAGCAAAATCAGGTCGTACCCCAATTCTAGCGACTATTTTGGTCGGTGATGACGGTGCATCTGCAACTTATGTACGCATGAAGGGCAATGCTTGCCGTCGTGTGGGCATGGATTCTTTAAAAGTAGAATTGCCAACAGAAACCACCACAGAACAATTATTGGCAGAAATTGAAAAATTGAATGCCAATCCTGATGTGCATGGTATTTTGTTGCAACACCCAGTTCCTGCGCAAATTGATGAGCGTGCTTGTTTTGATGCGATTTCACTTGCAAAAGACGTAGATGGTGTGACCTGTTTAGGTTATGGTCGTATGGCAATGGGCGAAGCTGCATATGGTTCTGCAACACCTGCAGGCATTATGACCATTCTTAAAGAAAAAAACATTGAAATTGCAGGCAAACATGCCGTTGTTGTGGGGCGTTCGGCAATTTTAGGTAAACCAATGGCTGCGATGCTTCTTGAAGCCAATGCAACAGTAACCATTTGCCATTCACGTACCCAAGATCTTGCAAGTTTTGTGAAACAAGCGGACATTATTGTTGGTGCGGTTGGTAAAGCTGAATTGATTCAAAAAGACTGGATCAAACCAGGCGCTGTGGTTGTTGATGCAGGCTTCCATCCACGTGATGGCGGTGGTGTTGGAGATATCCAATTGCAAGGCATTGAAGAGATTGCTTCTGCATATACGCCTGTACCAGGTGGCGTTGGCCCAATGACGATTACAACTTTGATTCGTCAAACGGTTGAAGCGGCTGAGAAAGCGTTAGGTTGATGAAGACCTCTCCCTAACCCTCTCTTGCGCTTCAATTTAAAAGCAGTGCTTTAAATTTTGCTCAGGAGAGGGGAAATTCATTGTGAAAATAATGGATGCTCCTTCTCTTGCGCCGTATACGGCTCAGGGAGAAGGCTGGGATGAGGGCTTAAAAATTCTCTCCCTAACTCTCCTAAAAAAGAGTGGGGAATTCATTGTAAAAATAATGAATGCTCCCTCTCCTTTAAAAAAGCAGAGGGAACTTTTTAAATTAGAACGAATAAAAATCCAATGAGCTGTACCTTTCAATTTCCTAAAGCCCCTGAACATCTTTTAGATGCTTTACATGATGTAATTCCAAATTGTGAATTACTGGCACAGCAATTGCCTGAAACGCCTATTTCACTTTGGCTTATTCCACCAGTATTTCCGACCGACAAGCTAGATGATGAAGTGATTCGTCGTATTTGGAATGATACGCCGTACTGGATTTTCTGTTGGGCTTCAGGACTTGCAATGGCGCAATGGTTATTGGCAGAACCGCAGCAAGTAAAAAATAAAGTCGTTTTAGACTTTGGTGCAGGTTCGGGCGTGGTGGCGATTGCTGCAAAAATGGCAGGTGCCAAACGGGTAATTTGTTGTGATATTGACCCCATTAGCCTTGCAGCCTGTCGAGCCAATGCTGAATTGAATGATGTGGTGCTTGAATATTTAGATGATCTATACAAAGCAGAACAAGTGGATGTATTGTTGGCTGCTGATGTACTTTATGATCAATGCAATCGCTTTTTTTTAGATGAGTTCTTAAAGTTCGCCCCAGAAGTTTGGGTGGCAGACAGCCGAGTGAAAAACTTTAGTCATCCACAATATATAAAAATAGATGAACGCAGCGCGACCACATGGCCAGATTTGGATGAAGCCAAAGAGTTCCGTAATGTGAGTTTTTATAAGACGCGATAACTCATCACGTCTTATAGGAAGCCAGTTTTGTGGCGCGAATTAATTGCAGCTATAACGCACAATGCGCAGTGTGCTTGGGCGAGCATCTAAGGCCTGACGTGTAGCATAGTTTTCACTGCTATGTAGCTCAGGTGTGTTCGATAAGCCAATAGAGGTGCGGCTTTGCCCAAGTTGGCGACCATACGGGTCTTGTTGGTTGGCTGCAGGATTCACCACTTCATTAATACTTAAAATCCGCAATTGATAAGTTTTATGCGCACCAAGTTCTTTTTGGCAGGCACGCTGTAATTTACTTTCATCGCGCTGTTGGTTTTGACGTCCTGCAAGAGTGTAGGCTAATACTGCGGTGCGATCAGTTTTGCTTTCGACTTTATAGCCAACAAAACTATTCTCGTTTTGCTCAGGCAAACTTTGACAAGCGGATAAACCTAACCCAAGTCCCGTCATAGCCAAAATAATCATTGTATTCTTCATGGTTTTATTCATGATCATGTCCCATGTTTTGAAGTCATTAATTCTTGTTTGAAGTATGCCATAGCTGAGAGGACAAAGCATGGCTTTGTTGGCGGTGTAGCAGGCTGTCTATATTTGAGCTGATAAGCGTGTGCTTGTGATGTCATGTTTTTACCTTGAATCTTCGTATTATTTAGTATTTACACATCAGGTGGGATTGTTGAAGAGCGGATTTCGGTGCTTTTAACACATAAAATATTAGGGCAATAAAAAAAGGTCACCGAAGTGACCTTTTCTTAGCAATCAGCGTTGAATTACGCAGATTTAACCGCTTCAAGTAAAGCAGCTTGACGTGCTTTCAATGCAGCAGGTAGGCGCTCACCAAGTTTGTTGAATAACTCAGTGTGGCTTTCTAACTCTTTGATCCATTGTTCTTTGTCTTGCGCTGTAACAGTTTCAAATTGTTCTTTAGTGAAATCTAAACCAGTCCAGTTCAATTGTTCATAAGTCGGAACGCGACCAATTGGTGTTTCAACTGCGTCTGCACGACCTTCGCAACGATCAATGATCCACTCAAGAACACGCATGTTTTGACCAAAACCAGGCCATACGAAGTTGCCTTCTGCGTCACGGCGGAACCAGTTTACGTTGTAGATGCCTGGTAATTTGTTGCCAGCAGCTTTTGCTTTCTCGCCAACTTTCTCACCCATTTCTAACCAGTGAGAGAAGTAGTCTGCCATGTTGTAACCAGCAAACGGAAGCATAGCGAATGGGTCACGGCGTACAATACCTTGTTGACCAACTGCAGCAGCAGTCGTTTCAGAGCCCATTGTTGCAGCTTTATAAACGCCATCTACCCAGTCAAATGCTTCTGAAATTAGAGGCACTGTGTCTGCACGACGACCACCGAAGATGAACGCTGAAATTGGAACACCTGCTGGATTTTCCCAGTCAGCATCAATAGAAGGACATTGACCAGCTGCAACCGTGAAGCGCGCATTTGGATGAGCTGCTTTTTCTTCACCAGTGTGTGGTTGGTTTTTCCAGTTTGTTAAGTTTGCAGGAACTTCTTTGGTTAGACCTTCCCACCATACTTCACCGTTATCAGTCACAGCAACGTTGGTATAAATTACGTCTTTGTGTAAGGTTGCCATACAGTTCGGGTTAGTCTTGGTATTGGTACCAGGTGCAACACCGAAGAAACCAGCTTCTGGGTTAATTGCATATAAGCGACCATCTTCACCTGGTTTGATCCAAGCAATATCGTCACCTACAGTTTCAATTTTCCAGCCTTCATAACCTGCTGGTGGAATCAACATAGCGAAGTTGGTTTTACCACATGCAGAAGGGAATGCCGCTGCGATATAGTGTTTTTCGCCTTGTGGATTAGTCACGCCTAAAATCAGCATGTGCTCTGCTAACCAGCCTTGTTCACGGCCCATTGCAGATGCAATACGAAGCGCTAAGCATTTTTTACCCAATAATGCATTACCGCCGTAACCAGAACCATACGACCAGATTTCACGAGTTTCTGGATAATGTACGATGTATTTTTCTTTGTTACATGGCCAAGCAACGTCTTTTTCGCCTTCAGCCAATGGTGCAGCAACAGTGTGTACGCAAGGTACAAATTCACCATCTGTGCCAAGTACGTCATAAACAGCTTTACCCATACGAGCCATTTTAGACATGCTAACTGCAACATAAGGAGAGTCAGTTAATTCAATACCGATGTGCGCAATGTGGCTACCCAATGGGCCCATAGAGAATGGAACCACATACATGGTACGACCAGCCATTGAGCCGTCGAATAAACCGTTTAATTTAGCGCGCATTTCAGCTGGCGCTTCCCAGTTGTTGGTCGCACCAGCATCTTCTTTGTTTTCAGAGCAGATGAAAGTACGGTCTTCAACACGAGCAACGTCAGAAGGATCAGAGTTTGCAAGGTACGAACCAGGGTGTTTTTCTTGGTTTAATGCTTGCATGGTGCCGTTAGCGATCATCAAGTCAATAAGACGTTGATATTCTTCAGCGCTACCGTCACACCATTCAATTTTTGCTGGTTTCGTTAACTTTGCAATTTCTTCAACCCATGCAATAAGCTTAGGGTGACGAACGAATTCTGGTGCGTTCACTTGGGTCATGGTGAGGCCTATCTTAAATGTGTACAAATGATGTACAAAGTACAATCTGAATAATGGGATACATCGTTCAGATGAAATATGAAAAAAAGTGGCTGTATTAAAGCACAAAATCATAAAAAAAATAAGACTTAGGCATGATTTGGCTTTCTGATAAAAAGTTTGGATAAATTAATAATACTGTATATTAAACATATACTTACATTTTTTGGTTGCTGCATTTTTTATTATTTAAATATTTGATGGACATTATTTATTTAAATTATTTTTATATAATTCAATGTTTTGAGTCTGTAATTTTTGATCGGTTTGTCATTGATTTAATAAATGGTCATCATTTGAATTTTACATAAAGCTGCTTTTCATTCTGCATCAATTGACTGAAATTAGAACAAAAGCTTTAAAAAATGGCACAGAGGTTTATGCAGCTACAGCCCTTATCGATTGTTTATAATCAAAAATCTGGATTTCATGCCAATCATAAAGACGATATTTATGAAGAGTTGTTGCACGTTTTATCGCAGCATGGCTTCGAAATTCAATCTTTTGACATTGGGGCGAGTACGGGCTTTGATGCGTTAATGCAACAGGTGTTGGCACGTCATCAACATCCTGATTTAGCGGGTGTGGTGGTGGCAGCGGGTGGAGATGGTACTTTAAATACGGTTGCTGCAAAGTTAAAAGGGACATCTATCCCCATGGGTATTTTGCCTTTGGGCACGTTTAATTATGTGGCACGCCTACTGAATATTCCGCTAGATTTAATTGAAGCCGCACAGGTCATTGCCACAGGCACGACGCGAGCTGTGCATGTGGCACAAATCAATCAACATATTTATTTAAACAATGCCAGTTTGGGTTTGTATCCTTTATTCATTCAAAAGCGCGAGCGTTATAACCAATATTTAGGACGTTTACCTTTGCATGCCTATACTTCAGGTTTGGATGTACTGATTCGTGACCGTAAAGAGTTAAAATTAAAAATTGCAATCGATGGCACACTTTATCCCTTAAAAACCCCGTTGATTTTCTTTGGCAATAATCAATTGCAATTATCTGAAATGAATTTACGTATTGCGCAAGCGGCAGAACAGGGCAAAGTTGCGGGTGTCGTGGTTGCCAAAAGCGATAAGCTGACTTTATTTAAAATTTTATGGCAAATGATTCAGGGCAAACTAGATCAAGCCAGTGATGTTTATAGTTTTGCTGCAGATCAGGTGGTAATTCACAGTACACAGACGCAGCTGACCGTGGCGATAGATGGGGAAATTGTCAAAATGCGTCCGCCATTACATATTTTGGTGCAGAAGAATGCACTCAACATTAAGGTGCCGCATGTTATTGCATCTGTCTGATTTGCATTTCGGCACCGAAAATATCGCGTGTATGCAGGCGATTCAACAGTTGTGTGCATCATTGCAGCCTGAAGCGGTAGTGGTGAGCGGCGATTTAACTCAACGCGCACGTTATGCACAATTTTATGCCTGTAAGCATTTTTTAGACAGTTTAGATGTGCCGTATTTGGTAGTACCAGGTAATCACGATATTCCGCTGTATCATCTCTGGAAAAGGTTTTTGAGTCCATTCGCCCGTTATCAGTTGTTTTTTGGGCGCATGGAAAGTGTGTTGGAAACGCAACATTTTTATCTGATAGGCGTAAATAGTATTCGACGCCGTTTTCATACTCGCGGGCATATTTCTTTAAGTCAAATTCAGGAGATTGATGCTTTGCTGCAAACCGCGCCAAGTAATAAGTTTAAAATTTTGGTGGCGCATCAACCATTTTATACACCACCAGATGATCGCCACAGCATTAAAGATTGCCCAGTGTTGGGGCGAATTGCCTTAGAGCAGTGGAGCAAAAATGGTTTGTATGCCTTGCTGCATGGGCATTTACATCAACCAGCCGTGTATGACTTAAATCAAATTTATGCCTTAGGTGTAGCGCATCCTGTGCTGGATATTCATGCGGGTACTGCAATTTCATATCGTTTGCATCAAGGTATGCCGAATAGCTTAAATGTATTGTGTAACAATGGTGATGTGCAGCATTACATTTTTGATGCTGAAAAAAAGCAATTTGTGTTGTGGCAACAAAATGCAGAATAAATCACCGATCTAGCCAACTTGTCTAAAAAAAACAACAAAAATTGAAAAATTTTTAGCTTTTCCCCTTGAAGCGTTTTTTTCCATCCCCACAACTGTGTCATCTAAAATTTATTTTGATGATGACCAAAGGAATAAATAAGTCGTCATCAGGAATCTGTACATAGACCTAGTCTGATGGAGTTATTTATGAGCAACATTCGTCCATTACATGACCGTGTAGTTATTCGTCGTGTTGAAGAAGAAACAAAAACAGCTGGCGGTATCTTGCTTCCAGGTTCTGCTGCAGAAAAACCAGCCCAAGGTGAAGTGATTGCAGTAGGTAATGGTCAAATTACAGACAATGGCGTACGCGCTTTAGACGTAAAAGTGGGCGACAAAGTCTTGTTTGGTACTTATGCAGGCACCACAGTTAAAGTAGACGGTGAAGAACTTCTAATTATGAAAGAGTCTGATATTTTAGCGGTACTTGAAAGCTAAGTTCAGAACTCATATTCAAAGCAAATTTGAACATTATTTAAAAATATTTGGAGTTAAACATGTCAGCTAAAGACGTAAAATTTGGTGATTCAGCTCGCACAAAAATGATCGCAGGTGTAAACGTACTTGCAGACGCAGTTAAAGTAACTTTAGGCCCTAAAGGTCGTAACGTAGTGATTGACCGTTCTTTCGGTGCACCGCACATCACTAAAGATGGTGTATCTGTTGCGAAAGAAATCACCTTAAAAGACAAGTTTGAGAACATGGGTGCTCAGCTTGTACGTGAAGTGTCTAGCAAAACCAATGATATCGCAGGTGACGGTACGACCACTGCAACAGTACTTGCACAAGCCATTTTAAATGAAGGCATCAAATCTGTAACTGCGGGCATGAACCCAATGGATTTGAAACGTGGTATCGACCTTGCTGTAAAGGCAGTCGTTGCAGACATTAGAGCAACGGCTAAACCTGCTTCTGACACGAAAGCGATTGAGCAAGTAGGTTCTATTTCTGCAAACTCGGACACTACTGTGGGCAAGTTAATTGCAGAAGCAATGGAACGCGTTGGTAAAGAAGGCGTAATCACTGTTGAAGAAGGTTCAGGCTTTGAAGACGCGCTTGACGTTGTAGAAGGTATGCAGTTTGACCGCGGTTATATCTCGCCATACTTCGCGAACAAACAAGATACTTTGACTGCAGAACTTGAAAACCCGTTCATTCTTCTTGTTGATAAAAAAATCAGCAACATTCGTGAACTGATTACTGTCCTAGAAGCGGTTGCAAAAACAGGTAAGCCTCTTCTGATCATCGCTGAAGATGTTGAAGGCGAAGCGCTGGCAACGCTTGTTGTGAACAACATGCGCGGCATCATTAAAGTATGTGCAGTGAAAGCGCCTGGTTTTGGTGATCGTCGTAAAGCAATGCTTCAAGATATTGCAATCTTGACAGGCGGTACGGTTATTTCTGAAGAAATTGGTATGTCTTTGGAGCAAACATCACTAGAGCATTTGGGTAGCGCGCACAAAGTTACAGTCTCTAAAGAAAACACCGTGATTGTGGATGGTGCTGGTGATGCAAATCAGATTTCTGAGCGTGTTCAGCAAATCCGTGCGCAAATCGAAGAATCTACTTCTGAATATGACAAAGAAAAACTTCAAGAACGTGTTGCTAAATTAGCAGGCGGTGTAGCAGTCATCAAAATTGGTGCTGCAACTGAAGTTGAAATGAAAGAGAAGAAAGACCGTGTGGATGATGCGCTTCACGCAACTCGCGCTGCGGTTGAAGAAGGTGTTGTTGCAGGTGGTGGTGTTGCACTGGTGCGTGCTGCATCTGCACTTGATGGTCTGACTGGTGCTAACGATGACCAAAACGTAGGTATCAACATTCTTCGTCGTGCAATTGAAGCTCCGCTTCGTCAAATCGTAGCCAATGCTGGTGATGAGCCATCTGTAGTAATCAATGCTGTGAAGAACGGTGAAGGTAACTATGGTTATAACGCTGCGACTGGTGAATATGGCGACATGTTGGAAATGGGTATTCTTGACCCTGCAAAAGTAACTCGTTCTGCACTTGAGCATGCAGCGTCTGTTGCTGGCCTGATGTTAACAACAGAATGTATGATTACTGAAATTCCAGAAGACAAGCCAGCAATGCCAGATATGGGTGGCATGGGCGGTATGGGCGGTATGATGTAAACCTCAGCGTACCCAAACTTCAAAAACCTCGTATCGTCAGATACGGGGTTTTTTTTATGGCGTAGTTTTTGTAATGTAGAGATTGCACACATGAAAAGACAAAATCACCTAGCTATTTTTTATTTACACATTAAATGTGTAATATGTATCTAAACTCCTTTTTTTTGTGAATAAAACTCATTATTCTTTTTAGAACAATAAGAAAAACAAATGATTAAATAAATGTAATGCAGATTGGAGTAGGCATAAAGGGGATAAAAATGGATAACCGAGAACACGAAATTATAGGCAGTATTTATGATGCCGCTGTAGATGTGAATTTATGGCCGCAAGTAATTGAAAAAATTGTTCAATATACAGACAGTAAAACCGCCATTTTTACTGCCTTAGATCAATTTAGTCCAAGTTACGATTTTTTATTTAGTCACAATATTCCAGATGAAGCTTTGCATGCCTATCGTGATGAGCGGATTCGTGTGATTGACATGCAGTTACACCGAGTATTGTGGGAAAATTTAGGTGTGGGCCAAGTAGCGAGCTCGGATTTATCGCATTATGGGGAAAACCCTGAAAGTGATGAATATATCTTTTATGAACGGTGTTTGAATCCGACGGGAATTAGTTATATCTCGGCTGTTTTGCTCGATCAGGGTTCACATCGCTGGGCGGTTTTGGGATTACACCGTGCGCCAGATGTAGCGCCGTATCAACAAAAAGAGTTGGATTTTTTAAAGCATTTGGGTGTGCATTTACGCCGTGCTTTACAAATCCATCGTCAGTTTAGTTTGGTTGAACAAGAAAATTTAAGTTTGTATAGCGTGCTCGATCATTTAAAAACAGGTGTAATTTTGCTTGATCATCAGCTGAGTTTGACTTATTCAAACCCTTTAGCTCAAAGCATGCTGGAACACGATTCATGTTTAGATTTGGATTTGTATAATCGATTAAAAACCCATGCTTATGATCAAAGTCGTTTAGATCAACTATTACATTCAGCGTTGTTGGGACAGTCGGCATTAAACGCAGATGTAGGCGGTGTATTGTCTTTGTCAGATGCGAAAGGACAACAATTAATGCTGACTATCGTACCTTGTTCTAAATTAAAAAATATGCAGCATCAAAATGCAGGACAACATCAAATTGCGGTATTTCTGACCGATAAACATCAGCACTATGCCTTGTCTAAAGCCTATTTGCAGCAAGCTTATCAATTATCTAAACGTGAGTTTGAGTTGTGTGAGTTGTTGTTGAATGGTTATAAGTTAGAAGAAATTGCGGAACATTGCGGGATTACCCTCAGTTCGGTGCGCACTTATTTTAAAAATATTTATGAAAAAACCCAATGCAACTCGCAAATTGAACTCATGCATTTATTAATGGGTTGTACCATTCATTTTGAGCATATTGGTTAAAGCAGCCTAAGTCGGGCTTAAGCTGCTTCTGAGTATTTTAGTTACTACGTTGTAGGGTAACAGAGTCTTCGCCTTGCGGATGCAAGGTTAGGCTTGTTCCGGAGATGCTATAAGTTGCATTAACTTTAGTGCTATCCGAAGTGTCATGTAATCCACCGCAACCGTTGGTGTCATATAACACTTCTGTTACGGCAAGTGTATTGGATGTTATTGAATATTTACCATATTCAATTCCTGGGTTATCGCAATCACCTTCGGTGTCTAACAAGAAATAGAATCCTGTGTCAAAGAAAGCAAACAAGTGAGTTTGATTAAATTGCCAAGTGCCGACTAGACCTGATGATTGTTTTACTTTAGTTAAAATATAGGTGCTATTACTTCCTACATCGGTCAGCACTAGATCTGTACCGTTATAACTTAAGCGGTGATGACCATCATTGTCAGGATGTGAAAGCCCGTAGTCACCATTTGTATCGAGTGAGATCTCTGGACTCAGTGCTGAAGTTAAAGCATTCCAATTTAGTCGTCCTATTTCAATACCAGGTTGCCCCGTTACATCAGCTTCATCTGCTTCACCTAGCGCATAACGTCCATCGGGTAAAATATGTAATAAAACAGCAGATGTGTTGGTGCGTCCAATTTCCCAAGTTCCAGCAATATCTTTATAGAATTGGCTTGCGCTACTTGTGGTAGTACCTTCTATATTGGGTCTTGTGAGTATAAATGTACCTTCATTTGGTTCGTGGAGTGTAAGTGATGTCGTATTAACCGTGACTGGTAGACCTGAGCTTGAGCTTGCACTATTGTCAGATAAGCCTGCACAGCCATTTGTATCGATCAGGATATTATCTACGAATAACTTTCCATCTTGAACACGATATTTACCATATTCGATACCTGGTCCACCACAAGGCGTTTCTCCAACTTCCACTTGATCGTCCCCAACAGCATCAACCATGATATAGGTATTATTATCCGGATTGAAAACAAATAGTTGCTTGCCTGAACTTGAGTTCCAAGCACCTGCAATGCTCGAATTGTTTTGAGGGACTTTAGTAAATGTTGCACTTTCATTAGGGTTTTGAGCTTCAGAAATTTTTAACTGTGTACCATCAAATGATATTTTCATATCACGTGTTTTTCCAGAATCAGTTAAGCCCCAATCTTCATTTGTATCAATTGAAGATTGCGCCCATAAATCTCCAGCAACAGCATTTACCGATAACTCACCGTACTCCATGCCATTCGCACTATCAGATGGTGAGCTAACAATAGGTTCGCCAATCAGGTATTTCCCGTCTGAGGTTACTTGAAGTACGATTTCTGATTCAGCATTTTTTGCGTACCAAACCCCAACGATATCTTTGAGGAGTGTTTTGTTAAAGTTAGCTTGTGCTTCTGTTGCGCTAACTACGACTTTATCTTTAAAAACTTCTATTGTTTGTAGAACAGGTTGAAAGCTTGTAATAAATTCTGTTGTTGGTTTAGAGAAGTCAATTGAGTTTGCAGGGAGTTGACTCACTGAGTCAGGGATTTGAATACCATCGTCATGATCACCCTCAGAATCTAAAGATTGTAAAAAAATAAGTAAATTTGTTCGTGTTGTTACATCATCGGCTAACTCCACAGGGGTAATACGATCAGCACCAGTTACTGTGCCAATTTCAATATTTCCGATATGGAAAGTGATTTCATCACCTTCTTGATATTCAAACTCCCCTTGAGCATTTGTACGTTTAGAGACACCATTAATTGTATAAGTTGCACCACTCACAGGCCCATCGGTCAGTACGCCAGTTTTTGTGGTGTTTGATGGTGGGGGAGCAGAACTACCAGAATCATTGTCTGAACCACCACATGCACTGAGTAAGCCTGCTAAAGTTAAGCATAATAAGGTTTTTTTCATCATGAATTCCTTGTCATCCAAATTGTTATGTCAGAAGTATAGAAATAAGATGAATCTAGGAGCTATCCCAAAATTGGGAGGTCAAATACAAAATCTGTGAGAAAAAATGAAGACCAATCAATATTTTTGTGACAAAACTAGATTTTTTGATATGCAGTCATCGAAGTTCTATTTTGCTGTGTTAATTTGAAAAACGGTTTCAAGTTTTTTTGATGATCTTCATCCACTTGATTCATTTCATATTTAAATATCAACATTGCCATCTATAAGTGATCCAGTTTTATGTTGTCTAAATTTTTTATTGAACGTCCTATTTTTGCAGGTGTGCTCGCCATTGTGGTGATGGCACTCGGGATTTTTTCAGTATTAAATTTACCTGTAGAACGCTACCCAGACATTGCACCACCTCGTATCACCGTCAGCGCAACGTATACAGGAGCTTCGGCAGAAACTGTTGAAGAAAGCGTCACACAGGTTTTGGAACAGCAAATTAAAGGCTTAGATCACTTACTGTATTTCAGTTCTAGCAGTGATTCTTCAGGACGAAGTCGCATCAGCATTAGCTTTGAAAATGGTACCAACCCCGATACCGCACAAGTCCAGGTACAAAATGCGATTAATGGCGCAATTAACCGCTTACCTGAAGATGTGCAGCGTCAGGGGGTAAATGTCTTTAAATCATTGGGTGATACCCACATGGTCATTGGGCTGTACGATGCCACAGCCAAAAGCAGCAATATTGCCTTGTCTGACTATATGATGAGTCATTTAGAGCAAGAGTTGGCACGCATTGAAGGTGTGGGTGAGGTCGATGTTTTTGGTGCACAATATGCAATGCGGATTTGGCTGAATCCGTTAAAGTTAAAACAATACGCACTCATGCCAAGTGATGTACGTGCTGCAGTATTGGCACAAAATACCCAAGTCGCAGCAGGCGCAATTGGTGAATTACCCACAGCACAAGAACAATATCTCAATGCCAAAGTCACCTCAGGTTCACGCTTAAAAACGGTAGAAGAATTTGAAAATATTATTTTAAAAGCAGATCAGGCAGGTGGCTTTGTTTATTTAAAAGATGTGGCACGTATTGAACTTGGTGCAGAAAATTATCAAAGCTTTAATACCATTAATGGTTTTCCATCGGCAGGGATGGGGATTTCATTATCTTCTGGTGCCAATGCGTTACAAACTTCAGCCTTAATTCAAAAACAAATTGAGCATTTAAAACAACAATTGCCCGAAGGTTACCAAATTGTCTATCCACGAGATAACACGCCTTTCGTGCAGGAATCAATTAATGAAGTGGTGAAAACTTTAATTGAAGCGGTGATTTTAGTTGTCATCGTGATGTTCTTGTTTTTACAAAACTGGCGCGCGACGCTCATTCCTACCGTAACCGTGCCTGTGGTGATTTTAGGCACTATGGCCGTGTTGCAACTCTTTGGCCTAAGTATTAACACGCTGACCTTATTCGCTTTGGTTTTAGCGATTGGTTTGTTGGTGGATGATGCGATTGTCGTGGTCGAAAACGTCGAGCGTTTAATGCACGAACAGCAGCTCTCGGCTAAACAGGCATCTATCGCATCTATGCAGGAAATTAGCGGTGCTTTGGTCGGCATTACCTTAGTTTTGACCGCAGTATTTATTCCTATGGCATTTTTTGGTGGTTCGACTGGGGTGATTTATCGCCAGTTTTCCATCACCTTAGTCACTGCGATGGTGCTGTCTTTAGGTGTGGCCTTAATTTTAACGCCTGCCTTGTGTGCCTTGATTTTAAAACCCAATCCACAACCAGCCCAATGGGCCATCTGGTTTAATCAAAAACTGGAACGCTTAAAACAACACTATCTCAAATTATCAGGCTGGACGATTCAGCATAAAGCGGTGTGTCTGGTTATTTTTGCAGGTTTATTGACGGTGTTTGCCTTGTTTTACCGTGCCTTACCTACCAGTTTTATCCCGAATGAAGATCAGGGCATGTTGTCGGTGCAATTTAAATTACAGGAAGGTGCGCCGTTGTCTAAAAGTCGTGAAGTGGGCGAAAGCATACGTGAATACTTTATGCAGCATGAAGCCCACAATGTTGATTTGGTGATGATTCGTTATGGACGTAATTTTTCGGGAACAGGGCAGAATTTAGGGCAGGGTTTTATTGCGCTAAAACATTGGGATGAGCGTCAAGGGCAACAGCATACCGCACAAGCTATTCGTGAACGTGCCATGCAGCATTTTCGACAGCATCCCAATGCACAAATTACCATTGGCATGCCCGCAGCAGTTCGTGGTTTGGGGCAAACCGATGGCTTAGAGTTCTGGATGCGCGATGTGAATGGTACAGGACGCGATTTTTTAATTCAGCAATTTCAAAATTTACAGCAGCAAGCCGCTCAATATCAAAGCTTTAAAAATTTAGATCAACGTGCCAATCCTGAAAAAGCGGAGTTAAACGTCACGATTGATCAGAAACAGGCGATGGCAGCAGGTTTAAATCAAACGGCTATTAACAGTACCTTAGCGGCAGCTTGGGGCGGTAGTTATATCAACGACTTTATTGACCGTGGTCGAATTAAACGTGTGATTATGCAGGGTGATGCCGAATTTCGTGGTAAACCTGAAGATTTGAATCAATGGTCGGTACGCAGTCAGCAAAATCAAATGGTACCTTTTAGCCAGTTTGCTCAACTCAGTTGGAGCGGTGGGCCAGAAGTCGTCAATCGTTTTATGGGGTATAGCGCCGTGCAAATGGAAGCCGATACTGCCGAAGGATATAGCTCAGGGCAGGCGATGCGTGATTTAGAACAGATGGTGGCACAGCAGCAGGGCATTGACTTGGCATGGAGTGGGTTGTCTTTTGAAGAAAATCAGTCCAGCAATCAGGCTTTGTTACTGTATTTGGTTTCCATCGGGTTTATTTTCTTATGCCTTGCTGCCTTGTATGAAAGTTGGAGTATTCCAACAGCCGTGATGAGTGCCATTCCTTTAGGAATTGGTGGAAATATTATTTTCAGCTATTTGGCAGGTTTCCCGAACGACATTTATTTCCAAATTGCCTTGCTTACCACCATTGGTTTGTCATGTAAAAATGCCATTTTAATTGTGGAGTTTGCTTCGGCTGCGCAGCAACAAGGCAAACAGGTGATTCAAGCCGCTTTAGAAGGTGCAAGCTTACGGCTCAGACCTATTTTAATGACCTCATTGGCATTTGGTGCAGGTATTTTGCCGCTAGTATTTGCCTTTGGTGCAGGTGCAGCAAGCCGTCAGGAAATTGGGGTGAGTGTTTTAGGTGGAGTTATTTTTGGCACAATTTTAGTGCTTGTTTTTATTCCGTTTATGTATGTGCTGGTTCGTTCTATATTTCAAGTGAATCGTTCATCACCCATAAACTAAAGATGTTTTTTATTAGGCACTTAGCAAAATTATAGGCTATGATATGAAACGCTAAAAATCTTGTATAAATCTACAGATTTTCGGGTTTTTAAGGGTTGGTTTGGGCTGAGAAACTTTGCCCATTCTTCATTTTACGTTTTGGAATGATGGAGTGGGTGAGATTAATGACCAATCTGCACGCTGAACAGTTAGAACAAGCCTTGCAATTACATCAGTCAAGTACAGTGCGCAGCTTGATCGATGGTATCAACCCTGCCGATTTAGCCGACTTAATGCAGCACTTGAGTCTGAAAGCACAGCTGAGTTTAATTGAACAAATTGACAGTGCTGCCTTGGTGATGGAGTTTTTACCACTGCATTCGCAACATCAAATTGCAGAGGCGATGGCACCGCAGCAATTGGTCAAACTGATTTCAGCCATGCATTCAGATGACCGCACCGACTTATTTAAGTTACTTTCTCCGCATTTACAGCGTTTTGTCAGCTTACACATTACGGAAGAAAAACGCGCACAGATTCAGACTTTAGCGCGATATCCTGAAGAATCTGCGGGCGCGATTATGAGTTCGGATTTCGTGGTGCTCTCACCAGAACTGAACATGCAGCAAGCCATAGATGAATTACGCAGAATGACCACAGATCGGGAAACTTTGTACCTGATTTATATTGTCGATGAACTGATGAAACTATTGGGGGTGATTTCTTTAAGAGAAATAATTCAAAACCCGCCTGAACAGAAAATTAAAAATGTGATGCGCACAGATTTAGTCACTGGTTTAGTGACAGAAGATCAGGAAAGTATCGCGCAAAAACTCAGCCATTATGATTTTTTGGCCTTACCGATTGTAGATGATGCACAGCATTTACTGGGGATTGTCACCTATGATGATGCGATGGACGTGGTACAGGCAGAAACTACAGAAGACTTTTTAAAATCAAGTGCGGTAGCGTCTTCACCTGGCATGAGTATAAAAACTGCGCCAATTTTATTTTTATATCGCAAACGTGTGTTTTGGTTGGTGATTTTGGTATTTGGCAGTTTATTGTCTGGAATTGGCATTGCGCATTATGAAGACACTATTGCAGCACATATTGTACTGGTTTTTTTCTTGCCGCTTTTGGTCGGTAGTGGTGGTAATGCGGGTTCTCAGTCTGCGACCTTAATGGTACGGGCACTGGCTACAGGTGATGTGCAATTTAAAGATTGGCTGCATTTACTCGGACGTGAAAGTTTGGTGGCGCTATGTTTGGGTGGAACTATGGCTTTTGCGGTTTCAATTTTAGGCTATTACCGTGGCGATATGATGGTGTCTGTGGTATTGGCACTGAGTATGCTGGGCATTGTGCTGATGGGCTGTTTAATTGGCATGAGTTTGCCTTTTATTTTGCATCGCCTGAAACTAGACCCTGCCAGTGCCTCTGCGCCTTTGGTAACCTCGATTTGTGATGCAACGGGCGTGGTGGTGTACTTATTTATTGCTTCACAGTTGTTACTTTAAACACTGTCGGTGATGATGACTTATTCAAGACCTCATCTTAAACTTTTTGCATTGATCAAAATTCTGTTTATAAAATCATAACAGACCTGAGTAAAAAACTGCTTTATTCTCAAGTAGATTGCATTTACCCAACGATACGTTTTCTATGCCAGAACCTGCATCTTCAAAAAAACTTAGCCAGCAAGAGGTGATTCGCTTAGAGCGCGATTTAGCCAAGTTTGCCAATATGATGGATTCTGTGGTGCGTATTCCATTTACCAAGCAGGGCGTGGGAGCAGATGCCGCATTAGGCACTGTACCTGTCGCGGGGGATGTCGCAGGTTTTGCACTGACCTGTTATGCGATTTATAAAGCCAAACAAATTGGTGTACCACAAACCAAACTCACTCCCGTGATTAAACTTGCTGTGATGGATGCAGTAGTTGGTTTTGTGCCAATTGTCGGCACAGTATTTGATGTATTTATTCGTCCAAGCCGTAAAGCTTTAGATGTAGTACATACGCATATCCGTGAAGAATATCAGATTCACAGTGAGCATCATGTGGTACATCCTTTTTTACATGAGCGATTGGAACGTAAACAGCAGCAGTCAGCATTTTGGCGTAATCCTGTAGTGGCATGGCTGTGGCTACATTTGCCTGATTTGCTTGGTGTGATTTTTCTTATTTTCTTTATTTGGGCAGCATGGCTCGGTGCAAGTTGGTTGTGGCACTGGTCACAAAGTTTTGCTGTTTAAATGAACCTGTTTAAAGTACAAAACCATCTGGCAGATCTAATTTACAGACATGAAAAAAGCTTCCCTGAGGAAGCTTTTTGGAGTCGCTGTTACAATATCTTGCTAGCAGTATTAAGGTAAATTTAATTGCTGTAAAGCTGCAACACGTTGTTCAATGCTTGGGTGAGTTTGGAATAACGCTGCCAAGCTAAAACCTTCTTCTTTACCTGCAGAAATCGCAAAAGCTTTCATTTCTTTTGGCATTGCATCAGGCATTTCAGATTCTGCCTGTAAACGTAATAATGCAGAAATCATGGCTTGCTTACCTGCCAAACGTGCACCTGCTTCATCGGCACGGTATTCACGTTGACGCGAGAACCACATCACGATTGAAGAGGCCAAAATACCAAATACGATATCCAGTACAATGGTAATTGCAAAATAAGCCAAGCCAGGTGCTTCGCCGTCTTCACGACCAAATACGTTACGGTCAATGAAGTCACCTGCAACACGGGCAAAGAACATGACGAATGCGTTGACCACACCTTGAATGAGTGCCAAGGTCACCATGTCGCCATTGGCAACGTGACCAATTTCGTGTGCCAAAACTGCTCGTAATTCATCTTTGTTCATACGCTCAAGCAGCCCTGTAGATACAGCCACTAAAGCATCGTTTTTATTCCAACCTGTTGCAAAAGCATTCGATTGGTAAGAAGGGAAAATACCCACTTCTGGCATTTTGATACCAGCACGTTGCGACAACTGCGCAACTTCATTTAATAACCACGCTTCAGCTTGGTTACGAGGTGCATTCGGGTCAATTAATTCAGTCCCAGTTGTTTTTTTCGCCATCCATTTAGACATGAATAGTGAAATTAAAGAGCCAACCATACCAAAGACAAAACAGATGACCAACAGGTTGCCTAGGTTTAAGCCACCCGCGCCATGGTAACTACCGACACCGAAGAGTGACAAAATTATGCCAGCTACAACCAGTACCGCGAGGTTGGTTAGCAAGAACAAACCAATCCGCATCATTGAGTAAATCCTCTTATATTAAAAATGTAATCTGATTTATTAATAAACCATGCCGTAAATATGCGGTGTATGTATTAAAAATTCAAGAAAAAATAATAAAACTGTACTAAAAATATTTTGCGCTGATACTGCAATTGGCATTTCAAAAAGGCTTGCGTTGCCGCAAGCTCAAATGAAGTGCTGCAGCTTTTATTCTGAAATAAAAATACGTGCCGAAGCCGTGGCATTCCCTGTCGCGTATGAACCTGCAGGTGCATGGGTAAAGCGACCATCGGCGGCCATAATAATTTGACGTTGTGGGCGTTTGTTTGCCGCCACTTGATGACTACTGGCAGTGTAACTCTCTGACTGCGCAATCACTTGAGCATTTTGACTCTGAGTATTGCTATTGTTATTTGCCGTAATCGCATTGTTATTAGCACTTGCACTAACACCGTTGGCATACAGGTTGCTATAACGACTGGTCACACGACGTACATAGTCCTGAGTTTCACGAAAAGGTGGTACACCGCCGTATTTTGCAACATTGCCTTCGCCCGCGTTATAACCCGCCAAAGCTAAAGTGGTGTTGCCATTAAAGCGTTTGAGTAACCAAGCCAAGTATTTTGCACCCGCCATAATGTTTTCATGCGGGTCATAAGCGTTGCTGACATTAAAACGTCGTGCTGTCGCAGGCATGAGCTGCATTAGACCTTGTGCACCGACAGGCGAGCGGGCGTTGACATTAAAACCTGATTCGGTATGCATCACTGCTTTAATTAGACCTTCTGAAACACCGTGTTGTTGTGCTGCTTGCTGAATAATGTGGTCAAAGGCGTTTTTATTGCGGCTATAACTTGGCAATACCGACGCTTCGGAATTGCCCCAGTTGCGATAACTGTGAATATTGCTGTCTGGATAATATGTGACTTTTACTTTTGTCAGTGAACGATCTGCACTTTTGCGGTTAGTCAGCAAGGTACTGCCATTGCTGTCCTTATACATATAAATTTGACCTGCGTGCGTTGTCGTTGCCAAAGGCATGATGCTGGCAGTCCCCAAAATATACAGTAAAAAGGCATTAATTTTATTGTTCATGCTGTGAATACACTAAAAGCTGTCCCCAAACAGTTAATAGGAGTTTAACAAAAATCTCACAGATGAAAAGGCTTTGTACAAATTCATTTACAGTAGTGTCGAAAAAAATCAAGCTTAATTGCTGACAGAGTAATCAAAAAAAATATTTATTTTTTTTTAATTGGATCAGCTTGACACACTTAAGTGTGTGATTTTAAATTAAAATAAAATCGATCAAAAAGTAATCAATTTAAAGAGAAGCCTTAGAATAACGGCAAGAGGCGTTGTCAAGTTGTTTTAAATCCACAAAGTTATCCACAGCTTTTGTGGAAAACTGTGGAAAAGTCCAAAAGATAAGCATCTTGGCGAAAAAGTGAACCTGAGGGTTCAAACTTGCTACAGAAAAAAACGATCTGCGCAGATAGAAATAAAGTGTGTAAACAGAAATGAACGCGCAGTCAGAAATTAAGTTCTTTGACGAAAAGGAAGATTGCGATGAAATTACATTCTTTTGATGCGGGATTGGTCTGAATCGGCTAAAATTGCGCGGTAATTTTTTTCATGGGTTAATCGCGTCTATGTTCTCACCAGTTGAGTCCGATCAAGGCTTTAATTTCAAACCAGAACTTCCAACCAGCTCTGCGTATTATCGTTTGTTGAAAAAGCTGCGTCGTCAAGTCGGGCATGCGATTCGTGACTTCAACATGATTGAAGATGGCGATAAAGTCATGGTGTGTATTTCTGGTGGTAAAGACAGTTATACCTTGTTGGACATTATGTTGCAGTTCAAGCGCATCGCACCCATCAATTTTGATGTGGTGGCTGTGAACTTAGACCAAAAGCAACCAGGCTTCCCTGAAGATGTATTGCCGCGTTATTTAGAAGAAAATAACATCCCATATTACATATTAGAAAAAGACACCTATAGCATCACCAAGCGTTTAACGCCTGAAGGTAAAACTTACTGTGCAGTGTGTTCGCGTTTGCGTCGTGGTTCTTTGTATGGCTTTGCGCAGGAAATAGGGGCAACCAAAGTGGCGCTTGGGCATCACCGTGATGATATTTTGGCGACTTTTTTCTTAAACTTGTTCCATGGCGGTAGCTTAAAAGCCATGCCACCGAAGTTGTTGTCATCAGACAAGAAAAATATGCTGATTCGTCCACTGGCTTATGTGGAAGAAAAAGACATCATTAAATATGCAGAAATGCGTAAATTCCCAATTATTCCGTGTAACTTGTGTGGTTCACAGGAAAACTTACAGCGTGCCATTATTAACGACATGTTACGTGAGTGGGATAAAGCACATCCTAAGCGTTTGCACAGTATTTTTGGCGCATTACAGAATGTATCGCCATCGCAGTTGGCAGACCGTGAATTATTCGACTTTGAAGCGTTAGACAGCCAGCGCGTATTTGATTTTGCCGATCAGGCCGAACAAAACGCAGCAGAGCAAAACAAACGCATCAATATGGTCAATTTAGGCTACGCTGCAGACTAAGCGATAACAGCCTGTCAATCCCTTTAAAATGTAATCAACACCAAGCCAGAGCTTGGTGTTTTTTTATGAATTTGATTTATTTGAGAAAGTCGTCATTTCGACTAAAAATACAAAAACTGAACGTCCCGTACAAAATTTCTTAGCCTTTCACGAAAGGTTCATGCTATAACAATCAGCAAGCAAAACAGCTTAATAATGATGGTGTCTGGATAGACAACACACATGCACAAATATATTGAGGAAAAATCATGCCTGCTTTTTTAACTGATGATTGGTTTGCAACTGTAGAAAATTTAACGGCTCAAGCTGGTGATTTAAACCTACCTCCAGCACTTGCAAATCTGGCAATTAACTTAGTGGTGACTGATGCTGCAGGCAACACAGAATTGTCTTTAGATGGCGGTAAAATCCAAAAAGGTTTGGCGGACAACGCAAAAACAACATTAAATATGGATGCGGAAACTTTACGTAAAGTATTCCTAGAGTTTGACATGGCGGCTGCTATGCAAGCCTTTATGACAGGTAAAATCAAAGTACAGGGCGATATGTCACAATTAATGGCATTACAAACTGCAAAACCAAGCCAAGAACAAAAAGACTTATTTAAGAAGATTCTTGAGCAATCTGCTTAATTCAAGCGATTTACGCTGTAGCAGGCGAATTTCCCGCTATAGTACAAAAAAGCCTAGCTGAAGTATCAACTAGGCTTTTTTATACACTGCAGCTTTAACAGCGCATTATTCATGTTTGAATTGCAGCTGATATACACTGCAACTCAATCACGCGAGGTAAATTTTAGATATTCACCAATTGCGGTGTGGTCTTAATATGCTCAAGGTAGGCGCGAATACGAGTCACATATTGCACTGCTTGACGATAACGACCGTTGCTCGCTTTGTTACGGTCTAAATACGCATATAGGTTAACCCAATTGTTCGGGTTTTTGCCTTGTGAGCGAATACGCTTCTGAATTTGACTGACTGCACCAGGACCCATGTTATAAGCGACTAGGGCATACCAGTTACGATCAGGAAATGGAATATGCTCATAACGGCTCAGCATTTGGTCATAATACTTAGCACCACCCTGAATACTTTGTGCAGGATCGGTACGGTTGCTTACGCCCATTGCTTTGGCTGTATTATTGGTCAGCATCATAATACCGCGCACACCTGTTGGCGAAACCGAGTTGGGTTTGAGGTAAGATTCCTGATAACCAATTGCCGCCAAAAGATGCCAGTCTAAATCGTACTGTGTAGCAGTCTTTTTAAAGTTGGCCTTATATAAAGGTAAACGATTACGCAAATCCCGCTGGATCACATCCCACGATTCTTGTTTGACCACATTACGATTATAAAATGAAGCCAATTGGGTAATTGAGCCGTTTTGCTTGCCACGACAAACAAAGTTGCTTGCGGTTTGGCTAAGAGGATCATCTGCGTGTTTAAACACCCAGTTCAGCTCACTATTTAAACCATTACGCTTTAAAGTATTTAAATCGCCACAACTGGCAGAAAATGCCGTGAGTTGCTGCTTTTCGATGCTTTGGATACTCGACGTGGTCATGGCAAAGTTCGCTTTACCAGAAGACACCCATTTTAAAGCGGTCGCATTGTCGCTTACCGTTTTAAATTCGAGTTTCACATTCATGCTGTCGGCATAGTTACGCACAAGGTCATAACCAAAGCCATGTAAATGTTGTCCATCTTTAAACACTGTGGTTGGATTTTCCACAGACACAACGGTCAATTTGTTCTGATTGACGACGCTGTCAAATTGATGAACGGCTTTGCCTGCGTTAATACTGTGGAATGGGATAAGAACAGTACTGAAAGCGAGGACTTTGAATGGGAGGCGATTAAAAAATGAGTGAAGGCTAAGCCTAGACCCAGACGTTGAACTACTGTGCATGTTGGCTCCGCTACAAGTAATTTATGCCCTAAAAAGCAAAGGCAACACACCTTAAACTTTTTCAAGTTTGATAAATTCAATAAGGGTTGGGCAGTCATGACGTCATTCAAAATGACTTGGGATTAAAGGGAAAATGTGTAAAATTTATACACAGGTTAAAAAGTGATCAAAACTAAAAGATGTGCGAATAATAAAGATGAAAATTTTGGATGTCAAATTTTGTACATAAATTTTTTGAAAAATGTAACATAAGATATTCATTTCATTGAGAAATAAATTTTATAAATTTTTATTGTGTATAAAAATGCAATAAAATATAGGATTGATGTTAACCAAATGTAAAAAACCGGCTGCAAAAACACCATGAAATCTAACTTAATTACACGTTCTGGACACGATAAACTCGTGGCAGAGTTACAGCATTTGTGGCATGAAGAACGCCCTGAAATCACCAAAAAAGTAAACTGGGCGGCAAGTCTCGGCGATCGCTCTGAAAACGCAGATTACCAATATAACAAACAGCTTTTGCGTAAAATTGACCGTCGGGTACGTTATTTGGGCAAGCGTTTAGAAGAGCTGCGTATTGTCGATTTTGCACCAGAACAAGAGGGTAAAGTATATTTTGGCGCATGGGTCGAAATTGAAAATGAACAAGGCGAGCAAAAGACCTTGAGAATTGTGGGCGTGGATGAAATTTATGATCATCATCCACAACATATTTCGATTGATTCACCTATGGCTAGAGCTTTGTTGTCTAAACAGGTAGATGATGAGGTGGAAGTGCAGACGCCGTTAGGCAAAAAGAGCTGGTTTATTAATTCGATACGCTATGAAAAGCCTGAAATTGCAGAAAATGACTGATTTTTGATTTTATTTTGAACATTTGGATCATAATTTTTAGAAAATATTTGCCAAGCTGAATTTTTCTTTATATGATAGCCGCCATTGGAAGCGTGGCAGAGCGGTTTAATGCACCGGTCTTGAAAACCGACGAGGGTGTGAGTCCTCCGTGAGTTCGAATCTCACCGCTTCCGCCAAATATCAACGACTTAGCCCTGAGAATCTCAGGGCTTTGTTGTTTCTAGGGTTATGCAACGTAAGCCTGTAGTAAGCAAAATAAAAAATTAAAGTATTAAAATTTTTGTATATTTAATAAGTTTTATTTTTTTAAATTTATAAAAATTGAGAGTCTGATGGAAAACTTATTAGATCATGCACGTGAGAAATTTTTGGAATGTAATTGGGAATTGGATATTCCTGAAAATGATCACTATGGTTATTCCACTATTATGCAAAGTCTACAAGCATCAGCAAAAAGTATGTTAGATGCTAGAAGAACTGAGCAACATAAAGTTCTCGAGTTATTATCCAGAGCTGCTTCGATGAGACTTATACCAAGTAGCTTAAATGAACCGTTTAAGCCTATATTGGAAGATTTTCAGATGGGTAGAAGATCTTCAATTCCTGAAGACTTAACGGCAGAAGAATTGTCCTTTTTTGAACAGATTCTAGATGACATAAATGAGCCATTTTTAAAGGCGCGACTTGCTGATATTTTGTGGTTAATGCGAAAGCCTAAAGATATTAACCATGCTAGATTAGCTATTGATGCTTATATTGAAAATGAAATTGATGACCAGTCTTGGCATAAAGATATAAACAAATGTTTAGAACGAGGAGCACGTTTAGCTATACAAATTAAGGATTGGGAACGTTTAGAGCAAATAAAAAGTATGCTTTTTGCAGCTTTTCTTAAAGAGTATTCGGATAGTAAATTTATGCAGCTATGGATTGCTGATTTACTAGACACATTGAAGATTGACGATGATTTAAGGTCTCAAATAGCACAAACCTTATATGACAAAGCAAATGACTTAAAGAATAATGGTGACTTTCTTTCTGCAATCTCATATTTCGAACTATCTTCAAAAATAAATAAGCAATGTGGTGAAGTTGAAAAACACTTACAGTCCTTAGTGGCAATTGCTGAATGTTATGTTTCAGAAGCTGAAAAGAGAAGTTTAGATAGTAATTTGGTGGCAAATGGATTTTATGAAAATGCTGTTCAAGCGTATCGCCGAATTCCTGTTAAAGATCGAAGTACATATGATATTGAAAATAAGATATTTGAGATTCGTCAGAAAATAACTTCTTCAGGGCAAGCTTCTTTAGATGAAATGGTTTCTTTTACATCACCTAGTGTAGATGTTTCTGATTTAATAGAATCTTCTATTAAGCATGTGACAGCAAAAGCTACTCCTCAAGAAGCCTTATTATTTTTTACAGGTGTGAGTCATCCAATTAAATATGAACAATTATTAGATAGTGCTAGCGATATTCTAAAGACTAGTATCTTTGGGAGTTTATTTGGGGGACGTCATCTCAGTGGTGATGGGCGTGTGATAGCAATCACGCCAGGTAGAAATTTAACAGCCGGAGAAGATGATCCTGCAAATCAAGCTGCTTTACTTCGTCAAGCTCAAAGCCAATTTTCTATCCATATTGAATTTGCAGTTCAGGCTCAAATTCTTCCATCATTAAAACAGCTTCAATTGGAACATAGATTCTCTAAAGATCTAATGATTGCTATTTGTAAGCAGTCACCTATTGTTCATGATGGCAGAGAAATTTTAATGGGGAATGCCTTATGGTTAGGTTTTGAAAATGAGTTTGGTCTTGCGATACATCTTCTTTGTCCACAAGTTGAACATATGGTTAGATCGTTATTAAAGCAAGCGGGTGCAATTACAACTAATCTTTCTATTGATGGTATAGAAAATGAAAATGGGTTAAGTACATTAATGGAACTTCCTGAAGCTGAGCAGATTTTTGGAAAAGATTTAACATTTGAAATCAAAAGTATTTTCACAGAAGCTTTGGGTTATAATTTAAGAAATAATGTAGCACATGGTTTATTAAATGATGATGAATCAACGTCCATAGCTAGTATTTATGCATGGTGGATGATTTTAAGATTAATTATCCGTTCAATTATTCATGGTAAAATTAGAAAAGACTAACCGTTTATTAATCTATTCTATGTTTGATTGATTTTTAATTCCTAGTATCGTCAACTAATTGTTGTTGATGCGGTACAGCAATCGCTTCCCATTCCTTTGAAACAGATTTTTGTACATGATATTAATGCAATTTAGCTAAAACTTCCTTTTAACAAAAAACCAGTGAATTATACAATTCACTGGTTTTTGAAATGACATTATGTAGAGCGCATGGGCCGATGAACTACCCAAGCGGCATAAAGCAATTAATTAATCGAATCATCCAAGTTTGGAGCTAACCAACGCTTCGCTTCATCTAAACTCCAGCCTTTACGCTGTGCATAATCTTCAAGCTGATCTAACGAGATTTTACCCGCGTTAAAGTACTCAGAAGCAGGGTTGGCATAGTAGAAGCCGCTCACAGATGAAGGCGGCCACATTGCAAAGCTGCTCGTAAGCTGTGTGCCAATCTTTTCAGTCGAACCTAACCAGTTAAACAGTGTGGCTTTTTCAGAGTGCTCAGGGCACGCAGGATAGCCCGGTGCAGGACGAATCCCTACATATTTCTCTTTAATCAGCTCTTCATTGCTTAGCTGCTCATTCGGCTGATAGCCCCAGAATTCTTTACGAATACGCTCATGCAAATGCTCTGCAAATGCTTCTGCAAAACGGTCACCCAAAGACTGCACCAAAATGGCAGAATAATCATCCCCTTTGGCTTTAAACTCATTGGCCATTTCCTCCGCACCAAAAATCGACACGGTAAAGCCGCCCAAGTAATCTTGCCCTTGCTCTGCAGTTGCAACAAAGTCTGCCAAAGACAAGTTTGGTTTGCCTGTGACTTTGTCAGACTGTTGGCGAATATGATGGAAGGTGTGCGTTACTTGATTACGTGCTGCATCATATACTTGTACTGAATCTGCCGCAGAACGGTTGGCAGGGTAAATCCCAAAGACTGCACGTGCATCAAAGCGATTATTTGCAATAATATCTTTGAGCATGGCTTGCGCTTGGTTATATAAGTCGGTTGCAGCTTCGCCCACCACGTCATCTTCCAAAATTTTCGGGAATTTGCCCGCCAAACTCCAAGAAATAAAGAATGGTGTCCAATCAAAGTATGGCAACAAGGTTTCAAGCGGATAATTAGTCAGCACTTGAGTTCCAATTAAGTTTGGTACTGCAGGCGTATAGTTGTCCCAATCAATTTTCAAACCATTGTCGATGGCTTCTGCATACGACAATTTCGCAGCTTTTGGTTGCTTATTGGCAATACGTTCACGAATTTTAGCGTATTCCGCACGGTGCTCTGCAACAAAAGCAGGTTTCATTTCAGGAGAGAGTAAGGTTGTCGCAACACCAACGGCACGCGAAGCATCGGCAACGTAAATGACAGCATCGTTTGAGAACTGTGGATCAATTTTAACTGCAGTATGTGCTTTAGATGTGGTTGCGCCACCAATCAACAATGGAATGTTAAAGCCTTTACGCTGCATTTCTTTGGCAACAAAAACCATTTCATCTAAAGATGGGGTAATCAGACCAGACAAGCCAATGATATCGACTTTTTCGTCAATGGCAGTTTGCAGGATTTTTTCTGCAGGTACCATCACACCGAGATCGACAATATCGTATCCATTACAGCCCAAGACTACGCCCACAATATTTTTACCAATGTCGTGAACGTCACCTTTTACCGTTGCCATCAAGACTTTACCTTTAGACTGACCTTCGGTTTTTTCAGCTTCGATGTACGGGTTGAGCCATGCAACGGCTTGTTTCATCACACGGGCAGATTTCACCACTTGTGGCAGGAACATTTTACCTGCACCAAACAAGTCACCGACCACGTTCATGCCATCCATCAACGGGCCTTCAATCACATCTAATGGACGTTTGGCTTTCAGGCGCGCTTCTTCGGTGTCTTCATTAATAAAGGTGGTGATGCCTTTAACTAAAGCGTACTCAAGACGTTTTTCGACAGATTCACTACGCCATTCTAAGTTTTCTTCGGCTTTTTGTGCGCCTGATTGACCACGATATTTTTCTGCCACTTCTAGCAGTTTTTCTGTGGCATCCTGACCGCTTTCACCTTGGTTCTGGTTCAGAATAACGGCTTCAACTGCTTCTTTCAGTTCTTTCGGGATGTCATCGTAAATTGCCAACTGACCTGCGTTGACAATCCCCATGGTCATGCCTTGCTGAATAGCGTGATATAGGAATACCGCGTGAATGGCTTCACGTACAGGTTCGTTACCACGGAATGAGAAAGATACGTTCGATACACCGCCTGAAATAATGGCATGCGGCAGGTTTTGTTTAATCCAGCCTGTGGCTTCAATAAAATCGACTGCGTAGTTGTTGTGTTCTTCAATACCTGTCGCAACTGCAAACACGTTCGGGTCAAAAATAATGTCTTCGGCAGGGAAGCCAACATCATTGACCAAAACGTCATAAGAGCGTTTACAAATTTCGCGCTTACGTGCCACAGTATCGGCTTGTCCGACTTCGTCAAAGGCCATAACAATGACAGCTGCGCCGTATTGGCGGCAGAGGCGGGCTTTTTCGACAAACTCGTCATAACCTTCTTTTAAGGAAATAGAGTTGACAATGGCTTTACCTTGTACGCATTTCAAGCCTGCTTCAATGATTTCCCATTTAGAGGAGTCAATCATGATAGGTACGCGAGAAATATCAGGCTCAGATGCCACCAAGTTCAGGAAGTGCACCATCGCGCCTTCTGAATCGAGCATGCCTTCATCCATGTTGATGTCGATGATTTGCGCACCGCTTTCTACCTGTTGACGAGCAACATCTAAGGCTTCGGCAAAGTTTTCTTCACGAATTAAACGCAGGAATTTTTTAGAACCTGTGACGTTGGTACGTTCGCCCACGTTTACAAATAAAGAGTCATCATAAATGTTAAATGGTTCTAAACCACTTAAACGGCATGCAGGTTTAATCTCTGGAATTTTACGCGGTGGAATGTCTTTTACCGCATTGTAAATCGCGCGGATATGATCAGGCGTTGTACCACAGCAACCGCCTGTAATATTGATCAAGCCGCTTTCAGCAAATTCTTTGAGGAAAGCTGCGGTTTCTTCAGGCGTTTCATCATAACCACCAAATGCGTTGGGTAAGCCCGCGTTCGGGTGTGCAGAAACAAACACATCGGCAACGTCTGAAACGGTTTTAACGTGTGGACGCATGGCATCTGCGCCCAAAGCACAGTTAAAACCAATTGAAAGTAAATCGCCATGACGTACCGAGTTCCAGAAAGCTTCTGCAGTTTGACCCGTTAAGGTACGTCCTGAAGCATCGGTAATGGTACCTGAAATCATCAACGGCAATTCACGCCCGAGCTGTTTAAACACTTCTTTGACCGCAAAAATCGCAGCTTTACAGTTTAAGGTGTCAAATACAGTTTCAATGAGCAGGATATCTGCACCACCTTCAATTAAGGCATGCGCAGCTTCAATATAGTTTTCTTTGAGTGCATCAAAGCTAATGTTACGAAATGCAGGGTCGTTTACATTTGGTGAAATTGAACAGGTACGCGATGTTGGCCCAAGTACACCTGCCACAAAACGTGGTTTGTCTGGTGTTGAATATTTTTCACAGGCAGCTTTGGCTAAACGCGCTGCTTCGCGGTTAATTTCTGGAACCAAATCTTCCATGTGATAGTCAGACATAGAAACGCGTGTGCCGTTAAAGCTGTTGGTTTCAATAATGTCTGCACCCGCATCTAAGTAGGCTTCGTGAATACCCTGAATAATGTGCGGTTGGGTCAGTACCAATAAATCATTGTTGCCTTTGAGGTCATGTGCCCAATCTGCAAAACGCTCACCACGATAATCGGCTTCTTCCAATTGATGGCGTTGAATCATAGTACCCATAGCACCATCGATAATTAAAATTCTTTGGGCAAGAAGCGCTTTCAGGGTGGTAAGCGTGGACATAAAAAACCCTTTATGACTGAATCCGAAATGAGCGCTATTTTAGCAGAGTTCGCACGGCTTTCGTGCACTTGAATCGACCAGAGAGAGTGGAAGTCGTAAAAATAGTGCATAAAGCAGTATTTTTAGGATTTTGCTGTAGCTTTTGAACCTAAATAAAAGTTGTGATGAGGAACATTCTAATTTTGATTTTACTTTGATGCGTCATCGCTTTGTCATATTGCTCAGGCAAAATTGGCTCACGGTAAATTTTGTCTGAAATTTTAGGCAAATATGACAAAGGTGTAACAATCTAAATTTGAGAGAATGGCATAAGAAAAGTAGGTTTATTTATTCTAAGTGTTTAAATTTAAAAGTTAATTTTAATTTTATGCACAAAAAATACAGCTTAAAGTGTGAAAATAAAGTATGAAAGTTGCTTTATATAACAGCTCTTTGTCATATAATTGTCACAATTTAATTGAACAATAAGGGGATTTTAAATCCTCTTTTCTGCTTGCATGAATTCTAATCCAACTCCTGTAGATTCAGCACACAAGTCGACCACTAAATCGACCAATGTTCATGTGCCTACACCGAAATTTTTTATGCCGGTGTTTTTAACGATCATCGTTTCTACCCTTATTTATATTGGTTTCCAATTGTCTGCGGACTTATCCCACGTGCCTGCGCTGAGTATGTACTCGGTGATTTTATTGGCGACCGCTTTATTCATTGCCTTAGGCTTTGAATTTGTGAATGGTTTCCACGACACAGCCAACGCAGTGGCAACGGTCATTTATACTAATGCCTTGTCTGCACCTGTGGCAGTAATGTGGGCGGGTTTCTGTAACTTCCTTGGGGTGATGGTCGCCAGTGGTGCAGTTGCCTACGGTATTATTGCCTTACTTCCAGTCGAACTAATTATGAATGTCGGTTCAGGCGCAGGCTTTGCCATGGTTTTTGCCATGTTGATTGCCGCGATTGTCTGGAACTTGGGAACGTGGTACTTCGGTATTCCTGCTTCAAGTTCGCACACTTTAATCGGTTCGATTTTAGGTGTGGGGATTATGAACTACTTGCTGAACTCAGGTGCGGGTGCAAGTGGCGTAGACATGGAACAAGTCATGAAAGTGGGCAAGGCTTTATTGTTCTCGCCACTGATTGGTTTTGCCTTTGCTGCGATTTTGTTCTTCTTGGTGAAAAAAATCTTCAAGAAACAAATGGAGTTGTTCCAGCCACCTGAAGGCAATAAGCCACCACCACCACTGATTCGTGCCATTCTAATTTTTACTTGTACTGGGGTAAGTTTTGCGCATGGTTCAAACGATGGTCAAAAGGGCATGGGTTTAATCATGTTGATTTTGATCGGGATTGTGCCGTTGGCGTACTCGTTAAATAAAGAGTTAGGCCAAAACCACATTCAATCGTTCCAGCAGCTTTCAACGCAAACGGCTGATGTGATTTATCCACAACATGCCGATATGCCAGATGAAAAAGCACGTCAGGTCATCACTAGCTATATTCAGACCAAAGAAATTACCCCTGAAGTCGTGCCTGCTTTGGCAAGCTTAACTGACCATTTGGGTGAGCGTGTGGGTCAATATGGCAACTTGAAAGATGTGCCTGAAGCTGAAGTAGCAGAAATGCGTAATGATATGTATTTAAGCACGACTTCATTCAAGCGTTTAGACAAAGCCAATGCCTTGCCTGAAATGTCGGAAGAACAGAAAAAAGTGGTTAAAAGCTACCGCAGCCATTTAGATTCATTCTTACAATACATTCCAACTTGGGTCAAAGTTGCCGTTGCCTTAGCACTAGGCTTGGGTACGATGGTCGGCTGGAAACGTATTGTGGTGACTGTTGGTGAACGTATCGGTAAGCAGCACATGACTTATGGTCAAGGTATGTCTGCCGAGCTTGTGGCAATGTCAACTATTGCTGCTGCAGATGGTTTGGGGATGCCAGTTTCAACTACACACGTACTGAACAGTGCGGTGGCAGGTACCATGGTGGCAAATAAATCGGGTCTGAATTTCCAAATGGTGCGTACAATTCTTTCGGCTTGGATTTTCACTTTACCTGCGACAATTTGTTTATCGGGTAGCTTGTTCTGGTTGTTCTTAAAAGTGTTTTAATCCATTCTCAACTTTTTTGAGTGGTTGAAAAAAGCGCTGTGATGATACAGCGCTTTTTTTATACCTGCAGATCAGTCTAGAGAAATATTTGCAGGCAAGTTTTTGAATAGATAGATTAGCGGTTTACATTACTTTTTAAATTTTTGGATGACTTTGTCCAGCGGTAATTTATCTGCAGCAAAGCCATAGAGCGCAGCGAAAGGTAGGGCCGTTCGTGCCAAATACGCCACGCGCCACAATCCACCATGGTTCGCACCTTCCATCATCAATTCGAGCGGATGCTCAAGTTTCACTTCAGGATTGGCTGCCGAGTTTGGATTGCGTAAGTCATGAATCCACAATGCCGCCATAATCGCATTGGTGGTTTCAGGGCTAAATGCTTCAACATCAAACAAACTTGCGCCACTAAGTGCTGCTTTGAGTAATGGATTTTTGGTCACAGAGTGTGTGGTGGTCGAAGGTGCAATATTGATGCTGACATGCTGTCCTTGATGACGCGCTAAAATTGCACGCCATTGCTGGATGCGTTTTGCTAAAGCATAGTTTGGCCCTTGTTCAACCACCAAACAGTCGGCAATACCATAATGTTGACCATTGTCTGAAGCAATTAAATTATGCAGATTCTTTTGGAAGAAATGACTGCGTGAAATGGTTTCAATACTTTTGGTAAGTAGCTTTTGCCCTTGCGAACGCTGCTGAAACTTCTCTGCCGATGCGCTAATCACTTCTTCAGGAACGGCAAAAACATCGGTTGGGGTACACATAAACATAAGGCTGCTATCAGCTTTGTGTTCGCTGACATATTGCATAATCGCATCCATTGCCATCGCAACACGCACGTGTTTTTCACCATCTAAATAGGCAATGGCTGCTAAATCTAGCGTTTCAGGTTTTTGAGCTAACCATTGTGCAATTTCTGGGGTTTGCGTTAGCAGATTTACACCCAATTGTTCTGTTAAAACGTCAAGTGGGGTATCTGCCGCGAGTTGTGTTGTACTGGGTGCGTATAAGGTGGCATTGCCTTGTTGCACAGTGCTTAAAATTTTATTCCACACACGGCTATTTGGTAAATCGACTGCAATAATATTGGCTTTCCATTTGGCTAACCATGTGAGTGGCCCTGCTTCTGAAGCTGCGCCAAATAGCACCATGTTACGGTCAGACAAATCAAACCATTCAGGATGCGCCACCGCTGCATTTAACGCTTCGGCATGACTTGGTTCAATAATGCCTGCTGCTAGCCAAATTGCAACTTGATATAGCAGAGCTTGACCTTGTAACTTTTGCCCACGATACGGCACATACCATTCAGGTGCTGCTTGGCTGCTGCCTTGTAATTTAAAGGTATGTAAAGTTTCAGTAGGCAAGTGCATGACATCTTTCAGCACATATTTTTGCTCATGACGATAAAACTCAAAACTTTGATGAGCTTTTCTTAATCCATCTTCTGCAATTTGAATTGCGTTAGCTTGTTCACGAATACCATTGGTCACGAGGGCTTTAAAGTATTTTGGATAGTGCTTACGCCAGTTTTTTTCTGCCAAAGCATCAACTGAGCTTTGATGATCGACTGTGGCTAAGGCTTCGGCAATAATTTGTTTGCCTGTGCTTGAGGTGCTGGGTTTATGGTTTTCTGGATGAATTGGAAACTGTAAGCCATCGTAAGAAGTGGACATGCAAAAACTCGCAAACTAAATTGAAATTAATATACAGATGTATACATTATCTATGCCAAGTTACGATATTGGGTAGCAAAAACTACCAAAATTGAGTGAAATTTGAATAAAAAAACCTTCACGAAGCGTAAAGGTTTTTAATATGAATGAGATGTTATTGGGATTTAAAGGTCAGTGTTTAAATGTTTAGGTTCTAATCATAAATGAGTCTGATGCTGTATCAACAATGTTTTATTCACTCAGACCAACAGCTTAACAACGTCCTTTTTTCGCCTGACCTGGAGGACAAAAATCACCATCACCATGCGGATGTTGGTGTGGATAATAGCCTTTCGGATAGATCGTGCGGTCAGGATCAATCACCACACTGCCTTCAGGGGTATGTACGGCACAGGCGCTTAATCCTAAACTAAGTAAAAGGGCGCTTAGAAGTGCAAACTTTTTCATGGCTGACTCCTGATTGCTTGATAGTTTTAGTCTTTATATTCTCAGTATAAGTGCTTGTCGAGTAACTGCATGTTATTTGTTGTGTGCTTTATGCTGTATTGGATCATTCAGATGCTTTCATCAATCAAAAATACTTATCAGCAGTTCATAAAATGACGATTGAAAGTCGTTTTTCCCAATGAGAGAGGCTGAAGATGAGAGGCAATAAATGATGGTGTTAAGCGGATTTATGAAAGCAGTCTATTGACGGATTTGAAAATTCTTTAAAGTAGCAACGACTCAGTGGTAGATGTACCGAGTCGTTATAGTTTCAAAAGTTAAAACGGCAGTTGCGCCAGTTTATTCAGGAAGTGAGGCAAGATGCGTGGTTCAATTAAAATAGTCACAATCACACCATAGGCCGCACCCCATAAATGCGCACTGTGATTAATATTGGAATTGCCGCGTTTACCCGACCAAATGCTATACGCTACATACAGTATTGCAAAAATAATGGCAGGCACTGGAATAAAGAACACGAAAATCAACTTCCACGGCTCAAACAAAATATAGGCAAACAACACCGCAGATACAGCACCAGATGCGCCTAAGCTGGCCCAACGATGGTCATTTTTATGCTTTAAATAACTTGGAATAATCGCGGCGATTAAACCACCCAAATAGAATAAAACAAAGCCTAAATCATAGATGTATTGGCGATAAAAACTTTCAATAATGCTGCCAAAGAAAAACAGGGTAATCATATTGAACAGCAAATGCGCACCATCGGCATGCACAAAACCATGGGTAATGAAGCGGTCATATTGACCACGTTGCATAGCAGGCGGCCAAAAAATCAGACGATTCATTAATTCTTGTTTGGAAAACGCCAACATAGACACAATGACCGTAATAATGATAATGGTCACGGTATGATTAAAAGGTAAATCGAGCATAAACGCCTATTCTTTTACTTGAATTCTGCTGTAATAATGCATCAAAACTGAGTTTGAGTCGAACTTTAGGAATAAATCCGACAATTTTGGTTGATTTTTTTTTATTCCCCCGCATCTTCAGTTAAAATAGCCACTTCAGCTTGAGGATATTATTGTTATGTCGACTGAGAACAGCAGCACAGCAGTTGTAGATGAAATTCCAAACTTATTGATTACGCCAACTGCTCAAGAGTATTTGAAGGATTTATTGGCAAAGCAAAATACACCGGGTATTGGTGTGCGTGTTTTTGTGGAAAATCCTGGTACACCGCGTGCTGAATGTTGCATGGCTTATAGTGCGCCCGATGAAGTTGTACCTACAGACTACAAACAGGAATATCCAGACTTTCCTGCATTTATTGATACGCCGTCTATTCCGTATTTATTGGATGCCGTAATTGACTACAACAAAGACCGTTTTGGTGGTCAATTGACTTTCCGTGCACCGAACTCAAAAGTGCCACGCGTAGGCCCAGATGCTTCAGTAGAAGAACGCATTACTTATGTTTTACAGTCTGAAATTAACCCAGGTTTAGCAGGGCATGGTGGTAACTGTGCTTTGGTTGAAGTGGTTGAAGATGAAGAACACGGCTTAACTGCAGTATTGAAATTTGGTGGCGGTTGCCAAGGATGTTCAGCGATTGATGTGACTTTAAAGCAAGGTGTTGAAACAACCTTGAAACAACACGTACCTGAATTGATGCGTGTGGTGGATCAGACTGACCACAGTCAATCTGAAGGTGCTTATTTTAAATAAGCTCTAAGCCTCGCTTAAAAATAACCTCCTAAATTTTAGGAGGTTATTTTTATCTGAAATTGTCAACAGACCCTATTCATTCGTTTGTAGATTTAAAATTTGTTGTGTTTTTTCAGAATAATAAAATTTCTCTAAATAATGGCGCGCACGTTGCTTTAAATAGCCTTCAGCGATCATTTTTTGAATGACTGGATTTAACAGTTGTTGTAATTGTTGTTGGACTAGCGCTTCATCAATGTTTAAGTCGTGCAATAACAAGTCAAAAGGGCGCGCCTGATTGCGTACATACCACGCATAAACCCCATCATGCACTTGCTGTTTCAAATAGTCACTTTGGCGTAAATGATCCCAAATTTCATGTCCTAAATTGACAGTTTGGGATAGGTCTTGTACTTCAATATAATTTTTTAAAACGGAAAGTGGCAAGTCTTTAACTGTGTGCCATAAATTGGCTTGGAAGTGATACAGTTTTTCCTCATCAAAATGTTGATTAAGCACCGACTCGCTCATTTGAGTCAGCTTCTGCACATTTTTTTGCAAATAATGCTGAATGGTCTGGTCTAAATTGGTATCGGTAACGCTTTCCAAAACCGATTTACCCATTTTCATAAAACGCGATACGCCAGGCACGCTTTTGGCGATCACCGAATTATCCATATAATCCTGAATGGAATGTTGAATGAGTTGGGTAATCATGGCGGCAAAGGCAGGATTATTCACCACGGCTTTAATCAAACGCTGACGATGTCCACTTTTACTTGCAACATATTGTGCAATTTTGTCGATGGTCAGCACAGGTATCACATCGGCAATTTTACTGCTGTCATTAACAGGGTGTACCAGTGCAAAACGAATATGCTCAGCAATTTGTTCCACTAAAAATGAACTGGCAGGTGTATTTAAAATTTGATGTTGAATCAGTTGATGAATGGCTTCAGATGTCCATAAATCTTGTAAGCTTTGTTTGCGAAACCATTGGTAAAACTGCACAAATTCAGTTTGTACCATTTCACTTTGGTTAAATTCTTGATCTAAAAAATCAAGCTGAGCTTCAATTAGTTGCTCAATGATGGGATGTTTCTGCATGAAGGTTTTATATAATAATTAATTTAGAGGAATCAGTTTATCAGCAAGTGGGTTTTTTAGGTTCTGAGTTTTAGCCAGAAACGGCAAATAATATTGTGCGACTTGTTTTTCAGCTTCCAATAACGGCATGTGTCCAACATTATTAAGAATCACAGGTGTTTCGGCGCGTTTGAGTAAAGATTGTAATTCCTTCGCCACTTCAACATTAATAATGCGATCTTGCTTACCCCATAAAATCAGGGTCGGTGCTTCAATTGATCCTGCTAAACGTGCAAATGAGTCTGGAGTATAAATACGGTTGAGTTTGACAATTTGCTCAATTGCTTTACGGGTTTGTTCTGAGCGAGAAATCAGGACTTCTTCTTGCGCATGTTGAATTTGTGAGGTCATGGCAGGCGGGCTTTGCATGATTTGTTTGGCGACGTCGGCTAAATCGCCATGTTTGCTCACAATTAAGTCATTTAAAGATAATGGATTTTTGGTGTAAGGCGTATTAGCAAGTTTATAAATGCCTGCACTATTGAGTAAAAATAAACTTTGCGTATCAAAAGGATATTGCGAGGCATACACGGTTGCAATTGAGCCGCCTAAAGAATGTCCTGCCACGTGTAAGTTTTCTTCACAGTCAATTGCTTCAATAAATTGACGCAGTTGTGAAGTTACATTCGGAACTGAATTATCAAAATTGCTTGGAGTTTTGGTGTCACCGCTATTGGGTAAATCTGGAATAATCACATGATAATGTGGGGTTAAAAATTGCGCGACACGGTTCCAATTATCACGTGTGCCTGCCAAACCATGAATCAATAAAATTGTGGGTTTGCTGTGCGAGCCACCTTCGTTATAGCTCCAGACGACATCTCCAACACGAATGCTTTTAGAGCTTAGTCCTGCTTGTTTGCGCTGTTGCTGAAAATGATTTTGTAATAGTTTAAGTTCAGTTGCGTTGCTGTTACTGGCGTTATTGTTTTTTGTGAAGGTATATGGATTGGGCGCAGCGCTTTGCACAAGGCAAGATGTACTTAGTCCCAAAGCCAATAAAGTCGTATGTAGATAACGTGATCGAATAAATTTCATCATGAAAACGTCTTCCCCTGACGAACCCAAAACAGGCTCCAATGATTAAGGCATTAGATCTTAGGTCTAATTGCGAAAGATTATTGCTTTTATTGTAGATATTTCACCTAGAAAGTCACCCCTTACTTTTTTGATGGTATGGAAACAAATGGTAGAAAATGTGATACATCTCAAGAAAAATGGAAAAAATTTATAACAAAAATCATGAAATAAAAAAGCATAAGCTAATTTTTTTGCAAGTGACATTCACCCAGTCTGGCTTTAGAATATTGCAACTTCAAAGATCGGTGGTAAATCAAGAATGCTAACAGCTCAAGAAGCTTTAGAACGTCTTAAACAAGGAAACCAACGTTTTGTTTCTGGTGACACCAAACATCCTAAACAATTGTCGCACCAGCAGCGTGCAGAAATGGCAGAAGACCAAAATCCATTTGCGATTGTTTTAGGTTGTTCAGACTCACGTGTACCAGCAGAAATGGTATTTGACCAAGGACTGGGTGATCTTTTTGTAATTCGTGTTGCGGGCAACGTGGTTGCGCCATCACAAGTTGGTAGCGTTGAGTTCGCAGCAGAGCGCTATGACTGTGCGGTTGTCGTGGTTTTAGGACACAGCCATTGTGGTGCGATTCAAGCCACAATTGATACTTTAATGTGCCCAGATTGTCCACCATCGGCAAATTTAATGTCGATTGTAAACCGTGTTCGTCCTTCAGTTGAAACCTTAATGCAGACTGAACTGAAAAATGACTTGGCGAAATTATCTAAGCATGCTGTACGTTCAAATGTGTTCGCATCGGTGAATCAATTGCGTCATGGTTCAGCAGTTTTAGAAAATTTGATTGAACAAGGTCAGCTCAAAGTAGTGGGTGCAGAATATTCACTGGAAACAGGTGAAGTGGTTTTTTTTGATTTTTAATCCGAACCGCACAGCAATTAGATTTTCCTCAAAGGCGCTTTATAAAGCGCCTTTGATATATGGATAAGCATTATTTAGCAAAATAGGCTGAGCTTTGGCATTTGGATGAATTAAATCTTTTTGCATCAATTGCTTATTGCCCGCAATACCTTCCATAAAAAATGGCAGTAATTTGACTTTATATTGCTGACTCACCACTTTATAGTTATTTTCAAATGCTTTGCTATACGCCGAGCCGTAATTTGGCGGCATTTTCATCCCAAAAATCACCACTTTCGCTTTGGCTTTTTGGCTATGCTGAATTAAGTTCGCTAAATTTTTTTGAATCATTTGTGGCGGTTGTCCACGCAAGCCATCATTTCCGCCTAACTCAATGACTACAACGTCTGGACGATGGGTCTGCAGCAATTTAGGCAGACGCGCCAAAGCACCACTGGTGGTTTCGCCACTGACACTTGCATTGACCACTTTATGCTGTTTCGGATACTGTTGTTCTAAACGTTTTTGCAATAAGTGAACCCAACCTTGTTGTGGTTGTATGCCGTAACCTGCACTTAAGCTGTCACCTACAATCATAATGGTTTTTGCAGATACCACGAGTGGGCTGAAACATAGTCCGAGCAGCAACACACGCGGGAAGACACGACTAGTTAGATTGCGATTTTGCATAATGGGAAACGTATGACTCAAAACACTAAAGAATCTAATATCATGCCACAAACGATTATTTCTGCCCAAAATTTGACACAAAAGATACAACTTGCACAAAAACAATTGACCATTTTTGAGAATTTAAACTTCGATATTCAGGAAGGTGAACAAGTGGCCATTACAGGTCGTTCGGGTTCAGGAAAATCGACCTTATTGGGTATTTTGGCAACATTAGATCAGGCCAGCAGTGGAAAATTGGTGGTATGTGATGAGTCAATTGCAGAATTAAACGAAGAACAACGTGCAGAAGTTCGTTTAAAGCATATTGGTTTTGTGTTCCAGTCATTTCAGTTATTGCCGCATTTGACGGCACTGGAAAATGTGATGTTGCCACTACGTTTGCAGGAAAAATTTAAATATGCAGAGGCAGAACAAAAAGCCCTCAACTTGCTGAAACGTGTGGGTTTAGAACGACAAGCACAGCAAACGCCGAAAGTGCTTTCGGGAGGTGAGCAACAACGTGTCGCCATTGCACGTGCTTTAATTCGTGAACCTAAAATTATTTTTGCCGATGAACCGACAGGAAACTTGGATGGGGAAACTGCAACTGAAATTGAGCAATTGTTATTTGAATTGAACCGCGAGTTGGGCACAACCTTGGTGTTGGTCACGCACGACCCGAAACTGGCGGCACAATGTCAGCGTCACTATGCCTTAATTGATGGGCAATTGGTTGAGCAATTTGCAGCTAAGCCAACTGCTGCCATAACAGGAGGATGAAATGAACGCATTATTTCATCCGCTGTTAAAGCAGAGTTTTAAAAGCAGTGGTGTATATTTACTGATTATTGCGCTGACTTTAGCGATTAGTGCGACCACGGCCTTAAAGTTTAGCAATGAACAAATTCAAAATGCGGTAGCGTTGCAAGCGGCAGAAATGTTGGCGGGTGATTTAGTCCTGAGCGACAATGAACCCATTGCACAAGACTGGCAGGATCAGGCGACTGCACATCAGTTACAACAGTCGCATGTGACTGTATTTAGTTCGATGGCACATACTCAAGCACAATTTGTGATGGTGAATGTCAAAGCGATTGAGCACAATTTTCCGTTACGCGGTGAATTACGGGTCAGTCCTGCAGCGGACAAGATTCAGTCTGGCGAAATTTGGCTAAGCCAACGTGCTATGGATTTACTTCACGTTAAACTGGGTGAAACAGTAAATATTGCCGATGCAGCATTTACCGTGACTGCCAAAATTGAACATGATTCTAATCAGGAACTCGGTTTTTCAGGTTTTTCGCCGACAGTAATTATTTCACAGGCCGATGTGGCACGTACCCACGCGATTCAAGTGGGTAGCCGCATAGATTACCGTTTGTTGTTGGCAGGCAGCGCCAAAGATACACAAAATTTTGAGCAGTATTTTAAAACACATACACAACAGCCTGCACAGGCACAGCAAACGGCCAGCCCTGAACAAAACTTTGAAGAACAAAGTAGTTTAAGACTACGCAATGCCAGTGAAGGCAATACTCGCTTAATGCGCCCCATTGCCAATTTAGATACCTTTTTACAGTTAGCGAATATCCTGACCATTTTATTGTGTGGGATTGCGATTGGTTTGACCAATCAGCGCTATGTGCAACAAAATCAGGATCATATCGCCTTATTACGTTGTATTGGTGCAAGTAAACGACAAATTTTAGCCGCTTATTTGGCTTTGCTTGCTTTGGTCTTAATTATCGCTATGGGCATTGGCAGTATTTTGGGCGTGACCTTGGGCTATGCTTTGTTGCAAATCATGCTGCAACTGATTCCGCACCTGGAAATTCAATTTTCAGCCATGGCAATGTTGCTTGGGCCATTGCCAATCGCCATGCTCACCAGTGCTGTGGTGTTGTTGGGTTTTGTGCTGCCTAATTTATTGCAATTGCTGAATACCGCACCGATTCGCGTGATTCGCCAACAAGACAAAAGCATGCGCGCTTGGTGGTGGATGTTGCTTACAGGGACGCTAAGTCTAATCGTATTTTGTGTGGTCTTGACCGAAAGTTTAGTGCTTAGTACATGGGTGATTGGTGCGATTATTGCGCTGTGCGTATTGCTGTATGGAGTGGTGTGGAGTTTATTAAAATTATTGCGTCATTCTAAAGGCAGACTCGCAGCGTATATTCGTGCGCCTGCTGTCACGGCATTTCAAATTACTGCATTGGCTTTAGGATTAAGTTTAATTACGGTACTTGCAGTGTTGCGTACCGACCTGCTAGATCGTTGGCAGCAGCAATTGCCCGAAGGAACACCCAATCAGTTTGTTTACGGCTTGCCACCGTTTGATATGCCTGAGTTTCAACAACAATTAACGCAGCAGCAGTGGCACAGCACGCCACTTTATCCAAATATACGCGGGCGTTTGGTCGCCAAAAATGATCAACCTTTTGCCGACGCCTTAATTCAGCAAAGCAATACGTTAAGACGCGAACTCAACCTGACACAGTCTGACCGTTATCCTGCCGATAATATCATTGTAAATGGGCAAGCCAATTTCAGTGCAGTGGGACAAGTGTCAGTAGAAGCAGATACGGCTGCCGAGTTGGGCATTCAAATTGGTGATCGACTCAGTTTTAGTTTGCCTGAAGGCATACTTGAAGCCGAAGTGATTAATCTGCGTACGGTGGAGTGGGAAAGCTTTAGTCCAAATTTTTTCTTTATTTTTTCACCGCACACTATGGATGAAAATGCAGGCAGTTATTTGGGCAGTTTCTATGTGCCTGAAGCAGATAAACCGAAACTAATTCAATTGATTCAGCAATTTGCCAACACAGTGTTTATTGATGTCAGCCTAATTTTGGATGAAATTAAACGCATTGTGAATGTGTTGGTGCAGATCATCACCATTTTAGCCATTTTGGTGAGTGTGTCTGGGCTGTTGGTATTAATCGCGTGTTTAAACTTGCTGATGGATGAGCGCAAACGCGAAGTCGCATTACTGCGTTCTTTTGGTAGTTCTAAACAAAAACTCAAACGTATGTTGAGTCTGGAAATCGGTTTTATGGGCTTTATGGCGGGAATAGTGGCGTGTTTATTTGCCGAAGTCATTAGTGCTGTTGCCAGTTACCGCATGGATTTAATGCTGCAACCACATTGGGACATCTGGCTGATTTTGCCTGTATTTATGACCGTGCTGTGTGCCTTGATTGGACGTTATCGTTTAAGTTATTTATGCGATATTCCGCCACTGCAAAGTTTAAGGGAGATGAATCAGTCCTGATTCATCTCTAGTTGATGTTGTTTTACTTGTTGTAAAGGTTGATTGTTTAACCCAGACTGCGTTGCATTATGCTAAGCAGTTCTTGCCAAAGGGGTTGAATTGGGGCAAGCAGTTGATGGCAATACCAGTAAAATGCAGCACAGCCCAATGGTGCAAGGAGCATCGCAAAACCGTTCACTAAGTTACTGTGTTTGCTGCGTTGTCCAATATACCAAATGAGTGTCATGGCTGCGCCCATGAGCATGCCGCCAATATGTGCAGCATTATTAATGCCACTGATCATAAAGCCCATACCTAAGTTTAGTGCCATTACCATCACTAAGGTTTTACCATCCAAGAGAAATTTTTGGCGCGGTAATTGGGGCAATAACGCCAATACCGTCAGTGCAGCTCCAAGTCCCATCACCGCACCCGATGCACCTGCACCCACGCTAGGTAACAGCTTTGGATTAGCGACACCTTGTTCGAGCAGGGTATAGCTGTCTTGAATGCTGACATAGCCACTAAGCAGGCTACCCATCAAACCTGCGCAAACATATAACACTATAAAATAGACACGCCCAAACAACTGTTCACTGACGCTGCCAAAAATATACAAGGCCCACATATTTAACATTAAATGTACTAAACCGAAATGAAAAAACATGCTGCTGAACAGGCGAATGGGTTCCGCCAAAAAGGTTAAAGGTGCATAATCAGCACCCCAGCGTATTGCATCTTGCGGGCTAGGATTGCTAATGTTCATGCCGTTGTGCACTTGCCATGCAAACAAAGCCACGTTTATTGCAATCAGGGCTGCGGTAATCCACCACAGGTGAATTTCAACTTTATTGTTGCGCAGGTTTGGGGGATGTTGGGACATATATTTGAATATTGTGTCGTAGTGATCAATCTAAGCTTAACACGAAAAAATAACGCTTCAGGAGCCATGCACCAAGATGAAAGCTTTTTTTATACGAACTTTGTTAATTCTTGTCAGTGTGGTGCTTTTGGTTCAATTATGGATTTTTAGCAGCTTGGTGTGGTGGCGTACGCAGCCTGTGCAATCGACCATGATGATGCGTTTGGATTATTGGGCTGAACCGAGTAAGCCTATACAACATCAATGGCGCGACTATGACCAACTCAGTGATAATTTAAAGCGAGCTGTGGTGACTGCCGAAGATGGCAAATTTATGCAACATCATGGCTTTGACTGGGAAGGTATTCAAACTGCGCTGGAACGGAACAAAGATGAAGGCAAGGTTGTTGCAGGTGGTTCCACAATTTCTCAGCAGCTCGCCAAGAATTTGTTTTTATACAATAAGCGATCTTTTTTGCGTAAAGGGCAAGAAGTTGTGGCGACATGGATGATGGAACGCATGTGGTCAAAGCAGCGTATTTTAGAGGTCTATCTCAACTCGGTAGAATTTGGCGATAATATTTATGGTGCCGAAGCTGCGGCACAGCATTATTTTGGCAAAAGTGCAAAAAGTTTAAGCCGTGATCAAGCAATTTTCTTGGCTGCGATTTTAACCAATCCAAAATATTTTCAGGAACATCGTAATGCGGGGGCATTAAAAGCCCGTAAACAGATGGTGCAGCGCTATATGCGTTATGCGGAAATTCCCTAAATTGAGCGAAAACAAACTATAAAATGTGAAAATATCCACAAAGCCTAATTTTTTAGGCCTTTTTTATGAAAATGTCACAAAATTGAAGCATACTTGTAGCAGTGCCAAACATTTTAAAAAAGCATAGGTGGGTATGAATACGGCAACAGGCGCGACTCCTGCGCAAACAGAATATACATATAATGATCGCTACATTAACCGCGAACTGTCTATTTTAGATTTCCATTTACGCGTGCTTGAGCAAGCTGTCGATCCGTTGCATCCTTTGTTGGAACGCATGAACTTCCTGCTGATTTTTTCACGTAACTTGGATGAGTTTTTTGAAATTCGTGTTGCGGGCATGATGGAACAATTGGACTTGGGCAATGAAAGCCGTAGTCCAGATGGTTTAACCCCTAAGCAGGTGTTAGATCAAATTTCTAAAACAGCACATGCTGCTATTGAACGCCAGTACCGTATTTTAAATCAGGAAATTTTGCCAAAATTACGTGAAGAAGACATTTGTTTCTTACGTCGTGGTGAATTAACCCCTGCACAATCGGCATGGGTGAAAAAATATTTCCAAGAGCAAGTTGCCCCTGTATTAACCCCAATTAGCCTAGACCCTGCACATCCATTTCCACGTTTGGTCAATAAAAGTCTGAATTTTATTGTGACTTTAGAAGGGAAAGATGCTTTTGGTCGTCAAATTGATTTGGCGGTTGTTCCTGCACCACGTTCATTACCACGTGTAGTTCGTTTACCCGATGAACTTACAGGCGGTAAAGAGCACCACGTCATGCTTTCAGCAATTATTCATGAGCATGTGTCTGACTTATTCCCGGGCATGACTGCGACTGGATGCTATCAATTCCGTGTGACCCGTAATGCAGATTTGGCGTTAAATGAAGATGTAGAAGACTTGGCCAAAGCCCTAAAAGGCGAATTAAACTCACGCCGTTTTGGTCGTGCGGTACGTTTAGAAGTAACGCACAACTGCCCGAAAGCCATTTATGATTATTTGCTAGATGAGTTCGATCTTGAAGAAGAACAACTTTATAAAGTAGATGGCCCAGTGAACTTGGCGCGTTTATTGTCTAATTTTAAACGTCCACATTTACGTTATGATTCACATACACCCGCCATTCCAAAGGTGTTAAAAAAGTCTGAAAATATTTTTTCAGCGATGCAAAAGCAAGACATTTTATTACACCATCCGTTTGAATCTTTTGCACCCGTGATTAACTTGCTGCGTGAAGCTGCACGTGATCCACAAGTCTTGGCAATCAAACAAACTTTATATCGTAGTGGCGCAGATTCTGAAATTGTACAAGTGCTTGCAGAGGCTGCACGAAACGGTAAAGAAGTGACTGCGGTGATTGAACTGCGTGCACGTTTTGATGAAGAATCTAACATTGCTGTGGCTAACGTGTTGCAAGAAGCGGGCGCTGTGGTTGTGTACGGTATTGTGGGGTATAAAACCCACGCCAAAATGATTTTGGTGGTGCGCCGTGAAAATAATAAATTGGTGCGTTATGTACATTTAGGCACAGGTAACTACCACGCAGGCAATGCGCGTATTTATACCGACTATGGTTTACTGACCACAGACAAAGAGCTGTGTGAAGATGTGCATCGTATTTTCCAAGAGCTAACAGGCATGGGTAAAATGGCAAAACTGAAAAAGTTGTTGCATGCACCATTTACCCTGCACGCACAGTTGGTGAATTATATTGATGAAGAAATTGCCAATGCTAAAGCAGGTAAGCCCGCACAAATTATTGTGAAAGTGAATGCACTGACTGAAATGCAATTGATCAATAAATTGTACGAGGCGTCTCAGGCGGGTGTGCAAATTGATCTCATCATCCGTTCAATTTGCTGCTTGCGCCCAGGTTTGCCGGGCTTATCGGAAAATATCCGTGTGCGTTCGATTGTCGGACGTTTCCTTGAACATACCCGTGTCTATTATTTCTCTAATAATGGCAATCCACGTATTTATTGTTCAAGTGCTGACTGGATGGATCGTAACTTATTTAACCGCGTTGAAGCGTGTTTCCCAATTGAAGATCCAGCTTTGAAAAAGCGTATTTATGAGCAAGGTTTATTGACCTACATGCAAGACAATCAACAGGCGTGGCTGTTGCAGGGTGATGGAACTTGGGTGCGTGTAAAAGCAGCTGAGGGTGAAGAACCACACAATGCGCAGCGTATCCTGACCGATAGTATTGTTTAGTTTCAAACATTTATAACAGGTAAAAAGAGCGATGCCAGACATCGCTCTTTTTTTGTTTCTAATATTTATTTAAGACTTATATTTTTGATTGATATTTATTGATCAATAATTTAAGAAAAACAGCACATCGCATCATCCGCATTCATAATTTTGCGATAAATACTTTTCACATAACCATGCACCAGTTGTTCTGAAGCATTCAGGTTGGCAGCAACTTGTTGTGAAGGTAAACCTTGTCCTGAAAGCGCCAATATTTCATGTTCAGTTTTAGAGAGTGCCAAAGAATGACCATGTGCGACAATGGATTGTTCGCAGGCTAAAATTTCATTGGCCAAGTTGACATCTAGCGGTGAGCCACCACGTAAAATAGTGCGAATCTGGTTTTGCATGCCTGTAGCAGATTGGTCGCTAAAGACATAGGCTGAAATGCCTAAATGGATGGCTTGTAGCAATTGTTTGGGCATACTGGAAGGCAGCACTGCCACAATTAAGGTGTCTTTACGGAAAAGTTTGAGATTTTGGATAAAATCAATTTGAGCTTTTGACCAAGACTGTAAATTGATAAATACCAAATTAGGCAAATGTTGCTGCACCATCAGCACTGCATTTGCGAGCGATGGGCTGCAAAGTAGAACCTCTTTAGGGTAGCCAAAATTTTGTAAAATGTGGCTTAAATTTTGTGATGCTTCTACCTGATCATCAATCAGCAGAACAGGCACAGGTAAAATGAGATCTCTGTGAATCATGACAAATACTCCTGTGCTGTTCTATAAATAATTTTGATAAATAGATTGTGCGTGATATTGCTGTAACTGAATATCCTTAAATATAGTGATTTTTATATAAAAAGGGTAAATATAAGTAATTGTTGCTGAATATGTTTTTTTGAAATATGTTGAAAATGTGAGTAATGTAACTCGATACCGTTCTTTCGTTCAGTGGTAAGAGTGAATTGTTGAATTTGTGATGAATCTCACATTTTAAAACTTATTCATATTTATAAGTCACTTAAATCATAGTGAACTGCAAAAACAATACGCATTTTTGAACGAAAAATAAAAAAGGAGCCATGTTGGCTCCTTAATGAAATGTTGGATCGTGTGTCTAAATTTAGACTGCGTTTTGAGTGATTTTCTGTAAAATCTGCAGCAAAACGTCAAATTCACTTTGTAATGGCGTGCTTTTACGCGTCACTAAAGCCAAAGTACGGCTTGGTGCAGCCTCAATACTTTTGATCTGTAAATCTGGATTCGATTTGATCATGGCATTATGAATTGCAATTTCAGGCAATAGGGTAAAGCCTAAATTTGCAGACACCATTTCAACCAAGGTCGGCAAAGAGCTGGCTTTTAAACGATGATCGTTTTTGCGTTCACCAATCGGGCAAGCACTTAAAGTGTGATCACGTAAGCAATGACCTTCTTCAAGCAGCATTAAACGCGATAAATCCAAATCATCTAAAGAATTGGCCTGCGCCGATTTTTGATCGCCCTTGTGATAAACCAAGAACAAATCTTCTTTAGAAATTTCAGCCACTTTCAAACCACGCGTATCGAATGGCAGGGCTAACACCACCATATCTAAATTGCCGTGTTCCAGTTTTTCGACAATTTTTTCACTTTGCGCTTCGTGTAAATGCAATTGAATTTTAGGTAGCTGCTTATGCACTTCATCTAACAGTTGCGCCAAAATAAATGGGGCAATGGTTGGAATCACGCCTAAGTGTAAATCACCTGTGAGAGGCTCACTCATTTCACGGCTTAAACGCATTAAGTCCTGTGCATCTGCTAACAGAACACGGGCGCGTGCTACGACTTGTTCACCCAATGGGGTTAAACGTACATTCTGTCGATCACGTTCTACCAGTACGCCGCCAAGCAGGCGCTCCAGTTCCATGATCCCGCCAGACAAAGTCGACTGAGTTACAAAAGAACGGCGAGCCGCTTCTGTAAAATGTAACGTTTCAGACAGTGTAACGAGGTATGACAGCTGTCTTAAAGATGGTAATGCAGCCATAGTGTCCTAATGATTATGATTTAAAGTGGTGAGCAAACAGTTCGCTAAGATGAGGAATAAAGTGTGGAGGAATATCATGCCCCATTCCTTTGATTAATTCAAACTTAGCGCCCGGAATCGCTTTCGCAACAGCCTTACCATGCCCTGGTGGGAGCAAACGATCTTGCGAACCATGTACCACAAGGGTAGGTTGCTGAATTTGTTTGTCCAGTTGTAGCAACGAGCCTGTACATAATATTGCTAAAAACTGTTGAAGTACACCCGCAGGGTAATAACTTCGCTGATATAATTTGCGTGCAGTTTGCATCGTTTCGAGTTGATTCACATAGCCAGGTGAGCCTATCACCTTAAATAGTTTTAAACTATGATCAACAATGCCATTTTCATCTTGTGATTTTGGTCTTTCTAGCAAGCTGAACAGTTGTTTCGGAAATGGTGGTGGTAAAAAAGGCTGGTTATTACTGGTAAATAATAAGCCTAAATTATTCACGCGATCTGCATATTTGGCTGCCAAAATTTGTGCAATCATGCCGCCCATAGAAGCACCAATCACCTCGGTCTTTTCAATGCCTAAGCGCTCTAATAGCAATGCAGCATCATCCGCCATATCAAATAAGTTATAAGGCGCACCGTGGTTTTGCAGACCTAAGCTAAAACGCCCCATCATTTTATAGGTGTTCAGACGCGGGCCTTTGTGGCGAATTTTGGATGACAAACCAATATCGCGGTTGTCATAGCGAATGACACGATAGCCCTGATCAATCAGTGATTTACAAAAGAAATCGGGCCAGTACAACATTTGTGCGCCTAAACCCATAATCAGCAAAATAGGTGGATCTTCAGTTTTGCCGCCCACTTCGACATGCAGCTGAATTCCGTTGCCTAAATCGACTTTGGTTTCGTGCATAAATGCCGTATAGGGCGATGTGGTGAACTGAAGTGCACTATTCATGTTGTGATCCTCATGTCAGGCAAGGGCGAAATCAATCGCCCTTTATTGTTTTTATTTTATTCCGATACAGGCAATAAGTCTGGCACTAATTTGGTCAAACTCAAGCGTTGTTTGGCCGCTGTTGCGCCTAATAGGACAAAGCCACGTAAGGTATCGGTTTGGTCATAGGCTCTGGCAATCATGCCATCGTCAAATTCTTCGGTATGCCAGTTGACATCTACCCCTAGTGGCGCAGGTAAAACGGTCAGTGGTGCAGCAGGTGTTTTCACTGCAACAGGCATGGCAGGGTAGTGTACCTGAGTAGTTTCACCATTTAAGGTTTTGGCTAAGGCACGTGCTTGCTGCATGATTGGCATCACATACGGCAATAAAATACCATTCACTTCCGCACAGTCACCTACTGCATAGATATCAGCTTGGCTGGTTTCAAGTTGCGCATTGGTTAAGACCCCACGACTGGTTTCGATGCCTGCTGTTTTAGCCAAAGCAATGTTTGGTTGTAAACCAATGGCAGACAGTACCACATCGGCAATTAAAGACTGACCACTGGTAATGGTCACTAAATAGTCGTCATTTTTAATTTTCGAAACTTTTTCAACGGTTGTACCCAATACAAAATGGATACCCGTTTCTTCTAGGTTTTGTTTAAAAGCACTGGCTACATAATCCGGCAATAAACGACCTAGTGGTTGTGGTGCAAGGTCAATCACCGTGACTTGGTGTCCTGTTTGCTGCAAGTCATTGGCAAATTCACAACCAATTAAACCTGCACCTAAAATCACCACACGTTTGTCTTGACGTTGTTCAAGCTGTTGGCGAAATGCGGTGTAATCACTTAAATTATTTACCACATGAATGTCATCACTGCCATCGCCCGCAATGGCTAAACGTACAGGATTCGCACCCACTGCCAAAACCAATTTAGAATAAGGTTGTTGGCTGCTTACACCCTCTTTTTCTAATTCAAGTACATGCGCTTCTGCATCAATTGCTTTAACCCAAGTGTGGGTTTCAATACGCATATTGAGTTGGCTTGCCATTTTAGCTGCATCGCCCAATGCAATTTGAGCAGGGGCTTTATTGCCCGCCAATGCGTTAGATAAAGTTGGTTTGGCATAATTGGCAGCATCATCTGCACAAATCATGACTAACTCTTGTTCTGCATTTAGCTTACGAAACTCGCGTGCAACAGTATAACCTGCCATGCCTGAACCAATAATAACGATAGGATGCATAAGGTGTACTCCAAATGAGGGCATAGAAATTGGCGTTAAAAAAAGACCATCGGACATGGTCTTTTCGTGGTCTTAAACTTCAATCATTTCAAAATCAGCTTTTGAAACGCCGCAGTCTGGGCAAGTCCAGTCATCAGGAATATCTTCCCATAATGTACCTGCCACAATACCATCTTGAGGCCAGCCTTCTGCTTCGTCATAAATCCATCCACAAACGATGCATTGATACTTTTTCATTCAATTCTCCATAAACCGATCTTTAAATTTCCAGATCAGCAAAAAACTTATCTACGACTAGTTGTATGATATATCTATTTGATTAAATTTTTACGCAGTTATACGGCTAAAGTAAAGTAAATAAGCGATTTTAATCTGTGCTTTTATAGAATGAATAGCTGCATGGGACATAACCGCGCAGAAAAGACCTCTTTTGATATAGATACGGCATTGTAATGAGAGAATGGCTGCAGGAAAAATCACGTTTTTATGCGTTTAAATGCCATTTAAGACCTTGGTCGTACAGTAAAAGTCTTATATTTTTGCTATTTTATTATGGAATAAATATATATTAATATTTTTAAGTATATTAAAGTTTATAAAAATCAAAACCTTGTAGTGTTTTGATGCGTGATTGATGGCAGTCTTGCCGATTCGATCACTAGCCTTATGTGAAAATAAACGGTAAAATTCAACCATTCTTTAGTCACATTTCTGATCTTCCATGAGCAATTTGTCTACTTTTTTGTGGTCGCATATTCGTACAGTTCCTCATTTTCCAAAACCAGGCGTAGATTTTTATGATTTAACGCCTTTGTTTATGAATAATTTGGATTCATTAACAGATGCTTTAATTGCCAGCATTCCTGCAGAAAAATTAGCTGAAGTTGAAAGCTTTATTGCAGTAGAAGCACGTGGTTTTGTATTGGCGAGCCTTTTGGCACAGCGTACAGGCAAAGGTTTGGTACTTGTGCGTAAAGCAGGTAAATTGCCACCACCAGTTGTGGGTGTGGGTTATAGCTTAGAATACGGTTTAGACCGTTTAGAAATGGCTGCCGATGTGCAAGCGCAAAAAGTCATTATTGTAGATGATGTATTGGCGACAGGTGGCACTTTAAAAGCAGTGAAACAATTGGCTGAAAAATGTAATCATCAAGTTTTAGGTGCAAGCATTTTCCTAGACTTACCAGATTTACACAAAAATTTAGGTTTAGATATTTGGTCCGTATTGGACAATAAATCTAAACCAGAACAAGCAGTGGCTTAATCCTTTTAAGTTATTGTAACTGCTGTAAAAAAGCCTGATCTCCATAGTTGTGATCAGGCTTTTTTAATGGGTGATGTTTAATTGATTATTTTTAATGGATAGCTTTGACTTTATTTGGCAAGATAAGCTTGTTTGATTTGCTGAATACAAGAATTAATATTTTCTGGATGCAATAAGCGATGATGCCCAGACTCAAAAGTAGAGGTCTGCATATAGTTTTCTAAAAATGCTTGCGCGGCATGCATATCCAAAATTTCATCGCCCAATTCTAAATAAGCCAATTGTGGAATATCGTGCTGCAAGTCATCATCTGAAATTGCAGGATAGTCATTGCGAAATGTGGGAGCTAAACTTGGATTTGCCACCACACACGGAATATGGTGCGACAAAGACATTTTGAGTGCCCAATAGCCGCCTAGACTATGTCCCACTAAAATTTCAGGCTTAATTTTTTGAATGATATTGTGATAAAAATCGGCAACAGTTTGATAATTTAAGTTGCGATAATCGACATTGATACAAAATTTTTGTTTTGCATCTATGGCATGGAATTTAGTCGACTCCCGCGAGGAATCTAATCCATGTAAAAACAAGACTTTTAAAGCACATGTATTCATTGCCAGATTCACAAAGTTAAACATCTTGAGTCAAACTGAGCCTAAAGATAAAGTGGATAGAAAATAAAATATTTAGACTGATACATCAGCAGGTTTAAAAACAGCAAAATACGGTCTTTTTCATCTATTTTCTGAACAATATTGTAGTGCGCTTAGTCTGAGAAAGAAGTTAGCTTTTGGTCTAAGTCTACAAAAAATCACAAAAGCAAGTGGCAATTTAAAAAATAAATTGCTCGAGTCAGAGAAGGCATACGAAATCGTGTCTAAATCTGCTATTCTATTGAACTTCTTTTTTTAGTAATTATTCGAGGCAGAGATGACGCAACATAACGCTCAATCGACTTCTGAACCCACTATTTCCGAAAACGATTTAATTGCGCAGCGTCATGCCAAGTTAAAGCAAATTCAAGAACAAGCGCAGGCGAAGGGAACTAGCCCTTGGCCAAATACGTTTAAGCGTGAAAACTACGCAGAAGATTTGCAGGCACAATTCGCAGAAGTTTCTAAAGAAGAAATTGAAGCAGGCGAAAAAGTGTATGTGTCTGTAGCAGGTCGTGTGATGTTGAACCGCGGTTCATTCATCGTAATTCAAGACATGACAGGTCGTATTCAGTTGTATGTGGCGCGTAAAGAACTTAGTGCTGAAACATTAGAGACGATCAAGAGCCTAGATTTGGGCGATATTATCGCAGTGAAAGGCTATATTGGTCGTTCAGGCAAAGGCGATTTATATGTTCATATTCAACATTTTGAATTGTTGACCAAATCTTTACGTCCATTACCAGACAAATATCATGGTTTAAGCGATACCGAAGCGAAATATCGTAAGCGTTATTTAGACTTAATCGTAAATGAAGACACCCGTAAAACCTTTGAAATTCGTGCCAAAGTGGTTTCGGGTATTCGTGCATTTTTAACTGAACAGCGTTTTATGGAAGTTGAAACGCCAATGATGCATGTGATTCCTGGCGGTGCATCGGCACGTCCATTTGAAACGCATCATAATGCTTTAGATATGCCGTTATTCTTGCGTATTGCGCCCGAATTATATTTAAAGCGTTTAGTGGTTGGCGGTTTTGAACGTGTGTTTGAAATTAACCGTAACTTCCGTAATGAAGGGGTGTCTACACGTCATAACCCTGAATTTACCATGATCGAATTCTACCAAGCTTATGCCGACTATAAAGATTTGATGGCATTGACTGAGCAAATGCTAGAAAAACTGGCTTTGGATATTTTGGGTACTACCGATGTGCCGTATGGCGATGAAGTGTATAGCTTCAAAGGCCCATTCAAGAAAATTTCTATGTTTGATGCCATTCTTGAGCATAATCCACAATTCACGCCAGAAAATGTTAATGACCGTGATTTCTTGGCTAAATTTGTGCAGGAAGAATTGAAAGAACAGGTGAAGCCTGGTTTTGGTTTGGGCAAACTACAAACCATCGTGTTTGAAGAAACCGTAGAAACTCAATTACGTCAGCCGACTTTCATTACAGAATATCCTGCAGAAACGTCGCCTTTGGCACGTCGTAATGACGATAACCCACACATTACTGACCGTTTTGAGTTCTTTATTGGTGGTCGTGAATTGGCGAATGGTTTCTCAGAATTAAATGACCCGATTGACCAAGCTGAGCGTTTCCAAGCACAGGTTGCAGAAAAAGACGCAGGCGATGATGAAGCGATGCATTACGATGCAGACTTTGTTGAAGCTTTGGAATACGGCTTACCACCAACTGCAGGTGAGGGCATCGGGATTGACCGTTTGGTAATGTTGTTTGCCAACGCTGCGAGTATCCGTGATGTGATTTTATTCCCACACATGCGTCATAAAAACTAAGTTTTAGCGCATCGTTGACGACATAAAAAACAACCTGCAGAAATGCAGGTTGTTTTTTTGTTGTAACTTAAAGTTAAACACTTGCCACCAATTTTTTGATCATAGGTCGCTGGCGTTGACTGGCAAGCCATAAATCATGCTGCATTTGTAAATTCAACCAAAACTCTGGTGAGGTTTCTAAGGCTTCACTCAAACGAATCGCCATATCTGCAGAAATTCCAGTATGACCATTCAAAATGCGAGATAGGTTTGCACGTGTCACTCCAAGTGCTTGAGCCACTTCAGTCACAGAAGTTTCACCAATATATTCGCGCAACATTTCGCCCGGATGAGGTGCATTAAACATCATATTCATCTTTGTACTCCTGCGCTAGAAGCTATGTGATAATCCAAATAATCTACAATGTAGACATCACCATCTTCAAATTTAAAAATTACACGCCAATTACCATTTACTGTTAGTGACCATTGATCTTGTAGATTTCCACTCAATTTATGTAAACGCCAATTGGGTGGAGTTCGCAAATCATTCACCGTAGATGCAGCATGTAGTGCTGCAAGTATTAAACGTAATTTTGTAGAATGCGCTGCTTGAATACCTGCTGTTGAACCAGTTTGGAAAAAAGCCTGAAGACCTTTATGTTTAAAACTCTTAATCAAGCCTTAGTATCCAAGTGTATTGTGTATATGTACAGTATACGATAATTTCGAGTTTAATCAATCAACCAGTTTTGGCGGGGTTTAAGTGTATCTTGCGTAATCCGCAGAAACTTAAAGTGATGATGCTTATAACAACGCCGTTTGAATCCGTACTTTCATCTCTAAAGCTTGCTGCAAAATATGCGCTTTCATCCAAGTTACTTGTGTACCCATGGGGTTGGTTTTAATAGCAGTGTTTAAGAAATCCAGTTTTTCTTGCGAAAATAATTGCGTTTCAATCGCTTGATGCAGTTCTGCCGTGGTTGCATTTAAAGGCACATCTACCAAATAAAAACCTTTAGGATAATTATAAAATGCATACATTAAGTTAAAGGCTTTTTGTTCGGCCTTTAAATTGCCCGCACCAATTTCATAGCTGCGGTCTTGATTGCTATGCGTCACGCCTATTAAAAAGGAGAGTTGTTGATCACGGCAACGCAAACCAAATTGCAGCCCAATCTGATCTGCACTGAGTTCATGTTGCACAAAAACATTCAGCATTGAAGCATCATCGTTTAAAGGCTCTTGTAGGACGAGTAGCTCAGGGCTGTGCTGATACAAAAAACCAGCCAGCTGCGCCTGTTCAAGTTTGGATTTGATCTGTTCAATCTGTGGCATGGGAGCATCTTAAAAATAAAAAAATATGTTTTTACTTTAAGCATTTTTTGTTCATGCTTGAAGCACTGAATTAGATGAATAATCTATGAAGTTATTCAAAAATGAGCAGCTTGTAAGCGCGATTTGTATGTATCAAACGTAGCGAGAATGACGTTAAATTTCAATATATGATGGAATAAACTATTGATTAAATAAAACTTATACTGCTTATTGGTTTTCTTTTATATGAGCTTTTTGCATATAAATATAATAAAACAAGCAATAGTCTGCATAACTAAGTCACTATAATGAAAATCAAATTCTATCTGTGTTATTCGTACACAAGTTTAAGTACATCTGGTGTGATCAATGTCAATAAATCAGGAAAGACTTACTCATCTTAAACAGCTTGAAGCTGAGAGTATTCATATTATCCGTGAAGTTGCAGCCGAGTTTGAAAATCCAGTCATGTTGTATTCGATTGGTAAAGATTCAGCGGTAATGTTGCATTTGGCTTTAAAAGCATTCTATCCAGCGAAACTGCCATTTCCACTGTTACATGTGGATACAGGCTGGAAATTCAAAGACATGATCACTTTCCGTGACAACATGGCAAAACAGCACGGTTTTGACTTGATTGTTCATCAAAATAAAGAAGGGGTAGATGCCAACATTAACCCATTCGATCATGGCAGTTCTAAATATACCGACATCATGAAAACCCAAGGCTTAAAACAAGCTTTAGATAAATACGGTTTTGATGCGGCATTTGGTGGCGCGCGTCGTGATGAGGAAAAATCACGTGCCAAAGAACGTGTTTATTCTTTCCGTGATGCAAAACATCGTTGGGACCCGAAAAATCAGCGTCCTGAATTGTGGAATTTGTATAATGGCAAGGTCAATAAAGGCGAAAGTATTCGTGTGTTCCCATTGTCTAACTGGACTGAATTGGATATTTGGCAATACATTTACCTCGAAAGTATTCCATTAGTACCGTTGTATTTGGCTGCAGAACGTCCTGTCGTTGAGCGTAGCGGCACTTTAATTATGGTCGATGACGAACGCATGCCGTTGCTAGAAGGTGAAGTTCCACAAATGAAATCGGTACGCTTCCGTACTTTAGGTTGTTATCCACTTACGGGTGCAGTCGAATCAGAAGCGAATACCTTGCCTGAAATTATTCAGGAAATGCTATTGGCAACCAGTTCAGAGCGTCAGGGTCGTATGATTGACCACGATGAAGCTGGCTCGATGGAAAAGAAAAAGCAAGAAGGTTACTTCTAATCTCTCCTGAAAAATCTCCCCAAACCCCTCTTTATAAAGAGGGACTTATAAAAAGCGGAGCAAAGCCTCCCTTTATAAAAGGGAGATTTAGAGGGATTAAAGATTAAAAAACCGATTTCTAAAAAATATGTGGAGCTTTGAGCAATGTCTCATCAATCGAATTTAATTAGCCAAGATATTTTGGCGTATTTAAAACAGCACGAAAACAAAGATCTACTGCGCTTTTTAACTTGCGGTAACGTAGACGATGGTAAATCGACATTAATTGGTCGTTTGTTGTATGACTCAAAATTGATTTATGAAGATCAATTACAAGCCGTGACTCGTGACTCGAAAAAAGTCGGCACTACGGGCGATGCACCTGATTTAGCTTTATTGGTCGATGGTTTGCAAGCCGAGCGTGAGCAGGGCATTACCATTGATGTGGCTTATCGTTATTTTTCTACTGAAAAGCGTAAGTTCATCATTGCCGATACACCTGGGCATGAGCAATATACACGTAACATGGCAACAGGTGCATCGACTTGTGACTTGGCGATTATTTTGATTGATGCGCGTTATGGCGTACAAACTCAGACCCGTCGTCATACTTTTATTTCTAGTTTATTGGGCATTAACAATATTGTGGTTGCTATCAATAAAATGGATTTGGTGGATTATTCAGAAGCACGATTTAACGAAATTCAGACGGAATATGCGAACTTTGTGAATCAACTGGGTGATCGTAAACCATCGAATATTATTTTCACGCCAATTTCTGCCTTAAATGGCGATAACGTGGTGAACAAGTCTGAGCATACCCCTTGGTACACAGGCGATACTTTAATGGGAACATTGGAGTCGGTAGAAATTAACCGTAACTCGGCTCAAAATGATTTCCGTTTCCCTGTGCAGTATGTCAACCGTCCAAACCTTGACTTCCGTGGTTTCTGCGGCACGATTGCTTTGGGCGATATTCATGTGGGTGACCGCATTGTGGCATTGCCATCGGGCAAAAGCTCGACAGTAAAAGAGATTGTGACTTTTGATGGCAATCTTGAACATGCAATTGCAGGTCAAGCAGTTACCCTAACACTGAACGATGAAATTGATATTTCACGTGGTAATGTGTTGGTGCGTGAAGATCAAGTGCGTCCTGAAATTTCACGTGCTGTAAATGCCACTGTGGTGTGGATGGCTGATCAGCCACTATCTATTGGCAAGCTGTATAACTTAAAAGTGGGTACACAAACTGTGCCTGCAAAAGTCACAGCCATTCATTACCGTACCAATGTGAATACTTTGGAACAGGTGCAGGTTGAACAGCTTGAACTGAATGCAATTGCCAATGTCACCATCGAATTTGATGCGCCTGTGGTATTTGACCGTTATCAAGACAGTCGTTATACGGGTTCGTTTATTTTCATTGATCGTTTAAATAACGTGACCATTGGCGCAGGTATGGTTGAAGCTTGCGTAGAATGGACTGCACACAGTACACCTGTAACAGCCGAAGACCGTGCTGCACGTTTAGGTCAAAAACCTGCAGCGGTATGTGTACCAAGCCAAGCACTTGAACAGGCACAAGCACTTGAAAGCTTGCTGATTCAGCAGGGTATTGTTGCCATTGCCAAAGCAGGTTTAGATGCTGCGCAGGTTGCATTACTCCGCGAAACGGGCATTGTGGTCATTAGTGATGTAAACAGTGGTGCAGATGCAGAGTTGACTGCGACAGCTACAGAAGAACTGGCAGAAAAAATTATTGCCCTAGTTCGCTTATAAAATTAGATTCGTTTATAAAATCGAATCCACATCCAATAAAAAACCGCTTTCACCTGAAAGCGGTTTTCTTATGTGCGTTCACTATATTGGAAAGTTTGTTTTTTAAGTGCGATCTAAGGGTTCGCTATTGAGATGTTTGAGCATGGGCGTGAAGTGTCCATAGTTAATTTTTTGAGGTTGTATTTCAAAGCCATTTTTTTCAAAAAAACTTAAAGCAGTCTGCGTGCTAAATACACTTATATGCGATACATTTTTGCGCTGTAAATCGCTCATTGCTTCAAATAATAAGGCTTGACCAATACCGCGTTGTTGTACTTCGGGGGCAATGGCATGTTGTAAAATTTGCCCGCGATCACTCATCATAATAAAGCCAACCACCACATGCTGTAAGACATAGACCCAACAATTGTTGTAATGCAGCAGCATTAAAATATTTTCATAGCTTTTATTTTCTAGCCATGCCTGAATTTTGGCTTCATTGCGTTGATGATCTTGAATACAAGAGCGAATACTGGCGTGTAATACCGCAACCAAATTGGCGACATCTTGAATTTGTGCAGCTCTAATCATCTAGGCTTAGGGTGATAGATAAAAACAAGGCTCTATTGGAAGCGAAAAGTGTTTAAAGAAATAGCAGAAAATTGTTGTGTTTTACTGCGTTATACTGCAGCACAAGTCCTATTTTTAAGGCAATCGGTATCATTGTGTAATTGAGCATTGCACTTTTTAGCGATGCATGGATGGAATCATCTGTTAAAGCATAAGCGTTGAAGCGTGCAGCAGCGAATAGACGCTAAGCCCTGAAATGGTTATACTTTATTGAAACGCCTGAAATAAGAGCGAAGACCAAGATGGCAAAACTATTGTTATGGATTTTGTTGTTGATTGCCGTATATGCAGTCTGGAAAGTCTGGTTCAAAATAAAAATTAATCGTACTTTTCAGCAAAGCTGTCAAGATATTGCCAATATTGTCCAAGACCCGATTACCCACAAAGCACCGCGCCCTGTAGAAGAGGTGGTGGAAGAAGTTGCCGAATACGAACAGCAATTATTTGATGATATCGCAGAAATATTTTTAAGCTTAAAAGTATCTAGTCGTGACCCTGAAGATGCCGAAACTATTCAACAAGAAGTGCTGAATAAAATGCCTGCCAAAGCACATACGCAAATTCGTCAGTTAGACTTGGGGGAGTGGTCAATTTACTGGAGTTTTTACGAGCAATCCCTTGAATATTTTGTCGGCAAATACGGAGTTTTTATTACCCATGTAGACCGCTTTGGGCAAGAGCATAAATACAATAATTCAGAGCAGTTTCAAACAGATTGATTTTCATGCCTGATTTTCTGTTTATGATTTTACAGAGGTTTCTTGAAAATTAATTGCAGCATCTTCTTGTCAGTTAAGTGTTTGGTTAAATGTTGAGTTTTGCGCTATTTTCCCGAAAAGAGGTATCATGCCTTTTTCTTTTACATAGGCAGCATCAATGTCAGTTTTAGAAATCATTGCTGTGTTGATTAGTGTTTTAGGCGTGACCTTAACCATTAAGCGACATATAGCTTGCTGGGTGGTGAATTTTATTGCCTGTTTGCTGTATGCCTATTTGTTCTTTGAATATCAATTGTATGGCGAAACGGTATTACAAACCCTATTTATGGGCATGGCTGTTTATGGTTTTTTCCAGTGGAAAACTGCACAGCAGCAAAAACAACATATCATCATTCAAAGCTTGCCACTCTCTAAAATGTGGCTGCAAATTGCACTGAGTAGCATACTGGGTTTACTGTTTGGGCTAAGTTTAAAGTGGTGGACGCAGGCTTCACTGCCTTTATTGGATGCACAACTGGCAGCTATGAGTCTATTGGCAACCTATTGGACCAGTCGTAAATACTTGGCTACATGGGTGTTATGGATTGTGGTCGATCTGGTGTATATCGGCATGTTTATTTACAAAGAGTTGCTGTTAACGGCTGTGTTATATGCAGGTTTTGTGGTTCTTGCTTATTTGGGCTGGCGTGAATGGCATAAAATCCGACAACAACATGCGGCACATTCTGCGGTGTGATGGCGTGTAGCGATGAGCAATTTAATTGATTTTAAACAGGCGCAGCTTAAACAATTTGATTTATTGGCATTGGATATTTTAGCGTATCCTGAGCGTTATTTACAGTTTGATTCGATTGCAGATTTTTACCAAGCCCAGTGGTTAGATGATTTCCCCAAAGGGACGACATGGTGTTCCACAGGACTAGATGATGGCGCAGAACATTTTTATGCCAAAATTGAATTTTATGGGCATTATTTAACTATTTATAGCCATGAAACCTATGCCGCTGAATTTGGCATCATTCACACAGAATAGACAAAATAGAGTCAATGACAGCAGGCGGAAAAAACATTTTAATAGCCTGAAAATAAAGTTGTATTTAGGATATAAAACAGCTTATACCCGTTGAGCATCAGCCAAATTATATTGCACGATGATGCTAGACCTACTCCATCAATAAACAAAATAAAAGGAACTCAAATGGCTCATCAATTTACTGTAAACGCCACCATTCATGGCGTTTCAATTGACGAATTTAAGCGTTTAGTGGCAGATGTTGCTTTGCATGAAGCAGTCTGCAAGCGTATTCCTGGTGAAAATTTGGAAATTTTAGAATCTAAAAAGAACGGTAATATTTACACTTTACGCCGTGCTTATAATTTAGATGTGAATATTCCAGATATGGCTAAAAAATTATTAAAAGATGCATTTCGTTTAAAACGCAATGATGTGACCCATTTAACGGCGCTTACTTCTACCGTGGAGCTTGGTGCAAACTTGCCTTTAGAAGCTAAAGGCGAGCGTAGTGTGACAGGCAACCATGAAAAAATTGATATTCAATTAAACTGGACAATTAAGGTTAAAGTGCCATTGATTGGCGGCATGTTGGAAAAACATGCAGAAGGGGAAATCCGTCGTTTCAGTGAGTTGGAAATTGGGATTGTGGAAGATGAGCTTAAGAAAAATTTAGCGGCTTAACCCTTCATTTCTACTAGAAAAGATTGCTCTTAAATACATGCTTGGCGCTGCCGTTTTCGGTGGCGCTTTGTTTTTTGGACGTATTGAATTGTGATTGTTGATGCTGGGGTCATTTTACAGTGATCAATTTTTGATTTTTGAAAAAGTTTAGTGCTTGGCTTTATTGCATACAGACTATCGTCTTAATTTATTATTTAAATATAGTATATTTATTATGCTAATATTTTGACCAGATTTAAATTGAGTGTGAGTTCTGCCATGAAATTGATTCAGTTGTTATGTTTATCGGTTTTGCTGACCTTTGCCAGTCTATCTCCAGCAATGGCAGAGAGCAAAAAAGATCCACTTTTTGTCTTGCTTACCAGCAGTGATGCGCACCGCACCAAAATGGCAATTGGCATGAGCAATAACCAATTTGGCAAAGGTCATCCACTGACGATTTATTTGGTCGATCAAGGCGTAATGTTGGCATCTAACCGCTTTGAACATAAATATGCAGAGCATCAGAACATGCTGAAAAGTATTATCGCCAAAGGTGGTGATGTGTATATCTGCAAAATGTGTATGGAGCAGTACGGTGTTGTTGAAGGTGACTTAATGAAAGGTCTGAAATATGCCAATCCAGATGCTATGGGTGAAGCAATTTTCCGTCCAGGCACTCAGACACTGAGCTGGTAATTCGGCTGCTTGAAATGCAAAAGCCTTGTTGAAAAACAGGGCTTTTTTATTGCGGAATTTCTAGCGCATGGCGTATTTTTTTAAACGATAATCCAGTGCAGCGCGGGAAATTCCCAATAAGCGTGCCGCTTCAGATACATTGTGTTTGGCTTTTTGCATCGCGGTGATAATCAGTTGTTGCTCATGCTGTTCTAAATCAAAACCTTCGGTTAAAAGCGTGTCTAAATCTACGCTGTCTTGCTCATCTACAGTATGGTCGCTGTGCATTTGCGGAAACAGGGCATTCAGTTTAATCAGTTGTTGATCTTCCGTCAGTAGTACCGCACGTTCGAGCAGGTTTTCCAGTTCACGAATATTGCCAGGCCACGCATAGCTTTGCATAAAGTTAGTGGCTTTTTCACTGACGCCTTGAATTTGTTTGTCATACATTTTTTCAAAGCGTTTTAAGAAATGTGCAACCAATAATGGTAAATCTTCACGGCGTTCACGCAGCGGTGGAATCTGCACAGGAAAAATGTTTAAACGGTAATATAAATCGGCACGGAAACGACCTGCTTTAACCACTTGTTCTAAATCTTCATTGGTTGCAGCAATCACGCGAACATCAATATGACGGGTTTGCGAATCTCCAACGCGTTCCACTTCACCTTCTTGTAGCACACGCAGCAAAGCCGCTTGAGCGCGTGGCGAAAGTTCAATCACTTCATCTAAAAAAATAGTACCGCCATGGGCGCGTTCAAATTTACCTAAGCGTGATTGATGTGCACCTGTAAATGCACCTTTTTCAACACCAAACAGTTCAGATTCAATCAGTTCAGGTGGAATTGCCGCGCAGTTGACCGCAACAAAAGCATGTTCTTTACGCTGACTCAGTTCATGCACACCACGGGCAAAGGCTTCTTTCCCGACCCCTGTTTCACCTTGCAGCAAAATGGAAACTTTGGCACCTGCGGCTTTTTTGAGTAAGTCACACACCTGCTGATAAGCCGCCGATTGTCCGACTGAGCTGAACATGCTGTAGTCATTTTTACTGGTGGCATAAATCGACTTTTTCAGTTCATACAATTCGGCTTGCAGTGCAATGAGTTCCTGTTCCATCGGTTCAGGCGACATGAACTGAATCAGCTCATCGGCATTTTCCCATTCACTGAGTTGTTTACCAATAATACGGCAATGCTCACGCCCGCAGGCTTTACATTCCACTTCCTGATAAATAATGGTCATGCCTGTGGCAAAACTGCTGTAACCGCAAGCATAGCCCAGCAGCATCCAGCAGGAAGGTTCGTGACTCAGTCCAAATTGCTCAACATGCACATCGGCTTCAAAAGAGTTATGCCAGTTTAAGTCTGCATAAAACTGTTTTTTCTTTTGATTTAAAATCAATTGATTGGCAGAAACTTGCACCATGCCACGAATACCGTGCATTTGCGGCCCTGCCATAAAAGCCTGTTCTTCATTTAAACCTGGGCGCATTTTAGTAGTGACTTCTGCATCTTTCAGACCTGCCTGATAGCCCAAACGAATAAAAAAGCGTTTGGTGCGTTCCATTCCAATCATATTGGCAAGGTCTTTACGCAAATAGCCCATGATGCTGGTATGCATCAGCAACATGCGATATTCATCAAACCAGATTTGTCCACGCTCAGTGTCAAAATGTAGTTTGGAAAGCAGGTCGTGAATTTCCTGAGGATGACCTGCATATTTGCCGCTGCTGTCGTATTTTACTCGTACCATGCGCCGTGTTTAATCCATTAAATTCGAGGCTGTTTAGCCATCTTATGCAAATTCGTGAAAATTCAATAATACCTAAACAGCATCATGCCAAACCTTAAAGGTATTTAGTTGTATCTATATGTTTTTGTTGTTTTTATTCCGTCTTTATCATAAGCGAATTGCATAAAGCCCAAGGGTAAATTTTTGTATCTGTACGGGCTGTATTTCATCAAATCATGAAATCTTAAATTTTTTAAACATCAAAATTCATCAAATCATGAAATCCAAATTCTTATAGAAACACTCAGATTTTTTAAGTTGCTGTTTTTCAATGTTTTTATAAAGTTGGCACGCTTGTTGTAATAGTAAAAGTAAGCAACAGATGCATGAAGCAACTGAAGCAAGTTCTGAATGAATCAGATCTTGTAGGAGAACAATATGAAGGATGCAACAGGCGCATTGCCCTTAACCAAATATATTCGGGTAACGGGCGATATTAATGCCGCATTTGTCGAGTTCGACTTTGCCATTCACGATCCCACTTTATATGTGGAGTTGGTGTTACCGCAGCAAGCATTCCGCGAGTTCTGCGCAACCAATCAAGTGGTGGAAATGAGCGAACAACAGCAAGCCGTGAATGATGCTGAAGAAGACAAATGGCGTTACGGCATTGAACACGACACTTTAGTCGGTGCACAGCGATACAACATTGATCATGAAGATCAACACTGAATGCTTAAGGAGATAAGCGATGACTTTAGAAATTAAAACAGCGGGTATTGAGCCAATTCGTCAAAACTATGCCTATATTGAGCGCCGTTTTGGCAACAAGCCAGCCACCCGTTATCAGGAAGTCAGTTTTGATATTCAGGCGGAAACCAACTTTCACTATCGTCCGCTGTGGAAACCTGAAAAAACCTTAAATGATAAAACCCATACTGCAATTGAAATGCAGGATTGGTACGCATTTAAAGACCCGCGTCAGTTTTATTACGGAACTTATGTGCAGCATCGTGCGCGTTTGCAGGACATTGCCGAAAGTAACTTTAGCTTTTTTGAAAAGCGTCAGTTGGCAGAGCATATTTCTGAAGATGTCAAAGCCAAAGTGATTGCCTTGTTTTTGCCGTTTCGTCATATCGAACAGACTGCCAATTTACACATGATGTCGGGCAGTGCTTATGGTTATGGCACGGTGCTGACCCAAGCCTGTATTTATGCTGCGATGGATCGTTTAGGGATGGCGCAGTACATCTCACGGGTTGGTTTGGCACTCGATGGCAACACGGGCGAATCTTTAATTCCAGACAAACAAGCATGGATGCAGGATGAAGCATGGCAAGGACTGCGCAAGTTGTGTGAAACCAGTTTGATCGAGCAGGACTATTTCAAACTGTTTTTATTACAAAACTTGGTGATTGACAGCTTTATGAGCGAATTGGTTTACACCCAATTTGATCAATGGTTGGCACAGCATCAAGCACGTGACTTGGCGATGCTGATGGAATTTATGCAGGAAGCCATGGCAGATTTACGCAAATGGTCAGACAGCGTATTTAAAACCGCAGCTGCAGAATCTGCACATAACAAACAATTGTTGAGCCAGTGGTTAGTCGAATATTTACCTGAAGTGAAAGCGGCATTTGCAGCGTGGGCAGCTGAGGCGTTGTCTGCAGATGCAGTCGACATTGCAGAACAAAAACTGCTGGAACGCAGTAAAAAAATTGGCATCGAACTCGAACAAATTTTGCAGGCTTAAGGAGAAGCAGCATGTCTAAGGTTTATCTCGCATTACAGGACAATGACACGTCGCGCTACATCATTGAAGCGATTGAAGAAGACAACCCAGATGCCACGATTCAATATCTGCCAGCCATGATTCGGGTAGAAAGCGAAACAGGTCTGATTGTTAAAGCAGAAACGGTATCTGAAAAACTTGGACAAGATTGGGATATTCAGTCTTTACAACTCAACATGATTACGTTGGGCGGCAACGTCGAAGAAGATGATGACAGTTTCCGTTTGCACTGGAACTAGGAATAAGGATGTGCACTGAGCCAATTTGAGTACAGTGCCGCCAGAACATATTGCTGCATAGATTGCCGCTAAAAAATTTAAGGATGATGAGCATGAATTCACAAGTTAAAACCCCAGCAAAAAAACTGAATGCCAAAGACCGTTATCGCGCACTTACTCGTGACTTGGATTGGGACTTTTCTTATGCAGACCGCAAAGAAGCCTTTCCATACGAAGAATTTGAAGGCATTAAAATTACAGACTGGTCTAAATGGGAAGATCCATTCCGTTTAACCATGGATGCTTACTGGAAGTATCAGGCAGAAAAAGAGAAAAAACTTTACGCCATTTTTGATGCTTTTGCACAAAACAACGGTCAAATGAACGTGACCAATGAGCGTTATTTGAATGCCATCAAACTGTTTTTAACTGCGGTAACTCCGCTTGAATATCAGGCATTCCAAGGTTATGCACATGTAGGGCGTCAGTTCAGTGGTGTAGGTGCACGTATCGCATCACAAATGCAGTCGATTGATGAATTACGTCACGTGCAGACGCAAATTCATGCCATGAGCCATTACAACAAATTCTTTGATGGTTTTCAGGATTGGTCGCACATGCATGACCGCGTTTGGTACTTGTCTGTACCAAAATCTTTCTTTGAAGATGCGCGTTCAGCAGGGCCGTTTGAGTTCTTGTTAGCCATTAGCTTTGCCTTTGAATATGTATTGACCAACTTGTTGTTCGTACCGTTCATGTCAGGTGCAGCACACAATGGCGATATGGCAACGGTCACCTTTGGTTTTAGTGCACAGTCCGATGAAGCACGTCACATGACTTTAGGTCTAGAAATCGTGAAATTCTTGTTAGAACAACACGAAGATAACGTGCCAATCGTACAGGAATGGATTGATAAGTGGTTCTGGCGTGGGACTCGTCTGTTATCTATAGTTGGCATGATGATGGACTACATGCTGCCAAACAAAGTCATGTCGTGGAAAGAAGCGTGGGAAACCTACTTTGAAGAAGCGGGCGGTGCGTTATTTAAAGACTTGAGCCGTTACGGTATTCGTATGCCGAAATATTCAGAAGTAATTACCAAAGAAAAAGAACACGTGTCGCATCAAGCGTGGTGGATTTTCTATAACTTCGGTCATGCAGCAGGTTTCCATACTTGGATTCCAACCGATCAGGAAATGGATTGGTTATCTGAAAAATATCCAGACACCTTTGACAAATACTACCGTCCAAAGTGGGAGTTAGCACGCAAGATGGAAGCAGAAGGCAAGCGTTTCTACAGCGCAGGCTTACCGCAATTGTGCCAAATTTGCCAAGTGCCAATGACTTTCACCGAAATGGATGGCGATCCGACCATGTTTACGTATCGTGAGTCTGTTTATAAAGGCGAGCGTTACCACACCTGTTCAGATGGTTGTCACGATATTTTTGAACGTGAACCTGAAAAATATGTGCAGGCATGGTTGCCAGTGAACCAAATTCTACAAGGCAACTGTGGTGGCTTAGATTTGGAAAACATGCTGCGCGAATATTATCGCTTCAATGTCGGTGCAGATAACTTGGATATTGAAGGTTCACCAGACCAGCAACGCTGGAAAAAATGGAAAGGTGATGCGGCTTAACGCTCATTCACTATCTAAAGTAAATATCTAAAATTTAAGTTATTTCAAGATTCAAATTTAAAAGGATTTCGGTTTAAGTCATTTGCGGCTCAAACCACCCCAATACGGAGAATGACCATGTCAGTACGCGCTATTCGCCCAGATTACGACTTTGAACCACGCGACCTACAAAAACACTATGGCGACAACATTTTGGTGTATGTGGGTTGGGATCATCACACTTTATATTGTTCTGCACACGCCATGTTGGTTTCGCAGCAGCAAACCTTTCAGGAATTTTTGGATCAGCAAATGCAGGCGGGTTTCCATCAACATCCTGACTTTGAAAACATTAAATGGGATGAAGTGCAATTTACTTTAAACAAACAGGTAATTCAGCCACGCCCTGAACAGACCTTGGCAGAAATTGGCTTCGATCAAAAATCACTACTGCGTTTTGTGACCCCAGGACTGAATGGGTACAAGGGCGCACACGTTTAAAACAGTAAGATCACAACAAAATAAAGACAGCAAAGCACAGTCAGTAAGTACAAGACAGGAGGTCGCAGATGAGCTATCAAGTCACAATTGAGCCAATTGGCACAACCATTGAGGTTGAAGAAGATCAAACCATTTTAGATGCCGCGTTACGTCAAGGCGTGTGGTTGCCATTTGCTTGTGGGCATGGCACTTGCGGCACTTGTAAAGTCCAAGTCACCGATGGTTATTATGATGTCGGCGAAGCGTCACCTTTCGCGCTGATGGATTTGGAACGTGAAGAACACAAAGTGTTGGCGTGCTGCTGTAAGCCTGAATCAGACATGACCATTGAAGCCGATGTTGATGAAGACCCAGATTTCTTGGGATATTTGGTTCAGGATTATCAGGCCAAAGTCCTTGAGGTAAAGGACTTATCTCCAACCATTAAAGGTGTGCGCTTGCAGTTAGACCGCCCGATGGAGTTTCAGGCAGGGCAATACATTAACGTGCAATTCCCGGGTATTGAAGGCACTCGTGCCTTCTCAATTGCCAATGCACCAAGCGAACTAGGCATTATTGAATTGCATATTCGTCATGTTGTGGGCGGCAGTGCTACGACCTATGTGCATGAGCAACTTGCGGCAGGCGACGCACTGGAAATTTCAGGGCCATACGGACAATTCTTTGTACGTAAATCGGATGATCAGGATGCGATTTTTATTGCAGGTGGTTCAGGTTTATCTAGCCCGCAATCTATGATTTTAGACTTACTAGAGTCGGGTGATACCCGCACCATTTACCTATTCCAAGGTGCGCGTGATGTTGCGGAATTATATAACCGAGAACTGTTTGAGCAGTTAGTCAAAGACTATCCAAACTTCCGCTACATTCCTGCATTAAATGCACCTAAAGCAGAAGACCATTGGACAGGATTTACAGGCTATGTGCATGAAGCGGTTGCCGATTATTTTGAGCAGCGTTGCGGTGGACATAAAGCCTATTTATGCGGCCCACCAGTCATGATTGATGCAGCAATTTCGACCTTAATGCAAAGCCGTTTGTTTGAACGTGATATTCACACTGAACGCTTCTTGAGTGCTGCCGATGGTGCAAGTGGTCAGTCACGTTCAGCATTGTTTAAACATATTTAACACATATTTAAAAGTGGATAGGTGCTGCAATATTGTACTGAGCCTATCGAATTGCAATAGATAAAAAGTTTCCAAGGAAGTCGGTCAGTGTTGAGGCATTTAGCTCAGCACTGACACCATCATCAACACAGTAAGGCAGTGTCAAAAGCCAAAATAGCAATGCGACAACCAGCAAAGCCAAAATAGCCAAGGAGAGTTACATGGACCGTCAACAAATTGATACTTTAGTGAAGGAAATGAACGTAGACACCGCTACACGCCCTGTCGATCAGCGTGTGCAGCAAATAGTGGTGCGTTTAGTGGCAGATTTATTTCAAGCCATTGAAGATTTAGACATTCAGCCTTCAGAAGTGTGGAAAGGTCTGGAATATATTACCGATGCAGGCAAAGCCAATGAACTTGGTTTACTTGCAGCAGGTTTGGGTTTAGAACATTATCTAGATTTACGTGCCGATGAAGCCGATGCCAAAGCAGGCGTAACAGGCGGTACACCACGTACCATTGAAGGGCCACTTTATGTTGCAGGTGCGCCTGAATCAGTCGGTTTTGCGCGTATGGATGATGGTTCAGAATCAGACCATTTAGATACGTTAATTATTGAAGGTACAGTCACTGACACCAATGGCAATATCATTGAAAATGCCAAAGTCGAAGTTTGGCATGCCAACGGTTTAGGTAACTATTCATTCTTTGATAAATCTCAGTCTGACTTTAACTTACGCCGTACTATTTTCAGTGATGCCAATGGTAAATATGTGGCGCAAACGACCATGCCAGTCGGTTATGGCTGCCCACCAGACGGCACGACTCAAGCTTTATTAAACAAACTAGGTCGTCATGGCAACCGTCCATCTCACGTGCATTACTTCATTTCTGCACCAGGTTACCGCAAACTCACTACGCAATTTAACATTGTAGGTGATCAATACCTGTGGGATGACTTCGCATTTGCGACCCGTGAAGGTCTGGTTGCAACAGCGGTAGATGTGACCGATGCTGCAGAAATTCAGCGCCGTGGTTTAGACAAACCATTTAAGCACATCACCTTTAACTTTGAATTAGTCAAAGACACTGCAAATGCACCATCGACTGAAGTTGAACGTCGTCGTGCAAGTGCTTAATCCCACACCTTAAAACACAAAGTTTTAACACGTTCGCCAATACAGCATCAGCAAGTTCTTTGTTGATGCTGCCCTTAAAAGTCGGCTGTTCGCGCATGAATGATTCAGGCGCAGCAGGCAGACTTCATCAAAATTTCTATTGAATAGGATGTTCTATGAATAACAAAATTTGGGCACTCATGCTTTTGGGTGTCATGGCGACACACGTCAATGCAACAGAAAACGGTTTAGATACATTTGGATTAGGCGCAGAAGGCATTGCAGCAGGGGCTTTACCACCAGCTGGGGTATACTTACTCAACTACTATCAGAACTATCATGCCAGTGAGTTTAAAGACGGCCCAGACAATTTCCATGCCGATGTGAATGTCTATATTCCACGTTTGGTATGGATGACCCCCCAACACATTGCAGGCGGTCAGTTGGGTTTATATGCTGCACAGCCTTTGGTCGATTTGCGTTTAAATGTGATGGGCATGTCAGACTCTAACAGTGGTTTGGGCGATTTGATTATTGGCAGCATGTTGGGTTGGCATAAAGGCAATCATCACAGTGTAGCTGCTTTAGAAGGTGTGCTCGCAACAGGCGATTATGAAGATGCCAATCCACAACGTCCTGTAGTTGCCAACTTAGGTAAGAACTACAACACCATTCGTCCTATCTTTGCGTATTCTTATTTGCAGCCGCAAGGTTGGGAGTTTTCCACCAAAATGTCTTATAGCTTCAACAGTGAAAATGACGACACAAATTATCAGTCGGGGGATTATTTCGCTGGAGATTATGCAATCGGTTATCAATTGAATGATCAAGTCAAATTGGCACTCGAAGGTTATGTATTTAAACAAACCACAGATGATGAAGTGAATGGTGTCAGTATTGGCAATAAAGGACAGGCTCTATCTTTTGGTCCCGCGATTCAATACAAACGTGATAATTGGTCTTTGGAAGCAAAGTTTTTGAAAGAAACCGAAGTGGAACATCGTCCTGAAGGACACTCTTCGACTTTGAAATTGGTTTGGGCTTTTTAAAGCCCGAACCTGATTCTGCAGTGTTGCACATCAAGCTATCTTACAAAACAAAGTCAAGTTGAAAGACTTGGCTTTTTTGCAGCATCATTTTTCAAGATGGCTTGCTTCTAATTACGTGCTTCCATAAGTTGAGTTTGGTGGACTGAATTTTTAATCTCTCACGTGTTGCACTTATGCGCTAAGATTAGGCATAGCAACAGGGTGCGTATTGCGAGCAGGAGAGCCATTTTGAATCAAATAATGGATGCCGATGTAATTATTATTGGTGGCGGACAAGCAGCATTGGCCACGGCTTACTTTTTAAAACGGCAAAAAATCAATTTTCTGATCTTGGATAATCAAACGCAGTCGGGCGGTGCGTGGCAACATGCGTGGGATTCTTTACAGCTGTTCTCTCCAAATACATGGAGTTCTTTGTCCGGCTGGTTAATGCCAAAAACCGAACAGGAATATCCGAAACGATTAGAAGTGATTGACTATTTAACAGCGTATGAAACACGCTATCAATTTCCTGTGCTGCGTCCTGTGCAGGTCGAAAAAGTCCTGAAGGAAGGCAATGATTTAATTGTGTGTTCGGCACAGCAAAGCTGGCGAGCCAAAGCCGCTGTGAGTGCTACTGGAACGTGGAGTCAGCCTTTTATTCCTGCTTATACAGGACGCGAACGCTTTTTAGGCACACAAATTCATTCGGCTCATTACCGCAATGCCAATGCTTTTCAGGGCAAAAGAGTCATGATTGTCGGCGGGGGTAACTCAGGCGCACAAATTTTGGCAGAAGTGTCTAAAGTGGCCGAAACTTTTTGGGTTACACAGCAACCGCCAAGTTTTTTAGCCGATGATGTAGATGGACGGGTTTTATTTTTACGTGCCACGGAGCGCTTAAAAGCCCAGCAGGAAGGTCGCAGTATTGAACAACCGATCGGTGGTTTGGGCGATATTGTGATGATTCCAAGTGTCAAAGAAGCACGGCAACGTGATGTATTACATGGTCTGCCGCCATTTGACTATTTAACCGAACATAGTGCAGTTTGGGCAGATGGGCGCGAACAGGAAATTGATGCCATTATTTGGTGCACAGGTTTTAAGGCAGCATTGTCGCATTTACAAAGTTTGAATGTGGTTAATGCACAAGGCACAGTCGATGTGTTAGAAAATCGAGCGTTACAACAGCAAAATTTATGGTTGGTTGGTTATGGTGATTGGACTGGTGCAGCATCGGCAACTTTAATTGGCGTTTCCCGAACAGCACGAGATGTGGCAGCGCAAATCGCAGCGTATTTACAGACAACAGTGTAAGGTCATCATTGTGACTAAAAGTTATGATTAAAAACTGAAAACAGCAACTATAGCCATAAAAAAAGCCCTCTGTAGTAGAGGGCAAGAGGGTAACTTAAAAGTATTTACAGGCACTACTCAAAATAAGCAGTTACTGTTTTGGTAAATCAAACCAAATAAATTGGCTGTCTTGCTTTGCTTCAATCACGGCATCATCAGCAAATAACAAGGCATCGCCTGCTTTCACGGTCTGCTCACCAATGCTGATTTCACCACGAATTACATGCACATAGTTTACCGCTTGTGTTGCTGTAACTTCTAAACGATGTCCAGTTTCTAAAACAGCTGCTTTTACTTCTGCCTGTTGACGAATGTGCATTGGGGCATTGTCATTCGGGCCGACAATTAAATGCCACTGGTTGGGTGCTGTATTTGGGTCACGTTGAATTTGCTGATACGTCGGCTCTGCATCGCGTACATTCGGCTGAATCCAAATTTGCAGCATGTGTACTTCTTCATCACCATTGTTAATTTCGCTGTGCTGAACGCCTGTACCTGCGCTCATTAACTGCCATTCACCTGCAGTAATATGGCGTTCATTGCCCATGCTGTCGCGGTGGGAAATCGCACCACTTAATACACAAGTCAAAATTTCCATGTTGTCGTGTGGGTGAGTACCAAAACCATTATGTGCGGCAATACGGTCATCGTTAATGACACGTAAGGCACTAACACCCATATATTTCGGGTTATACCAATTACCAAAAGAGAAACTATGTTTGGTGTCTAACCACCCCATTTTCACATGACCACGATCTTCACTACGGTGTAAATAAGCATTCATGATAATGCTCCTATCATTTTTTTAACTTGAACTAATCTTAATCTTTTCACCGCAGCCGACCTAGAGGCGAACTGCAACATGCCGTTCTAAAATTGCAACATGTGTAGATTTTTTGCAGAACCTAGACATTTTAGAGTTTTATCGCGGCATTAAAAAACCCACGTAAAAACGTGGGTCTTTTGCGGTTTAAAGCGATCACTGATTATTCAAGGAATTTTACAGTCACGCCAGAACGTACTTTACGACCTAAATCGTTTGCATCCCAGTTGGTTAAACGGATACAACCATGCGACGCTGTTTTTGAAATGGTCGATGGGTTTGGTGTGCCGTGAATACCGAATGATTTTTTACTTAAACCAATCCAGATATTCCCCACAGGGCCGTTAGGGCCTGGTGGTAAAGACAGCGGTTTTAAGTTTTTGCCCTGAATAAAGTTACTTGGTGAATAGCTGTACCATGGGTTTGGTGCAACACCTGTCACTTTATAAGTACCTGTTGGCGATGGAGTATCTGCACTGCCAATGGTTGCTGGGAATGAGCCGACCATTTGGTTTTGTTTGTTGAACAAATACAGTTGTTTTGCACCTTTGTGCGCCACAATCAGGTGAATGTCTTCAGGTAAGTCATTGCGAACGTTGGTCACCAATAACTTTTCACCCACTTTATTAAATGTTGCATTCGGATTTAATTTCTTTAAGAAATTTTCATCCATGTGGAATTTTTCACCTAACATTTCACTTACGCGGGTGTAGTACAAGCCTTTCATTTTGGCTTGTTCTGCATAGTCATGCGGAATAGATTTCGCATAAGGACCTTTTAAGTCCGCTTCAGTAACCGTGTATTCTACAAATGCAGGACGTGAACCTTGACGTGCAACCAACGCATCCCAAGTTTCTTTGGTTAAAATACCCGTTGGGCTAATGCCATTCATTTGCTGGAATGATGCAATTGCTTTTAGGGTGTTCTTACCACTAGTGCCATCAATTGCACCTGGAGAAGCATGTGAATTGTTCAGCATCACGTGTGCACGTGCATACACAGGGAACTGACCTTTACCAATATTTTCATACCAAGTGGCATTATTTAAACCATCTAAAGTCCATGAAGCTTTTGGTGCTGCTGTGTTGGATGTAGCAGTTTGGCTTGCAGAGCTTTTTGTTGGTGCAGTGCCTACATCGGCAGTGGTATCTTCAGTTTTGTGTAGATCATCTAAGGTTTTTGAAGCCTTATTTAAATCATTTTGTTCTTGTTGCGTAATAGCAGTGTCTGTTGCATTTAGATTATTTTGTGCAGCCGATGCTTCTGTCGCTAAAGGATCAATCGGATCTTCAATAGCGGTATTGCTAATCACTTGTGGATTTAACGGTTGTTCAGCAGTAGATGCAGCAAAAGTAGTCCCTGCAAAAATGCAACTTAAACTCATTGCGAGTATTGTGCGAACCAACATGTAATTCAACCTTGAGAATTATTCATTTACATAGATAAAAACTAGCCAAGTATTGCAGAAAAACTAAGGAGATGCAGTAGTTGTTTTGTGTAAATATGCAAGATAACCCCAATTTTACAGTGACTTTTGTTTGTGTGATGTATTTCACATAAACGTAAGCTGAATTTGAACACTTAGAATAGGCTGAAAAGACGAGCAAGAAATGAAGTTATTAAAACTTCAACCTTTTTGATATGATGGCTGCAAGATTGAAAATGAGTTGGGAAAGTAAATGACGACCTTAAAAAATGATCGTTTTCTTCGTGCCTTATTACGTGAGCCAGTAGATTGCACGCCCGTATGGATGATGCGTCAGGCAGGACGTTATTTACCAGAATATCGTGCTACACGTGCGCAGGCAGGAGATTTTCTTTCTCTATGCAAAAATACTGAATTTGCCTGTGAAGTGACTTTACAGCCTTTGCGTCGTTATGAATTAGATGCCGCTATTTTATTTTCAGATATTTTAACTGTACCCGATGCATTAGGCTTAGGTCTGTATTTTGAAGTAGGCGAAGGGCCAAAGTTTCATAAAACGGTGCGTACCGAGCAAGACGTTGCCAATTTACCTAAATTTAATGCCAAGTCAGACTTAGACTATGTCATGAATGCAGTATCGACCATTCGTTCTGCTTTGGGCGGACAAGTGCCTTTAATTGGTTTTTCAGGTAGTCCATGGACTTTGGCAACGTATATGGTTGAAGGTGGTTCAAGCAAAGATTTCCGTTTCACCAAAAACATGATGTACGCACAGCCTGAAGTTTTACATGCACTATTAGACTGTCTGGCCGATGCAGTGACCGAATACTTAAATGCACAAATTGATGCAGGTGCACAGGCAGTACAAATTTTTGACAGTTGGGGCGGTGCATTGGCCCATCGTGAATATCTTGAATTTTCACTCCACTATATGCAGAAAATTGTGTCAGGTCTGCAACGTGAAAAAGATGGACGTAAAATCCCTGTTATTTTATTTACCAAAGGTGGCGGTCAATGGCTGGAGCCAATGATTGCAACAGGTGCAGATGCTTTTGGTCTGGACTGGACAACACCGTTAAATGTCGCACGTCAAACGGTGAGTGGTCGTGCCGCATTGCAAGGTAACTTAGACCCAGCCACTTTGTACGGTTCACCTGAAGCAATTGCCAAAGCAACACGTGCGATGCTAGATGATGCCTATGCCAATGGTGAAAAAACAGGTTATGTAGCCAACTTAGGGCATGGTATTACCCAGTGGGTAGACCCTGAACGTCCTAAAGTATTTATCGACACGGTTCATGAATACAGTGCCAAATATCTATAATCGCACAATGATATAGATGGATCATTTGTAGATGTATCGGTGTAATCTCAGCTTCAGTCAGGTTGTCACATCATGTGGATAACATGGCTAAAGTCAGGAGTTGAGTTTTCGACTAAGGCAGCTTCGGCTGCCTTATTTGGAATTTTATTGCTGATTGCATTTGCCCTGACTGCTTCAATGGGCGGTCAGGAATATTTCGGATTTTTCCGTTACGACTATTTATTATTCTATGCCTTAATTATTCAAGTTTGTCTTTTATATTTAAAACTGGAATCTTGGGCAGAAGCCAAAGTCATCGCTTTGTTTCATATTTTAGCGATGATCATGGAAATTTTTTTAACTCATCCACAAATTGCATCGTGGCAATATCCTCAACCTGCTGTCTTTAAAATTATGACCGTACCGCTTTTTGCAGGCTTTATGTATTCTGCAGTTGGCAGTTTCTTTGCGCGTTCTTTGCGTTTGTATCGGGTATCTTTACGGAATTTGCCGACTTTTAGCAATATGATGGCCTTGGCAGTGTTGTCGTACATCAACTTCATGAGCAAGTTTTTTATCCCCGATATTCGTTATGGCTTGTTTGCGTGGAGCGTTGTGATTTTCTGGAAAACCAAAATTCGTTTTCAATTACAACGGTCTCAATTACAACTGCCAATGTTGCCTGTATTGATGCTTTTGGCTTTTATTATTTGGGTCGCAGAAAACATTAGCACCTTTTATCAAATATGGTTGTATCCAAGTCAGGTCGATGCGTGGCACATGGTCGGCTGGGGCAAACTCGGTTCTTGGTATTTATTGCTGTTACTGAGTCTGGTTCTGGTCATGAAAATTTTGGGTTATCGCGATGCAGAAGGGCAGTGGACACTGAAAACTGAGGATCAACAGCAGCTGTAAATCTAAATGCTATCTTCAACACTAAAATCTATTTTCAAATTTAAGACCAATCTTTAAGCTAAAAACCAATCGACGCTACAAAAATGCACAAAAATAATGCCTGATTTTGTGATAAATGTTTTGCCTTCTGAGTGACATCTCGCTATCTTAAAATAGTGTAATAAAAATTACACATAGCAATAAAGAATAACGATTCGAAGCATAATTTTTCGAATAATAAATCTCTGGAGTAAGGCGATGATTAAAAAATTAGCATTGGCTGCTGTCTTGGCAGTGGGTTCTACAGCAGCATTTGCAGACCGTGATGCAGGTTGTGGTATCGGTTCTCAAGTTTGGGCAGGTCAGTCTGGCAAAGTTGCAAAAATTTTAGCAGCAACTACAAACGGTATTTTTGCAAACCAATTGTTTGGTATCACATTTGGTACTTTAGGTTGTAGCGGTACAGGTACAGTAACTGCACAAGTTGTGACATTTACCAATGAAAATGCTGAAACATTGGCACGCGATATGGCAGTTGGTGAAGGCGAAAGCTTGAACGTATTGGCTGAATTATTAAGCATTAAAGCAGAAGATAAAGCACATTTCTTTGCGGTTTCTAAGCAAAACTTTGCATCTATTTATTCTGCAGAAAACCAGACTTCTTTAGAAGTATTGGCATCTTTACAGAGCGTGATGGCGAATGATGACGTTTTAAAAGCATACGTTTAAGTTTGAATAAAGCCCTGCATTATTCGCAGGGCTTTTTTATAGCACAAGAATACGTTTAAGCCTGAATATGTATATAAAATTTATAAAATGTCCATGAAATCCATTATTTTAAGTAGTTTAGTTTTTTTATCTCCTACGGTTTTTGCGTTATCTCCTGAAATATCTCCAATACAGATTCAGCCACTTACAGCCACTTCTACAGTACAAAATACAAATAAATTAGCAATATCTTCCGCACATTATGTGCAAAAAGCCAAAGACCTACACTTGGCAGAACAGGTGACTTGGCAGCGTTTAATGTATGCGCAGCAAGGCAAAAGTGAAGTGCAATATGCAGGCTATTTTGTGTCGGAACAAGGCGGAAGCAATTTAAACCAAGAGTTACTTCGCAATGTGCAGGCATTATTTGAAACAGCGCCTGCCAATCAATCGGTGCAGTGTAAATTTCCTGCACGTAGCCGCTGGTTAATTGAACAATTACAAATTCCTCAACAAGATTTGGCACAGGTGCAATGTCCTGAATTGGACGAATGGATTGGACAAATTAAACCTTATAAAGCAGTGCTGATTTATGCCACAGACTTTATGGGCAATCCAAGTTCTATGTTTGGGCATACTTTATTGCGCTTAGACCCAAAAGATCAAAAACAACTGAATTTAATTTCTTATGCTGTCAATTATGCAGCAACGGTAACGGGCAGCGAAGGTTGGTCTTATGCATGGAAAGGACTTACAGGGCAATATCCGGGTGAATATTCACTGATGCCGTATTACCGCAAAGTAAAAGAATATGGCGATTTAGAAAGCCGAGATTTGTGGGAGTACGAACTGGCACTGAATGAGCAGGAAACCACATTTTTGGTGCAGCACATTTGGGAAATGAAGCATGTGCAATTTCCGTATTATTTTATCAGTGACAATTGTGCCTATCGCTTATTGGGCTTAATGGATTTGGTGCGTCCTGAGCTAAATTTACAGCAGCAGTTTAAAGTCGCATCTATTCCAATTGAAACACTAAAAGCTGTAGAGCAGGAAAATTTAGTGGCAGATGTTGTCTATCGTCCTGCTTTGGAAACTCAGTTATTGGCGCAAGCCAGACAACATGGTACAACTTTGGCAAAAACTGCCCATCAAGTGGCCGAAGCAGAACCTGAAAATGTGGCGGCAATTTTGCAAAATTACAGCCAAATCGATCAAGCTAAAATTCTGGAAATGGCTTATGACGATTTGTATCTGAAACTGATTGGACGCAAAATTGAAGCCAAAATTGCACAACCGCGACTGAGACAAATTTTAAGTTTAAGAAGTCAGATCAATTTAGAAAAACAACGTCAGGATGTCGCACGCCCTCAGGTCGATCCTGTGCAGGGGCATCATGCACGAAGCTTTGCTGTGCGTACTGGCGAGGTGCAAGGCGAGCATTTTGTAGAGTTGAGTCATCGACAGGCTTACCATGACTTACTTGATCCGCAAGGTGGTTTTCGTACAGGGACGCAACTCAACTTTTTAGAAGCTTCTGTGCAATATCGTGAAGACCGCTTAAAACTGAATCAGTTAGATTTACTCTCGGTGAACTCTTATAACCCAATGACCGCATTTAAAACACCACTTAGTTGGGGCTTTAATTTGGGTTGGCAGCAAGAAGCCCTGAATTCGCACGGGGCTTTTAGCGAAACGGAACAGCATGGTGTTTTAAGTTTAAAAACACAGTTTGGTTATAGCGTGGCTAATCAAGCGCGTGAACATTTGTGTTATGTGCAAATTCAAAATCATGTGCAAGCGGGTAAGGCTTTAGACAAAGGCTGGCGTGTTGGAATTGGCCCAACACTGGGTTGTCAAAATATCTGGTCAGCACGCATGAATAGTTTGGTTCAGCTTGAATTACCGTATTGGGAAGATCGTCACCAATGGCAATTTAAGCTGAACAGCCAGTTGCAATATGTACTCAACCCGCAGCATGTGTTGCGATTGGGTTGGGAATATCAACAACAGGACAAACAGGACTGGAACAAGACCAGTTTAGGCTATGTGCATTTTTTTTAAAGAGCTGTTGAATTTATACTGAATTGTAAAAAACCAGCTAAACAAGTTGAGTTGCTGGTGAAACCCGTTAAAATTTAGCAGTTTCTTTTGGCTGGGTTGTTGTGGATGTATCAAGAGTGTACGCATGAGCTTGCAGAGCAATGGAAGTCAATTTGCGAGCAATTTAAGCCAGAAGATTTGCAAGCGACATTCCAGTTTATTCAAGCACATGCAGAAGATTTTGTGATCGAGTTCTATCAGCAAATGTTGCTTGAAGAACATGCGACAGAATTTTTGTCTGCAGAGATGGTGAAGAATCGCTTAAAAAACTCTTTATATCAGTGGCTAATTTCCAGTTTTGAAGTTCCGTTTCAACACAATTATAACGAGATTGTAGAAAAGCAATTTAAAGTGGGCGATGTGCATGCACGTGTACAAATTCCATCTTGGCTGATTATTCGTGGTGTGCGCGTTATTATAAAAAAGGCTTTTGAGTTTTTTGCAACAGAAGCCAATAGCAACTTAAATCAGTTTAATTATTTAAGCCAAATTTTATGCTTTGCCACAGAAATTATGTGCCGATCTTATGAAATGAAGGTCGAAGTACATAATGATATGAAACATACCTATCGCTTATTTTCTGCCATGCAAGATGTTGCCGTGCACAAAGATCGACAACGCGGAACTTTGCTGGATTGGGAAAATGAACTGATGTTTCAGGTGGTGTCCGATCACACCAAAATGACGCAACCGATTTTATCTAAAACAGAATTTGGTTTATGGTTTATTCATAAAGCGGCTTATGCATTTTCAAGTTCGGAACAAGTACAAACTATTACTGAATTTATTTATCAGGTGGATGAATTAATTCAGAAAATTGGTCAATGTGAAAGTCAGGCACAGGCAATTGAAATGATTCAATCCATTCGTGCCAAGAATCGTGAAATTTTGCATTTAGTCGATCAAATTTTTCAGGTGTCTGAATATATCAATTCAGGCAATGATGCCTTAACTCAACTGCTCAACCGCCGTTATTTAAATACCATCGTGTCCCGTGAAATTAATTTTTCACGAAAAAATAATTCGCCTTTAACATTGTTGGCGATAGATGCCGATCATTTTAAATCAATCAATGACCGTTATGGACATGCAGCAGGAGATGATGCATTACAGTTTTTAGCTGATGTGATTTTGCAATATGCAAAAGGCAGTGACTATGCCTTCCGAATTGGCGGCGAAGAATTTTTACTGTTACAGATTGATACCACCATTGATCGTGCCTTGGTAGTCGCTGAAAATATTCGTAAACGTGTCGAAAAAGCCACATTAAAAACATCAACAGGTGAAGAATTTAACTTTACCATTAGTATAGGTGTGCATGAATATGATGGGCATCCAGACTATCAACGTTTTTTTGAAGAAGTGGATAAAGCCTTGTATATGGCAAAAAATAATGGACGCAACAATGTGTCTGTAGGTTGAATCTGAAGATGTATCAAGCTAATTTTTTAATCTAAAACCCAAAAATCCCGAACATAAATTTCGGGATTTTTTATTTGATTGAGGAACTTAGCCACAATTTAAAAACTCTCAGGCACCGCACTTAAAAATTCACGACGGGCTTCTTTATCTGTTTTAAAGTCACCTACAAAAGATACGGTACGTGTGGTCGATTCCTGTTTGCCTACACCGCGCATCATCATGCACATATGGGCTGAATCAATCACCACAGCAACACCGCGTGCTTTGGTCACTTCAGCCACAGCTTCCGCAATTTGCTGAGTCAGATTTTCCTGAATTTGCAAACGACGTGCAAACATTTCGGTAATACGGGCAAATTTAGACAAGCCTAAAACATTACCTTCAGGTAAATAGGCGATATGCACGCGACCATAAAATGGCAATAAATGATGTTCACACAGTGAGTAGAACTCAATATTTTTCACCAAGACCATTTCACGGTTGTCGGATGGAAATACGGCATTATTGGTCACTTCGGCTAAGGTTTGGCTATAGCCCGAAGTTAAATACGAAAAAGCTTTAGCAGCACGCATCGGCGTATCTTTTAGACCTGGACGATTAAGATCTTCACCAACGGCGGTTAGGATGTTTGCGTAGGATTGCTGCATAGACATAAGACGTGTTCACTTACACTGATATTGAACAAGGTCGGCATTGTAACAGAAAACTATTGCAATGCCTTGTTTAAAAGATGAAACCGATTACTGTTTAAACTTTGGGTTCTTTTCGCTGCGTTTAAGCAACACTAAAACTGCACCAGTGCCACCTTGTTTTTCAGGCGCACTCACAAAAGCCAAAACATCACGATGCTGACGCAGCCAGCCATTTACATAAGTTTTTAAAATGGCTTCAGGGCCTTTGCCATGCACAATTTTAATCACGTTCTGGTTTTCATCTTTAGCCATTTGAATGATTTGCAAAACGGCTACCCGCGCTTCTTCTACCGTACAACCGTGCAAATCAACAGCTTCAAACCAGCGTAAGTTGCCTGCTTTTAAATCTTCAAAGACTTTATGTTGCAAAGTTGCAATGCGATAGCTCAGCGAAGCTTGGCTGCCCACAGGGTTAAGCATGGCTTGCGTATCGGACAGCAAGGTATCATCGGTTTCCATAGGGCCTATGGCTGCTGCACGTTTGGCCAGCGTTTGGGCATCTGGTTTTTTCTTGGCAGTGTGTTCGATTTTTGCAATATTGCCTGCGTCCATTTTTTGAACGCCTTGCATTTGCTGACGAAACAATGCGAGATCATCTTCCTGTTGTTGCTCAGGCGTCTGAACTTTGGGTTCAGACGGCTTGGCAATGCTTGAAGTATGAGGCTGAGTGATTTGCTTTTTAAAAGATTTTAGTAAATTGTACTGTTCTTTAGAAAGCGAAGAATCATGTTTACTCATGGTATTTCAAATTGGATTATAGATTTTCAGGCTGACCAAACAGTGCCGTAAAGGCATGGTCAGGACGTGCTTGTTTCATAAAACTTTCACCGACCAAGAAACTGTGAATCTCATGGTCTTGCATCATGCGGACATCTTCTGGTGTGGCGATACCACTTTCCGTGACCAATAAACGTGCAGGTGGCAACAAGTTTTTTAAACGCAATGAGGTATTTAAATCGACTTCAAAGGTTTTTAAATTTCGGTTATTGACCCCTAAAATACAACGCTCTGAAAGATTTAAAGCACGTTCCAATTCAGTTTCATCATGCACTTCAACCAACACATCTAAATGATGTTCAAAAGCCGTTTCCGACATTTCTTCCAACTGTTGGTCAGATAAGCAAGACACAATCAATAACACACAGTCTGCGTGTAGGGCACGTGCTTCTACCACACCATACGGATCAATCAAGAAATCTTTACGCAGGGCAGGCAAGTTACAGTGTGAACGGGCAATCTGAATATTTTCATCTGCACCCTGAAAGAAATCGACATCAGTCAGCACTGATAAACAGGCTGCACCTGCGGCTTCATATTGCTGTGCAATTTCGGCAGGGTCAAAGTTTTCACGAATAATGCCTTTAGATGGTGATGCTTTTTTAATTTCCGCAATCACCGCTGGGCGTTTGTTACGCAAGGCTTGTGCAAAGCCACGTGCAGGTGTTGCTGCACGTGCCAATTGTTCTAGGTCTGCATAACTGCGTTGTTTTAAACGCTCGGCAAACTCTTCTTTTTTACGTTCTACAATTTTACCTAAAATGGTATTGCTAATATCCACCATGATGCACCTTCCTGATTTGCTTTATGCTTCGTACTGTTTGAGCGTTTTGGTAAATTCAGACAACACGCCCATTTTTTCCAAAGCTTGTCCACCATAAATAATGTCATGTGCCAAAGCGACACCTTGTTTGTAGCTTGTAGTTAGACCCGAAACATAGATACCCGCACCCGCATTGAGTGCAATCATATTGGCCGCTTTTTCGCCTTTGTCTGATTTGTTTTTGCCTAAAGCATCTTTAATCAAACTCAAGCTTTCAGCAGAGTTTTCTACAATCAGTCCTGTTAAAGTTTGAGATTCAATTCCCACGCTTTCAGGGGTAAGTTCCCATTCGGTAATTTCACCATCTTTGAGTTCTGCAACATAAGTGCTCGAAGCAAGGCTAATTTCATCTAAACCATCTTTAGAATGCACCACCATGACATGCTCAGCACCGAGCTGTTTCATCACTTCTGCAATCGGGCGGCATAATTCATTGCTAAACACCCCAATGACAAAACGCTTTACACCCGCAGGGTTAGTCAATGGCCCAAGCAAGTTGAAAATACTGCGAATACCCAACTCTTTACGCGGGGTAACCGCATATTTCATGGCTTTGTGATGATTCGGTGCAAACAAGAAACCTACGCCCATTTCACGAATACAGCGTTCAGTTTGTTGCATGTTTAAGTCAAGATTAATGCCTGCTTGCTCAAGTAAGTCAGATGAGCCTGATTTGGTTGAAACCCCACGGTTACCGTGTTTGGCAATGGTTGCACCTGCAGCTGCAATGACAAAGGAAGAGGCGGTAGATACGTTAAATAGGTTTTGACCATCGCCACCTGTGCCGACAATATCCACGAGGTAAGGAATATCGCTGACATCAATTTTGATGGCAAATTCACGCATTACACGTGCAGCAGCAGTAATTTCATCAATGCTTTCGCCTTTTAAGCGTAAGCCCATCATCAATGCACCAATTTGAGCGTCTGTTGCTTCGCCCGACATAATCGCGCGCATCACATCTTCCATTTGAGGCTGAGTCAGGTGAATTTGTTTTGTAATATGGTTGAGTGCTTGTTGAATATTCATGTGATTTGACTCGCTCATTATGCGTAAATTTCCAAAAAGTTTTTAAAGATTTGATGACCGTGTTGGCTCAGGATCGATTCGGGGTGAAATTGCACGCCTTCAACAGGCAAAGTTTTGTGCTTCACGCCCATAATTTCTTCCATCGAACCATCTGCTTCTTTGGTCCAGCATGTCACTTCCAGACAATCTGGCAAGGTTGCTTGATCAATCACCAAAGAGTGGTAACGGGTTGCAGAAAATGGTGAAGGCAGATTGCTAAAAATACCTGTGTTGCTGTGGTACATATCCGATAAACGACCATGCATCACGGTTTTAGCGCGCACAATGTTTCCACCAAAGGCTTGTCCGATACTTTGGTGTCCTAAACACACACCCAGTAACGGAATTTTGCCTGCAAAATGCTGAATTGCAGGAATAGAAATCCCTGCTTCAGATGGAGAACAAGGGCCTGGGCCAATCACCAAATACTTGGGTTGCCATCGCTCAATATCTTCTAATGTCACGGCATCATTACGAACGACTTTTACTTCCTGATTTAACTCGCCAAAATACTGGACGATGTTGTAGGTAAAAGAGTCATAGTTGTCGATCATTAAAAGCATGAGCTAACCTATTGAAAATTGAACACTTTAAGTGCTAAAGAGTCTGAGATAATTTGCTTTATTCCTGCGCCTATAACGAGAAAGGACTTTATTTTTCTTGTCGAAAAGAAGGTGGAATAAGGAAGCGCTTATCATCATAGCAAAAAATAAGCATTTTCTGCGGACTATTTATATGATAATCCCTGTTAAAGCTTATCAGCGCATTCACCAATTTATAGATTTTCAAAGCTTGCTGCGCAATGTTCAGGTTTGATCTGAAAGAAATGATCACTTGATCAAGCTGGGTCATTCAGCAGTCATATTTTAGCTTCACACTTATAGATAACGTAAAAAATGCGCTAAAAAGTAGCATCATGGCGCATGTTATTAGCGGTTCACGTCAGGTAGTTTGAGTGCAGCGTTTCGATAGAAAATACAAATCTGCAGTATAGATATTTTCAATCAGCTTGCTCGAAAAGAATACAGATTTAGGATTTTTAAACGATCTTATTATTTTTGCTCAATAAAAAATAAAGTGTTGTTTAATATTGTTGAATAATTTGCATTGCTCAATGAAAGTACGGCACAGCAAAATACTTGCATAGATACAGTTTGAGCTATTTTTTGATCTACAATTCAACAGAAATAAAACATAAATGCACTAAAATGGTGCTATGTTTTGCAGTTTTAAATCAAATCAAATGAACAGTGTTTGAATATGGTGCAAATCGTATTTCTGACAGTATAATAGCGACAAAGTAATTTTTTTAAATGATGTATTCTCATACGGAATTCATGGTTTTAGCTTTGCTTTTAAAAGTTGGTACGCTAATTGCTTAATAACTGCCAACTACTAACACGCACTTTCGGGTGCAACAAAAAACATCGGAGCAAAATGAGCATGGCGAACAAGGTCCTTCAACTCATCCAAGAAAGTGGTGCAAAATGGGTCGATTTCCGCTTTACAGATACTAAGGGTAAAGAGCAGCACGTAACTTATCCTGCAGACAGTATCGATGAAGATACTTTTGAAGACGGTAAAATGTTTGATGGTTCTTCTATTGAAGGCTGGAAAGGAATCGAAGCATCAGACATGATCTTACGCCCAGATGCCAACACAGGTTTCATTGACCCGTTCTTTGCAGAACCAACAGTGGTTGTAACGTGTGATGTTATCGAACCATCGACAGGTCAAGGCTATGACCGCGATCCACGCTCTATTGCTCGCCGTGCTGAAGAATATTTAAAATCGACAGGTATTGGTGATACTGCTTTCTTTGGTCCAGAACCAGAATTCTTCGTATTTGACGAAGTAAAATGGGACATCGATATGTCTGGCGCGCGCCACACATTAATCGCTGAAGAAGCTGCATGGTCTACAGGTAAAGACTACGAAGCTGGTAACTCAGGTCACCGTCCACGTGTGAAAGGCGGTTATTTCCCAGTACCACCAGTAGATTCTTCTCAAGATATGCGTGCAGATATGTGTGCAAAAATTGAAGAAATCATGGGGCCTGGTCGTGTAGAAGTACATCACCATGAAGTTGCATCTTGCCAGTTAGAAATTGGTGTGAGCTTCAATACTATGGTGCGTAAGGCTGACGAAGTGCAACAGTTCAAATATGCAGTTTGGAACGTTGCGCATCAATATGCAAAAACTGCAACCTTTATGCCTAAACCAATGGTAGGCGATAACGGTTCAGGTATGCACGTACACATGTCTATCTCTAAAGATGGCAAAAACTTATTCGCAGGCGATGAATACGCAGGTTTGTCAGAAATGGCGTTGTACTTCATTGGCGGTATTATCAAACATGCCCGCTCTTTGAACGCGTTGACTAACCCATCGACCAACTCATATAAGCGTTTAGTACCGCACTTTGAAGCACCAATTATGTTGGCTTACTCAGCGCGTAACCGTTCTGCATCTATTCGTATTCCTTACGTGTCTAGCCCGAAAGGCAAACGTATTGAAGCGCGTTTCCCTGATCCAATGATGAACCCGTACTTAGGTTTTGCGGCATTGTTGATGGCGGGTCTTGACGGTATTCAAAACAAGATTCACCCAGGTGAAGCTGCAGATAAAAACTTGTATGACCTTCCGCCTGAAGAAGAAGCAAAAATCCCAACTGTGGCACACAACCTAGAAATGGCGCTTGATGCTTTGAAAGAAGATCACGACTATTTATTAAAAGGTGGTGTATTCACCAAAGACATGCTTGATGCTTATATCGAATTGAAAACTGAAGATGTACGTCGTTTGAACACGACGACTCACCCAGTTGAATTTGATATGTACTACAGCTTGTAATACATCAAAAATCTTAAATTTGAAAAACCCGCTTCGGCGGGTTTTTTGTTTTAGATGGTGCAATCATGGTTTTGAATTGGCATGGATTTTATCAAAATATAAGAATTCGCTTAATTTTTTTGGATAATTGCAGGGAATTGCGCCATCGGTCACAAAACTTTGCCTAAATTTGGGCTACACTAGGCTATCTTGTTAAGGTGGCGGAACATGCGAACACAGCCTATTTTTCCCAAGCAGGCAAATCTGCCTTCTGAATTAAAAACATGGCTATATGCAGCAGGTTCTTTGACCCAACAACTGACTCAGCTCGCAGGCGGACAATTTAAAGTTGAACCACTGCAGCAATCTTTTCAGCGTTTAAATTTACAAGATGCCCAGTGGATGCAAATGCCACATTGGCACACCTCATGGGTGCGTGAAAGTTATTTATATGGTTGCGATGAACAGCCGTGGGTCAAAGCCAAAAGTATTTTTCCGATTTTAAGTTTACAAAGCAAAGCCCGTTTATTTCAGCATATTGGCAATAAACCCATTGGCTGGTTTTTATTTCAGCGTACCAATCCGTTGTGTCAAAGGCGTGTGGTTTTGCTCGATGAAGGCTGGACACGACAGAGTTGCTATACTTGGCATGGCTGTAAATTTATTGTGCAAGAAACTTTTTTACCGCGTTTTGAGCAATTTATTCAACAACATTAAGATACGAGATTGGTATGGCATTGGCACAGCAGATCACGTGGCGTGAGCGTTTAGAAGCATATTATTATTTGTGTCGTTTCGATAAACCGATTGGCACAGAACTGGTGTTTTGGCCAACCATGTGGGCCTTGTGGATTGCTAATCAGGGCATGCCGTCTATCGGGATATTAATCCCTATGATTCTGGGCACAATTTTTATGCGCGCTGCAGGCTGTGCCATTAATGACTTTGCTGACCGTAAGGTGGATGGTCATGTGGAGCGTACCAAAACACGTCCTTTAGCCACGGGTGTGATTAGTGCCAAAGAAGCCATTTATGTATTCTTGGGTTTGGTTGCACTTAGCGCAGCCATGTTGTTGTTCTTACCGATTGAAACTTTTTATTGGTCATTTGGGGCATTATTTTTAGCGTTTATTTATCCGTTTATGAAACGCTACACTCATTTGCCGCAAGTGTTCTTGGGAGCTGCATTTTCATGGTCTATCCCGATGGCTTATACCGCTGTAGGTGCAACGCCTGATCTTACTTGTTGGTTATTGTATTTTGGCAATTTGGCGTGGACTGTGGCTTATGACACCCAATATGCAATTACTGACCGTGAATATGATTTGAAAATTGGGGTGAAATCTACCGCAATTTTATTTGGTCGCTATGACATTCAGATTATTTCATTGTTGCAAGCGGGCAGTGTGCTTTTGATTGGTACGGCATTGTGGTTAGAAAATTTATTGATTCCGTTTGGTTTAGCGGCGTTATTGGTGGTGGTTGCAGACTTTATATATCAATGGAGTAAAACTAAAGATAAAGATCCGCAACGTTGTTTTTGGGCATTTCGTCATAACCGTTGGGTAGGGCTGATTATTTTTTCAGGAATCGTATTGGCTTTAATGTAAATATTTCTGTGCGATAAAAAACTGAGCAAAGCATCTGATGGTAGTTTGGTCAGGTGCTTTTTTATTCGATCGCTGATCAATTTTTGCTGTTAAAAATTAAACTGAGCATTAGAACGTGCGTACTTATGCACAAAGCACAATCAGCATTATTCTGATATATTGAGCCTCATTTTGAAGTTTGAATTAGGAATAGATGATGTCACAGTCTGAACAGCAAGCACCTGCAAAAAAGCCAAGCCTAAAAAAGATGATTTTCTTGGCAAGCTTAGGTTTGTTGATTCCTATCTTTTTGGTCAGCATGGCATTTTTAGCAGTCAATAGTGATGCCAAAAATCAGGAAAAATATAAACAACAGCAGGCAGAAATTATTGCGCGTATTGAAGCGCGTGAAGCTGCAGCACAGCAAGCGAAGCAGGCGGGTCAGACACAAGCTGCTTCAGAAGCTACACCTTAATATCGAGTTGATGATCTCAACTCAAATCTGATTGTAGTTGTCTGATACTTGGAATCTCGGTGTATCGGACAACGCGATAACCTGCCTCGTGAAACATTGCATCCCGTTCTGCATCTTCCTGTTCTTTGCCAATATGTGAGGGGTCATCTAACTCTATAATTGCAATGACCTGCATTTCTGCATTTAAGATCACAAAATCAGTCACTTTACGATTAAACAGCGCACGAATTTTATAGTGGTTGTTGGTGATTAATGCGCTAAACGCCACTTGTGCCAAGATGTGATGCTCAGGAAAAGCTTGTTTTAAACGCATAAACATTCTGCGTTCAAAAGCAGTCATCATCGGTTTAGGATAAAAGTTTTTCTTGGGGAAAAATAATTGCTTAAAAATTAAGATAAACAGGGCAAGGCTAGCCAAGCTACCAATAAGCAAGAAAGTCGATTGACTGGATTCAAACATAGATGATGCGGTGTCGTTAGACCCTAAACAGCAGGAATAAAAAACCCACGTCATAATGCGTGGGTTTTTTAAGAATTTTGGCTCTCCCACCTGGGCTCGAACCAGGGACCTGCGGATTAACAGTCCGTCGCTCTACCGACTGAGCTATGGGAGAATCTGACACGCATTCTATGTGGGTATCTGTTTTTGGTCAAGCTGGAATTGAAAAAAAACCGTAATTATAGATTAACTGCTTTAAAAATAATCATCTAGCTTTGTTTCAACGCAGTTTTTAGAGTGCTTGAATGGCTTTTATATAATCTTCGCGTGTCTGTGGTGGGTTGGTTTTACGACATAAGTTAATTAATTGCAGCATCTCTTGCTGAGTCATTTCTGTTTTCACTTGGCTTTGAATTTGTTTTAAGGTGGCTTGTTGTTGTGCGTTCAGATCACGACTGCATTGATACAGGCGTTCATACATGAGTGTCGCAGCAGTTTTATTGCTTTCAGATTTTTGCGTACATTGAAAAATTGCAAAAATCACCACAATCAGAATTGTCCAAAAAATCAGGGATTTTAACCAAGGCGCTTGCATGGGCTTTCAAGTTTTATTGTTGTTGATGAACCTAAGTTAGCGAAAAAATAGAGTCATCACAAGAGGGGATAGCCCGATCTTCACTGTATGGTTTTAATTTTGATTTAAGGGGAGAGTGAGGCCTGTTCCATTCGTTTAGAACATCATATCCACTATAAAAACAATAAAAATTGCAAAAACAAATCCCACGTCATACTGCGTGGGATTTTTAGAATCTTGGCTCTCCCACCTGGGCTCGAACCAGGGACCTGCGGATTAACAGTCCGTCGCTCTACCGACTGAGCTATGGGAGAATAGATTGGCTCTCCAACCTGGGCTCGAACCAGGGACCTGCGGATTAACAGTCCGTCGCTCTACCGACTGAGCTATTGGAGAATCTGTGGGGCATTTTAGGGATGAAAGTTTAAATCGTCAACACGTTCATCATCAGAAATGTATTGTTTGCTTTATAAATATTCATTTCATCTGCAAAAATAAAAAAACTGCCCATAAAGAGCAGTTTTTCTACAGAAAAATAGAAATTATTTTTCTACACCAGCATCTTGACCTGCGTATTTCGCATTTGCGTAATCCCAGTTTACAAGGCTTTCTAAGAAAGTTTTGATGTAAACAGGACGTGCATTACGGAAGTCGATGTAGTAAGCGTGTTCCCAAACGTCAATCGTCAATACTGCAACTTTGCCGTGCGCCATTGGTGTGTCAGCATTTGAAGTTTTCATAATAGAAAGTTTGCCATTCACTTCGTCAGCTACTAACCAAGCCCAACCTGAACCGAATTGAGTTGTTGCAGCAGCAGCAAATTCTTCAGCAAATTTTTCGTAAGAACCGAAAGCTTCATCAATTTTAGCAGCCAAAGCACCAGTAGCTTTACCACCACCGTTTTTCGCCATACAGTTCCAGTAGAACGTGTGGTTCCAAACTTGCGCTGCGTTGTTGAATACACCAGCTTTAGCTGCATCACCCGCAGTAGCTTTAATGATTTCGTCTAAAGTTTTACCTTCAAGCTCAGTACCTGCGATTAGGTTGTTTAGATTTACCACATAAGTATTGTGGTGCTTGTCGTGGTGGTATTCTAAAGTTTCTTTGCTGATGTGCGGAGCAAGATCTTCGTAACCGTATGGTAAAGCCGGTAAAGTAATGGTTGTCATGTTTTCAATTCCTTGCATTTTGCTGGGTTTTAACATTAAGTGGCTCTATTGTAATAGATTTCGAGATCAAATTGCGCATTAGGTATAAATAACCATACAGAATAAGACTCGAATGTATACATCTAAAGACTATGTTAAACACAGATGTCATTTGAGTGAAATCGTTGGGTGAAACGGTGTATTAAATTGGGTTATTTAATTCAAAATAACTATACTCAATATTAAACTGTTCTGAAATAGCTTTTGCGAGTCGTTGTACACCATAGCGCTCAGTCGCGTGATGTCCGCAGGCATAATAATGCACGCCTAGTTCTTTGGCTTCATAATAGGTGCGTTCACTGACTTCGCCCGAAATAAAGGCATCACAACCTTGTTCTGCCGCTTTGCCAATAAAATCTTGTGCTGCACCCGTGCAGAACCCTACTTTTTGAATCTGACTTTTTTCGGCAGGAAGATGAATGGTTTTAAAGCCTAAACGCGCTGTGAGATAGTCACGAAATTCGGTTGCGCTCATGGCTTGCTTTAAAAAACCAATATTACCAATAGGATGACGTTCACTCGGGTCTAGGGCTTGCAAATTTTCTAATGCCAAACATTCAGCAATGGCAGCATTATTGCCTAGACTTGGGTGTGAATCGAGCGGTAAGTGATAACCCACCAAAGAAATATCATGCTGGATTAAACTTTTGATGCGTTTACCGCGCATGCCTGTAATTGGGTAAGGTTCGCCTTTCCAAAAATAGCCATGATGTACCAACAGTAAGTCTGCATTTTGGGCAATAGCAGCATCAATAGCCTCTTGAGAGGCAGTCACTGCACATAAAATTTTTTGAACTTCAGACTTACCTTCAATTTGTAAACCGTTGGGCGCGTAATCTTTAAATTCATGTGTATTTAAAGTTTGATCACACCATTGAATAATTTCTTTTAGCTGCGCCATAACTTTCTCAAATTGCTCATATTTAGCCAATATCAAAACATATTTTGTATTGTAACTAAAGCAAGACAAAACTCTTGGGCTTTTTTATGTTTCTATTTGTGTTTCGTTTTACAATAGCTCATTCAATGACTTAATCATCAAAAAAAATTTACTTAGAGGTACAAAACGTGCGCCGGACCTTTACCTGGTTACCTTGGGTGTTACTCATTCTGGTTATTATTGGCTTTGTGACTTGGCAACAACTGCAAAAACCGAAAGCGCCTGTGGCTGCCGATGGGGTCAAAATGCCTGCCGAGAAAGTTGAACCATTAATTGATACAACACGGACAGGTGGGGTGGTGTCGTATAGCGCTGCGGTTAAAGTGGCAGCGCCTGCGGTGGTAAATATTTTTACCACACAAAAAGTGAAACAAATGGATCATCCATTGTTAAATGACCCTGCATTTCGTGAATTTTTTGGCAATCAGTTACCCGATCAATTTAAGCAAGGCCCAAATGAAAACAGTTTGGGGTCTGGGGTCATTGTTCGTCCAGATGGTTATATTTTAACGAATAATCATGTGATCGCGCAGGCTGAACAAATTGTCGTGGCTTTGCACGATGGACGCCGTGCGGTTGCAAAAGTTGTTGGAACTGACCCAGACACAGACTTAGCGGTCATTAAAATTGATCTAGAAAAACTGCCTGTATTGCCATTTAAACTGAGTGGCAATGAAGTGGGCGATGTCGTACTTGCGATTGGTAACCCATTTGGTGTGGGACAAACCGTGACTCAAGGGATTATTTCTGCGACAGGACGTTCTGACTTGGGTATTAATACCTATGAAGATTTCATTCAAACCGATGCAGCAATTAATCCAGGTAACTCAGGTGGTGCATTGATTGATGTGGCAGGGAATTTGATTGGGGTAAATACGGCAATTTTCTCGCAATCAGGTGGTTCATTGGGCATCGGCTTTGCAATTCCTGCACAAGTCTGTCAGCAGGTTTTAAACTCGATTTTAAAAGATGGACGTGTGGTTCGTGGTTGGTTAGGTATTAGTTTGTTGCCTGTGCAACAAGACAACATTTTAGAACCTGCACAAGGCGGTGTAGTGGTTGCTGATGTACTGCGCGGTGGCCCTGCAGCAGAAGCAGGTTTAAAACGTGGTGACAAAATTTTAAAAGTGAATGATGAAGCGATTACTTCAACCTCGCATTTAATTAATTATGTTGCTGCACAAGCACCGCATACGACGGTGACTGTTTCAGTTGAACGTGGTGAAGAAGCCTTAGATTTGGAAGTCGCAGTCGGTGAGCGCAAAGTTCAAAATACCGATAAGCAATTTATTCCATTGCCTGAATAATAGATTTAACAGTAACAATTTAGCCTTGCCCGTTTGCAGGGCTTTTTTGTTGGCTAAGTAAATGAAGATCGACTGGAAATAACCAAAGTGATACGGATAACGTGATTTGATTTATCTCTGGGTAGATACAAAGAGAAGGTGGGCTAAATAAACTGTATTGATGAATGATGATACTTTTTGATAGATCTAATCAATCGAGGGTTTGGTTTTGTGTGGCAAGTGTGGATGTATTCGGTGTTGATGTCTTAGAAGATTTAAACGTGCTGTTTAAACATGATGGGTCTCAACTTAGATAAAGAAAGGCATAAAAAACAGCAACCGAAGTCGCTGTTTTTCTAGATCCATTGAAATTATTGCTCTTGCTGAATACCTGCCACTAACCAGTCTTGATTAGAGCCTGCAGGTTTTACAAAGTGCCAAATTTCTGTAAATGGTTGCGGTAAACTGTTCAGGTCTTCGCTGACTGTACCTGTAAAGCGTACACTTATGACATATTGACCATTTTCAGTTGCAGAATCGACCACCATGGCATTCAAGTTAGAAAACTCTGCTACATCTTGGTCTTGGTTTGCCATAATGTCCTGATACATCGACTGATATAAATCAGGAGTTAAATAACGCTGAATTTCTGCGATATTACTGGCTGTGTTCATAGACTGAATATGGTTAAAACGCTGACGCGCTACACGTAAAAAGGTTGCAGGCTCTGAACCATCAGGCAATTGATTGCCACTGTTGGTATAAGCTGCACCAAATGGCGCGTTATTATTGGCAGCTTGACCAAAAGGCGCTTGGGTAGAAGCGGCAGACCCCCCAACAGATTGACCAAAAATATTGGTATTGTCGTTACGTGGCGCTGCAGCAGGTGGTGTTTGCGCAAACGGTGCCTGATTGGCACCGCTATTTGGCGCATACGGATTAGGCGTTAGTTTTTTTTTTGCGCCCATCTTACGGAAAATGAAGAAGGCAACAGCAGCAGCGAGTAAAATCCAAATCCAGCTTGGAATACCGCCTTTTTCCTCTTGCGCTTCGGCAGCACTTGCAGCTTGATCATCGGCCAAGGCATTGGCAGCAACCGCACCAATTGCCGCACCTGCAACACCTGCAGCAACCATACCACCTACGCCTGGACCAGATTTTTGCTGTGCTGGTGCAGTTGTTGGTTGTTGTGCTGGCGTTGTTTGACGAGGTTGTTGGTAAGACTGAGTTGGAGCAGCCGAACGACTCATGCCATGGCTTTTACCGCCACCTGCACGTTTTGCTTCTGCTGCTAACGGAGCTACCAATAAAGTCGCTGTGAGCATTGCTGCGATCAAACCACGCTGTCGAACTTCCATCAAATTTTCCTATATTAAAATAAAGTTAAGCTGTGTATTTATGCAGGCATTTGCTGCGAATTTCAATATAAATATGATATTTTTTCTTGAAACTGAAAAAATATCATCCAAGGATTTAACCTAAGTTTTCACTTAAATTCATGGCTTCAGTTAAGGCTTCATGCAAACGCGCCACCGCAATAATTTGCACACCTGCAATGGCTTTTTGTGGGGCATTGCCACGCGGCACAATAATATATTTAAATCCGTGTTTAATAGCTTCTTTTAAGCGTTCCTGACCATTTGGTACTGGGCGGATTTCACCCGATAAACCGACCTCACCAAATACTGCCAATTGTTGTGGCAGGGCTTTGCCACGCAAGCTAGAAGCACAGGCAAGTAGTACAGCAAGGTCTGAACCTGTTTCGGTAATTTTTAAGCCGCCGACCACATTCACATACACATCTTGCCCTGAAGTTTGTACGCCGCCATGCCGATGCATCACCGCCAATAGCATATTCAGACGGTTTTGTTCCAGACCTAAAGCCACACGTCTAGGCTGACCATGTGCATCATCCACCAAAGCTTGTACTTCAACTAAAAGTGGTCGCGTTCCTTCGCGGCTAATCATGACAATAGAACCTGGAATTGCCTCATCATAACGGCTCAAAAATATCGCAGATGGATTGGCAACCTCGCGTAAGCCTTTATCGGTCATGCCAAAAACGCCCAGTTCATTCACTGCACCGAAACGGTTTTTGACTGCTCGAATCATACGGTAGCGTGAGTCTGACTGTCCTTCAAAATACAAGACGCAATCGACCATGTGTTCAAGGACGCGCGGCCCCGCTAAAGCCCCTTCTTTGGTCACATGACCGACAATAAACAGCGCAGTGCCACTATTTTTAGCAAAACGAGTCAGCAAGGCAGCTGATTCACGAATTTGTGAAACACCACCTGGAGCAGACTGCAACGTTTCGGTATATAAAGTTTGAATCGAGTCCAGAATGGCTACCGCAGGGCGTTCATGCGCCAAAACTTCACAAATCCGTTCGACACAGGTTTCTGCCATGACTTTCAGTTGATCGGTGGGTAAGTCTAAGCGTTGAGCGCGTAACGCCACTTGCGAAAGAGATTCCTCACCTGTGATATATAAAGCGGTGTTATTGGCAGCCGCCATGTGAGTCGCAGTTTGTAGCAAAATGGTCGATTTCCCGATACCAGGATCTCCACCAATCAGTACCACAGAGCCCGTAACCAAACCGCCACCCAAAACACGGTCAAATTCCCCAATGCCTGTTGTTAAACGGGTTTCGTGCGATACAGACACTTTATTAAGCGTGGTAATGGCGGCCGCTTGTCCTGCATAGCCACCGCCCATTTTAGGTTGGGCACGATGCGTCACCGCAGGGGAAATACTGACCTCATGAAGTGAGTTCCATTCCCCACATTCTGAACATTGACCTGCCCATTTAGGATGATCTGCACCACATTGTTCACAGCGATAGACACTTTTTACTTTTGCCATAACCCAGTCATTGCATCAATTAAAAACTGACTACAGCATACAGAGGAATGTTCGCGAAATGAATGTTATCTGGATTTTTCATGGAAAATCATACAACCACGTGGGTGATTGTATGATTTATGATTTGAACGGAATAATTCAATGAATTGGGTTTATTTAGGGTTTGTTGACATTTCATAAATGGCTTGCGCTGTAGGCTAAAACTGAGCAGATTAGGCATGAAACGCAGGGAATAGCGAGACTATTGCCAAGTTTCATAACGCAATCTGAGAAAGTTTTAGCCACAGCCTTTCAGGGCAAGCATATTTTTTGCTGCTATTGCGTTATGCGCCAGTCATTTAGAATGACTAAATCTCCTGTCCCATGCCTTATATCAGCTAAAAAATATGCGTTGCCGCAAACATAGACGAATTGTCAACAGACCCTAATACAACTCGCCAGATTTGCGCTTCGCAATAAAGTCTTTGGATTCTTTGGCAATCACACCAGACAGTAACAACAAGGCAATTAAGTTTGGTACAGCCATTAAACCATTAAAGGTATCGGCAAATAACCAGACTAAATCTAGGGTGGCGATGGTGCCAATGAACACTGAAGCAATATAAATTAAGCGGTAAATCAACACGTATTTTTCGCCGAATAAATAAGTACAGCATTTTTCACCATAATAGCTCCAACCGAGAATGGTGGAATAGGCGAAGAAGATGATCCCGAAAGTGACGACCCAACCACCAAAGCCTGGCAATAACTGGTCAAAAACCTGTGTGGTGAGTACAGCACCTGTTGCACCACCAAAGCTATTACCTGCCATAATGAAGCTCATTACCAAAACAATCCCCGTGATGCTACAGACAATAATGGTATCAATGAAGGTACCTGTCATAGACACTAAACCTTGACGCGCAGGGTGGTCGGTTTTTGCAGCCGCAGCAGCAATTGGGGCAGAACCCATCCCTGCTTCGTTGGAGAATACGCCACGTGCAACCCCGTAACGAATTACTGCACCAATTGCACCGCCCGCAACTGCTTCACCAGTAAAGGCATCACGGAAAATTAGCTCAAATGCAGGCACGACAAGGTGTAAATTATTCAGGATAATAATTAAACCGCCTGTAACATACAGAATGGCCATAATCGGAACAATCACCGAAGATGCTTTGGAAATCGAGCTAATTCCGCCCAAAATCACCAATGCAGAAAATACGGTAATTACCACGCCAGTAATCCAAGTTTCTACACCTAAGCTATTTTCAACTGCTAAAGCTACGGTGTTGGATTGTACTGAACTACCAATTCCAAACGAGGCGACTGTGCCAAAAAAGGCAAAGATAATCGCGAGCCATTTCCATTTTAGTCCGCGTTCAATGTAGTACATTGGGCCGCCTGACATTTGCCCTTTTTCGTTTTTAATACGGTATTTAACCGCCAAAACACCTTCACCATATTTGGTCGCCATACCAAACAGGGCAGTCATCCACATCCAAAACACTGCACCCGGGCCACCGAGGACGCAAGCCGTTGCAACACCTGCAATATTTCCCGTACCAATGGTGGCAGAGAGTGCAGTCATCAGTGATGCGAAATGTGAAATATCGCCCGGTTCTTTTTGCGCTTTGTCGTGTTTGCAAAAGACTTGTTTAAAAGCCAGTGGCAGCATGCGGAATTGCCAGAACAATAAGCGGAAGGTGAGGAAGACGCCCGTTCCCACAATGAGAACCAGCATGTATGGACCCCAGACCCAACCGCTTAGGGTTTCCATCATCGATTGTAAATTTTGCATAAATTTCTTCTTATAAACGCAGTGTATAAATGCTTAGTTTGTGACTGTAGTTGAACAGTTGTAAAAATTAAGCAAGTGATATGCCAGTCTTTAAAACTTCCTGTTAAAAGAACTTGGTTTTAAGCACGTTATATTTTTTGCATAGTTTTTAGATTTTGACAATTGATGCCTTGAAATAAAATTGACTTTATCTGTGTCAGAAGTCGCAATTTTTCAGACCTGATAAGGTCAATCTATGCCAGCAGAATAGTAAGTAAGCTAGAATTTTTACTAAGCTCAATATAATCTCTCTGCATTAGCACTTTGGTCGCGGCAGTGATCGCGTTATACTTCATCGAAAATATTTTATAGGTGGTCAGATGCGTACCGTCATTTGCTGCATGAGTGTTTTGCTTACAACAGTGGTTTTGGTCGGTTGTGGTCAGTCAGGTACATTACAGTTACCCAATGACCCAAATTACGACAAACGCGCAAAATATTTGTTATATCCAGATGCTGCGCCTAAACGTGCAACGCAATCGGCAACATCGTCAGACACAGCCGTACCTGTGCAACAGCAGTTTGCTGCACCTGCTGCATCTACATCGACTACACCTTAACGCTTTCTAGATAAAGGATACATTCATGAGTTTTACCCGCATTCAAGGGGTTTTGCACGCCGAGCAATGTTCGCTACAACAACTCGCACAGCAATTTGGCACACCACTCTATGTTTATTCAAAAGCGACTTTTGAAAAGCATTATTTAGATATGGATCGTGCTTTCCACTTTATCGATCATCAAATTTGTTTTGCGGTAAAGTCAAACTCGAATCTTGCGGTATTGAATGTATTGGCTAAGTTGGGTGCAGGTTTTGATATTGTGACAGGCGGTGAATTGGCGCGTGTTCTCAAAGCAGGTGGTGATGCATCGAAAATTGTTTTTTCAGGTTTAGGTAAAACTGAAGCCGATATTCAAAAAGCGTTGGAAGTTGGGATTGCCTGCTTTAACGTAGAATCGCATGCAGAATTAGACCGTATTCAAAAAGTTGCGGCAAGCATGAATGTCAAAGCACCAATTTCATTACGGGTTAACCCAGATGTCGATGCCAAAACCCATCCTTATATTTCTACAGGCTTAAAAGAAAACAAGTTCGGGATTCCGTCTGATTCGGTATATAGCACTTATGAATATGCGGCTTCTTTAGCAAACTTAGATATCGTTGGAATTGACTGTCACATCGGTTCACAATTGACCGAAACACAACCGTTTGTCGATGCTTTAGATCGCGTGATTGTGATGATTGATACCTTAAAAGAAATGGGTATTCAGCTCAAACACATTGATATTGGCGGTGGTTTAGGGGTGACTTATAAAGATGAAACTCCACCAACGGTTGAAGAATATGCCAATGCTTTACGTCCCGCTTTAGAAAAGTTAGGTCTTAAAGTGTATATGGAACCGGGTCGTAGTATCTCTGCCAATGCGGGCGTGCTGCTAACAAAAGTTGATTTACTCAAACCGACCAATCATCGTAACTTTGCGATTATTGACGCTGCCATGAATGACTTAATCCGTCCTGCGTTATATGAAGCATGGATGGACATTCAGCCCGTAACCCCACGTACTGATGTTGAAACGCTAGAGTGGGATGTGGTTGGTGCAATTTGTGAAACAGGTGATTTCTTGGGTAAAGAACGTCAGCTTGCGATCAAAGAAAATGATGTTTTAGCTGTAATGGGTGCGGGCGCATACGGTTTTGTGATGAGTTCTAACTACAACAGCCGTGGTCGTGCAGCTGAAGTCATGGTCGATGCAGATCAAGCACATTTAATTCGTGAACGTGAAAGCATTGAATCGCTGTGGGAAAGAGAGCGTTTATTGCCATAAGGGGAATTCGAGATGTTATTAGAATTTACCAAAATGCATGGTCTGGGCAATGACTTCATGGTGGTTGATCTCATCAGCCAGCGTGCGTATTTGGATGCGCTGACTATTCAACGCCTTGCAGACCGCCACTTCGGGATTGGCTTTGACCAACTCCTGATTGTGGAACCGCCCGATTTACCAAATGTCGATTTTAAATATCGCATTTTCAATGCCGATGGTTCTGAAGTGGAGCAGTGCGGCAATGGTGTGCGTTGTTTTGCACGTTTTGTGCATGAACGTCAGCTTACGACCAAAACCAAAATCAAGGTGCAAACCAAGGCAGGCATTGTAGAGCCTGAATTGGGGCAAAACGGTTGGGTGCGGGTGAATATGGGCTATCCAAAATTCTTGCCGCATGAGATTCCATTCATTGCCGATGAGCCTGATAACTTATATGACATTGCGCTGAAAGATGGTGCTGCATTGACCATTGATGTGGTGAACATAGGCAATCCTCATGCTGTGACCATTGTGCCTGATGTATTGACTGCCGATGTTGCAGGTATTGGCCCAGAAGTGGAATCACACGAGCGTTTTCCACAGCGCGTCAATGCAGGTTTTATGCAAATCATTGACGAAAAACATGCGCGTTTGCGTGTGTTTGAACGTGGCGTAGGTGAAACCTTGGCTTGTGGTACAGGTGCATGTGCTGCAGCCGTTTCGGGTATGCGCCGTGGCTTATTGTCTAATTCAGTTGAAATTGAACTGGCAGGTGGTAAGTTGCAAATCGAATGGCGTGAAGGCGATGTGGTGTGGATGACAGGGCCAACTGCTAATGTCTATCACGGTCGTTTGGATTTAAATTATTTTCAGGGCTGATGTTTCGTTCTAACATGAACAGCTCTTATCTTACTTAAAAGCACTTTTCAAAACGAATGGTGCTTTTTTGTATCTTGCAGCACGGATTAGGTATGCTGTACTGAATGTCACTCTAAAAACTTCTACTCATTATGCCGCAACTGATTTTTTTACCTGGCGCTTCAGGCAATACCGCATTTTTTCATCCGCTAATCGAAAAAATTGAAAAATTGCCGTGGCAGAATGCTGTAAAAATTGTGGCTTATCCTGAATTTAATCATCAACCTGCACATTCACAGGTACATGATTTTGCAAGTTTGCAGGCTTATGTGTTGGCGAATATCCCAGATGATTGCATTATCATTGCACAGTCGATGGGTGGTATTTTTGCAGTTGCTGCCGCGTTGCAATATCCAGAAAAAGTCAAAGGATTAGTATTGGTTGCAACATCTGGTGGCATGGATTTAAGCAGTTTTCAGGTGCAAGATTGGCGACAAGACTATCAAGCAAGTGATTTAAATTATCCTGACTGGTTTGTAGAGGCAAAGGCCGATTACACGGTAGACTTTGCTAAAATCAACATGCCTATTTTGTTGTTATGGGGTGATCAAGACCCGATAAGTCCACTGGCGGTAGGTGAGTTTTTACAACAACAATTTCCACAAGCCGTATTAAAAATTGTGCATGATGGTGATCATTTGTTTTTAGAAACACATGCAGATCAGGCGGCTGAACACATTGCTGCTTATTTATCTCAGTTTGCCGCAGTTCAGCAATCGGAGCGTGACTAATGTACGATCCGCAGCAACTATTAAAGATGTGGCTCAAAGAACGAGAAATACAACAGCAGTCACCGCATACGTTAAAAGCCTACGCACGCGATTTAAACGATTTTTTTAGCTTTTGTGAGCAACAACAACTTGCCTTATATGATGTAGAGGCTGCAGATTTGCGCCATTATTTAGCGCAAAAAGTAGAACAGCAACAGTTAAATAGCAGCAGTTTACAGCGCATGTTGTCAGCGATTCGTCAGTTTATGAAATGGGCCGAGCAAGGGCAGTATTTACAATTTAATCCAATTGATAATTTTCAGCTAAAACGTCAGCCACGACCTTTGCCGGGTTTGATTGATATTGAAACGATTCATCAAATTTTGGATCAGCCTGAACCTGAAACTGAAGTACAACAACAAATGTGGCGACGCGATAAAGCGATTTTAGAATTGCTCTATTCGAGTGGTTTGCGCCTAGCAGAGGTACAAAGTTTACGTATCCGCGATTTAGATTTTAACCGTCAATTGCTGCGCATTACGGGTAAAGGCAATAAAACCCGTATAGTGCCTTTTGGTCGCAAAGCCAAAGATGCGGTGATGCAATGGCTGCAGATTTACCCTTTATGGCAGGGCGATTTTGTACCCGATGCAGCATTGTTTATTACTCAAAAAGGTGAACCTTTAAAAGCACGCCAAATTGAAAATCGGGTGAAGTTTCAGGCGCAGCGTGCGGGCGTTAATGTCGATTTGCATCCGCACTTATTGCGACATTGTTTTGCAAGTCACATGCTGTCGAATAGTGGGGATATACGTGCAGTCCAAGAAATGCTTGGGCATAGCAATTTAAGCACCACGCAAATTTATACCCATGTCGATTTTGATCAGTTAGCGCGAGTTTATGATCAGGCACATCCACGTGCGAGTAAAAAGTAAAGCTTTACCTAAAGTCGGCATTATTTTTGCAAGTTAAAATATAGCTATTTCATACTGCAAATATTTTTCTCACAGTCAGTTGTAAAGCCTTTGTGCTGTACTTAATACTTTAAGTAAAAGCGCTTTCACCAAGATGTCATTGCAACTATTGTAGAATAATAAAAAAGTGCGTTATGCAGTATAAAGAAGCAGAAAGAGTGGGTCACACGAATAATAGACATGGATGACATTATTTTTTGTTCCACTGCATAACACTTTGGATATCAAATGATAGGCAAAACCATGATTTCGAATCTTCAAGAAAAATATGAACAATTAAGCCCAAGCCAAAAAGAAATTTTTGCAGGTTATGGCTTGCGTCAAGTGAAACATTTTGTCGAAATAAGCTTGCCGATGATCGAGCAAGAACTACCTGCCGATTGTTTAGTGCAGGGTATTAATGCCGAAGGTAAAATGCAGGCGATTCATCCGCAAACGCAACAAAGCTATTTATGGATTTCAGATCAGCAGTGGCAAGCACGCTCATCCGCTGGTAGTAAAATAGATGTAAAAGAAGATTTTATTGCAGTTTGGGAAATTTTTAATTTACAGGCCTATGAGTTGATAGATTTAAGTCATATCCACCGTGACTTTTTAGAAACTCAGCAAGTTTAAGCTGAGTTTTTTTTATGCCCTTTATCAGGGAGGTGGCGTGGTGAAAGCGCATAAATATCCATCAAAATAAAACAGATTGTTTATTTCATACCCAATAAACTGCTGAATACAGTTTTGTGAACCAGCAGTCACATTTTAAAAGAGCATTTATATCTGAAAAAATACTGCAAAAAATAAAGTTTTCTATCTTTAATGACAGTCAGATTATGGGGTTTTATGTAAGGAACTTTGCTTAAATTGTAGGGGGAACTCAATTTGAATTGCATTTCAATCAATCTTGTTGATGAGGGAAATAAATAAAAAACATAATATAAATCAAAGCTTAAAATTGCTTATATAATCGTCGCTTGGTTTGTTAATTTTTAGAAATAAAAAAGTATGAACGCATCGTTCAGTTAATTTTCGGCATTTTTAGCCTTGTTTAGACAATTCTGACTTGACCGAAATGCCGATCACATAGCAAGATAGGACACCTAAAAAATTTAAAGCGAAGAGTTATTATTAACTTTTCTCAATATTTACTTTTGCTAAAACAGCCGAGGATTACATGAAGGCTCTTGTTGCTGTAAAACGTGTGGTAGATGCCAACGTTAAAGTTCGCGTTAAGCCGGATAATAGTGGAGTTGACCTAACTAACGTTAAGATGTCAATTAACCCATTCTGTGAAATCGCAGTGGAAGAAGCGGTTCGTTTAAAAGAAAAAGGAACTGTTTCAGAAATCGTAGTGGTATCCATTGGTCCTAAAGAAGCGCAGGAACAAATTCGTTCTGCAATGGCGCTTGGTGCAGACCGTGGTATTTTGGTTGAAACAGCCGATGAGATTGGTGCACTTGAAGTGGCTAAAATCTTAAAAGGTGTTGTTGAACAAGAACAACCACAACTTATTTTATTGGGTAAGCAAGCTATTGATGACGACTCTAACCAAGTTGGTCAAATGCTAGGCGCTTTACTTGGTGCAGGTCAGGGTACTTTTGCTTCAGAAGTAAAAGTAGATGGCGACAAAGTTCAGGTAACACGTGAAATTGACGGTGGTTTACAAACTGTTGAGCTTGCACTTCCTGCAATCATCACCACTGACTTACGTTTGAATGAGCCACGTTATGCGGCACTTCCAAACATCATGAAAGCACGTAAAAAACCGCTAGACACCAAATCTCCTGCAGATTATGGCGTTGCAACAGGTACTAAGCTGAAAACTGTAAAAGTTGAAGCACCTGCTGAGCGTAAAGCGGGCGTACAAGTGAAATCTGTAGATGAGCTTGTAGAAAAATTGAAAAACGAAGCGAAAGTGATCTAATACAGAAGGATAAAAATCATGAGTATTTTAGTTATCGCTGAGCACGACAATAAAGCACTAAATGGTGCAACATTAAACGTTGTTGCTGCAGCTCAAAAAATCGGTGGTGATATCACTGTATTGGTTGCGGGTTCTGGTGCACAAGCAGTTGCAGACCAAGCAGCTAAAGTTGCAGGCGTAAGTAAAGTATTACTTGCTGACGATGCGGCTTATGCAAACCAATTGGCTGAAAACGTAGCAAAACTTGTTGCAGAATTAGGCAAAGGTTATAGCCATATCCTTGCTGCTTCTACAACAACAGGTAAAAACATTTTACCGCGTGCAGCTGCGCTTCTTGATGTTAGTATGATCACAGACATCGTCGCTGTAGATTCTGCAAAGACATTCAAGCGTCCAATTTATGCAGGTAACGCGATTGCAACTGTAGAATCTTCAGAGGCGATTGTGGTGGGTACTGTACGTGGTACAGCATTTGACCCAGTGGCTGCAGAAGGTGGTTCGGCTGCGGTTGAAGCTGCTACTGTGACAGGTGATGCTGGTATTTCTAAGTTCGTCTCTGAAGAAATTGTGAAATCAGAGCGTCCAGAATTAACTGCAGCACGTATTGTAGTTTCTGGTGGTCGTGGTGTAGGTTCTGGTGAGAACTATCACAAAGTACTTGATCCATTGGCAGACAAACTTGGTGCAGCACAAGGTGCATCTCGTGCAGCAGTTGATGCGGGCTTCGTACCAAATGACATGCAAGTTGGTCAAACAGGTAAAATCGTTGCACCTGATTTGTATATCGCTGTAGGTATCTCTGGTGCGATTCAGCACTTGGCAGGTATGAAAGACTCTAAAGTGATCGTTGCGATCAACAAAGACGAAGAAGCGCCAATCAACGCAGTAGCTGACTACTGGTTAGTGGGCGACTTGAATACTGTTGTTCCAGAGTTAGTATCTAAAATCTAATTACTGAACACAGTCAAAAACGCCTCTATGTGAATAGCATAGGGGCGTTTTTTATTGTCTTTTTTTAATTAAGATGCAGTGATTGGTTTTAAGTACATTATGTGAACTTAGCGTATATGTGGGTACATATCGAGCAAGTATATGTTGAAGATATTTTGACGTGACTCTTAAAAATATGAAGCACTTTTGTTTCTTGGGTGTGAATATTTTTTGCCTAAAAAATCACCGTTAAATTTAAGTAAATTAACAAGATTAAGATCATCTCTAAAGCACAAAAACACAGGCGTATATGCTATAATTTTTCGCTAGTTTTTATTTTTAGCCTGCATTTCAGGCTAATCATTTGCAAGTTTTACGACATATAAAATGCAAGCAAAATTTGTTTGCAGAATAAGGAGTATGCATGAGCGTATCGGAAATTAGACCGATTGCCATTGAGGATGAACTCAAGCACTCGTATTTAGACTATGCGATGAGCGTGATTGTGTCACGTGCGCTGCCAGATGTACGAGATGGTCTAAAACCTGTGCATCGTCGTGTGCTATTCGCAATGCACGAATTGGGCAATGACTACAACAAAGCTTACAAAAAGTCTGCCCGTGTAGTCGGTGACGTCATCGGTAAATATCACCCTCACGGTGATTATGCAGTTTACGAAACAATTGTTCGTATGGCGCAAGATTTCAGTTTGCGTTATCAATTGGTCGATGGTCAGGGTAACTTCGGTTCGATTGATGGCGATAGTGCCGCAGCCATGCGTTATACCGAAGTCCGTATGCGCAAACTTACTCATGAACTGTTGGCCGATTTAGAAAAGGACACTGTCGATTGGGAAGATAACTACGACGGCTCTGAGCGTATTCCTCAAGTGATGCCTACTCGTATTCCAAACCTATTGGTCAATGGTGCTGCAGGTATTGCTGTAGGTATGGCGACCAATATGGCACCGCACAACATGACTGAAGTGGTGCATGCATGTTTGGCTTATGCAGACAACCCAAATATTTCAATTGAAGGGTTGATGGAACATATCACAGGTCCAGACTTCCCTACAGGCGGTATTATTTACGGTAAATCAGGCATTGTTGATGCTTACCGTACAGGTAAAGGCCGTTTGCATATTCGTGGTAAGTACCATTTTGAAGAAGATCAAAAATCTGGTCGTACCACCATCGTCTTTACTGAAATCCCTTATCAGGTCAACAAAGCCAAAACCATTGAGCGTATTGCTGAACTGGTGAAAGAGAAGAAACTCGAAGGTATTTCAGAATTACGTGATGAGTCTGATAAAGAAGGGATGCGTATTGCAATTGATCTGAAGCGTGGTGAAAACGCTGAAGTGATTGTGAATAACCTGTTCTTAAATACGCAGTTAGAAAACTCATTCAGCATCAACATGGTCTGCCTAGACAATGGTCAGCCAAAATTGATGAACCTGAAAGATATTATTGCGGCATTTATTCGTCACCGCCAAGAAGTAGTGACCCGCCGTACCATGTTCGAGTTGCGTAAAGCGCGTGAACGTGGACACATCTTAGAAGGCTTAACCGTTGCGTTGGCCAATATTGATGCCATCATCGAAACGATTAAATCTTCTGCCAACCCAGCCGAAGCGCGTGAGCGTTTACAGGCAGGCGAGTGGGCAGCAGGTGGTGTAGTTGCGTTATTGGAAAAAGCAGGTTCAGTTTCTGTACGTCCAGATGAAATTGAAGGCGAAGACCCTAACCGCCCGTTTGGTTTAGATGGTCAGGTCTATCGTTTATCACCTGCGCAAGTGACCGCAATTTTAGAATTACGTTTGCATCGTTTAACAGGTCTAGAACAAGACAAGTTACATGCAGAATATTCTGAAATTTTGGCACAAATTGCTGAATTAACTGCAATTTTGAATGACTTTAATTTGTTGATGGGCGTGATTCGTGAAGAGTTGGCGCAAGTTTTACAGCAATATGGCGATGCACGTCGTACTGAAATTGTAGAATCTCGCATTGATTTCTCGCGTGAAGATTTAATCCCAGAAGAACAAGTGGTACTGACAGTATCACAAACAGGTTATGCAAAAACTCAACCATTGTCAGATTACGCAGCGCAGCGTCGTGGTGGTCGTGGTAAATCTGCAACGTCGATGAAAGAAGATGATTATGTGCAGCATTTAATCGTGACATCTAACCATGCAACGGTGCTGTGCTTTACCGATGTGGGTAAAGTGTACCGTCTGAAAGTGTTTGAAGTGCCACAGGCATCGCGTGGTGCGAAAGGTCGTCCAATGGTGAACTTATTGCCATTAGATGCCAATGAAACCATCACCGCGATTTTACCTGTCATTGATGCACCGAAGAAATTTACCGAGCGTTTGGCAGACTTCCGTAGCTATGTAAAAGCCAATGCTACACATATACAAACCAACGCAATCATTGCTGCACATTATGCAGAATTAGAAGCTGCCTTTGCTGAATTAGCAGATGGTGATGATTTATCTGATGCATTGCGTGTGCAATTGAAACAATTGGGTGTAGAGCTTTCTGCAACCGATTTAGACGATGAGATCATTGCAGAATTTGCATCACAAGCAGAAGCCTTGCGTAAAAACTTTTATGTCTTTATGGCAACGGCATCAGGTACAGTGAAACGTGTTGAATTGGAACAATTCAGTAACGTACGTTCGAATGGTTTACGTGCCATTGAATTGAATGAAGAAGACACTTTAATTGGTGTTGCAATTACCGATGGCGAACAGCAAATTATGTTGTTCTCCAATGAAGGTAAAGCGATTCGTTTTGCTGAAACCGATGTACGTTCAATGGGTCGTGCGGCCAAAGGCGTACGTGGTATGCGTGTCAGCTTCGGTTCAGCACAAGTTGAAGATGTCGAAGATGTAGAAGTCGATGGCGATGATGAAGACAGTTCAGATTCAGCACTCATCAGCCGTATCGTATCGCTAGTCGTAGTACCAGAAACAGGCGAAGTTTTGTGTGCTTCGGCGAATGGTTATGGTAAGCGTACACCTGTAGACGACTTCCCAACCAAAAAACGTGGTGGTAAAGGTGTGATTGCCATTAAGACCTCTGAACGTAATGGTGAATTGGTCGGTGCAGTTGCTATTGATGAAAGCAAAGAACTGATGCTGATTTCTGATGGCGGTACATTAGTGCGTACTCGCGCTTCTGAAGTGGCGCAAACAGGTCGTAATGCACAAGGTGTACGTTTAATCCGCTTGGGTGAAAACGAAACACTGGTGGGTGTAGAAGCGATTGAAGCTGTTGAAGAAGACGAGTTTGTTGAAGCGATTGAAGGTGCAGAATCTTTAGTGGCTGAAACGGATGCAGTTGCTGAAACTGAGCAAGTGGAAAAAGACGGTGAAAATTCAGTAGAAGAATAAGTTTTTTACTGATAAAAAGGGCGCTTCGGCGTCCTTTTTTATAAACGTTGACTGCATAAGGGTAAGCGATGAAAACCAAATTAATGTTGTTGGCAGCAGCGGTTGCATTGAGTGGCTGTAATTCAATGGACAATATTCCAGATCCGAGTCCTGAACAGGAAAAGGCGGCACAGCTAGCCTATGAGGATTTGCGTGATGGGAAGTATGACGAGTTTTTGGATCAGTTAGAGCCGCAGTTGCAAACCCAGTTTAAGGACAATGAAAAGCTGATGAAACGCTTTTCACGTTCAATTCCTCAAGGTGAATACAAGTCTAAGACTTTAATGACCAAAGAGATTGAAGAAGCAACCAATCAGCTTGGGCAATATAAGGTCAGCTATGAAATTGCCTATCCGGAAAATCTGGTTCAGTATGATGTTAGTTTTGACAAGCCGAATGGTAGCAACAAGATTCGTAATTTCAATATTCAAGTCTTTGGCGAATCGGGTAAATAAGTGGAATAGGAGCATTGCTATAATGCTCTATCTGCTTTGATGACCAGAAATTAAACGTCGATAAGCCAAAAAAAAGCACAAGCTACCGATCATTCCAAGATAGAGCAATTTAGGCAAGATCAGTGTTGTAGGCACACCCATCTGATTGAGTTGAATAAACATCTGCACAATTTGGGTAGAGGGCAGGATTTCGCCAACGACTTGCATCCAGGTGGGCATGGCAGCATGCGGCCAGGCCGCACCAGATAAAAAGAACAGTGGAATAGAAGTGAATACAATGACATGCCCCGCACGTTCCGGCAGATCCAGAAAACTAGCAAATAAGCAGGTCATGCCAATTATCGTGTAGATAAAAACCGCAACAGCCAGCAGCATCCCGAGCAGGTTGCCACCGCGCGGATAATCAAATAGCCAGAAGCTAAAGCCGAATAAATAGAAACATCCCAGACAACCAATGGTGAAGACCGCTAAACACATCCCAATCAATGCATTTGTGTTTAATTCTATTTTTCTTTCCCGATATACCAAAATCAGCATACTCAAACCCAAAAGAATGGTTTGGTGGATAATTAAAGGTGCAACCGCAGGAAAGACATAGCTGCCATAGCCGGACAGCGGATTAAATAAAGGAATTTGATGCACAGAAAGGGCAGGTGAAAAATCCGAGACCTTGCCAAAGCGTTCAGTATAATCTGCCAAAGTTTGCTCAACTGATGTGGCTAAGCCCAGACCAATTTGTTTGGTTACTAAAAAGTTGGCTGTACTTAAATACAGGCCAATGCCACCTGTTTCACCATGCCTTAAGCTTTGCGATAAATTGTCCGGCAGAAGTAAAATACCATCGGCTTTTTGTGATTCCACCCATTGTTTGGCCTCGGAAAAATTGCCGGTAATCGCCTCAATCTCCACATTGGGGCTTTGTGCCACTTGACCAATAATACGGGTGCTTAAGTTACTTTGTTCTTCATCGACAATAATAATCGGTAAGGCTTCAGCCTGCTGTGCCTGATAAGCGGTTGGATAAAAAAAGCTGTAAAACAAGACAGATAGAATCAGCGTGGTAAAGATCGTGCCGTGACTGACAATATCCTTGAAGCTTTGCAGATAGTAAAACCAGAGGGATTTCATTGGACTGCTCCTTTAGCTATTTTTTTAAGAAACAGATAAGCCAGCAGAGCGTAGACTAGGGCATAGATCAGCAGCATTAATCCAGCTTGCAGTGAAATATGCAATGGACTACCAATCACCCATTGTTCAGTTTGTAATTTGGCATAGGGCGTAAACGGAATAATATTGGACCAGAGCTGGGTGAATAGGGGCGCATTATTTAAAGGTAAAGTCACACCGGCAAAACTTAAAGATGAACCACCATAGACCGCAATGATGCCAAAAGATTTACTTAAATCTTTGGTTGCCAGAACCACTGCACTGCTTAAAAATGCATAAGCGCTATATAGCAGAAATTGTGCCGATAGAATCAGAGCGAGCGAGCCGGCAACAAACCAGCCGCGAATTTCAATCAGCCAGAACATCCAGATCCAGGTCCATAGACTAAAAATAGCCACATAGATCAGGTTCTTAGACAGCAATGCCATCCAGATGGATGAGTTGCTAATCCAGCTTGTTAAGGTCTGCCGCTTCAGTTCCTGACCGACGGAAAATGCCACACAACAACACAGCAGTAAATGCAGAATTGCCGGAATGACATAGGGTTCCAGATAGAATTCATAATTCAGCTGCGGATTATACAGCGGAGATATTTTAATATGCGGTGACGGTGCTTCGAGAGAGGGGAGTCGGTTGCCCAGATATTGCTGTCCGCTAAATTCAGCGAGTGCTTGTAGGGTACTGACCAGCATGGCCGAGGAAATGGTATTTCCAATACTGAAATAACTCTGGTTAAAAGCAATACTGATGTCAGCATCCTGGGCACGAACCAGACGTTGCTCGGCACCGCTTGGAATATGGATATAACCCCAAATTTTATTTTGATTTAACAGGCGCTCAATTTCAGCTGTTTGTTCCGACACCGTAGCAATTTTAAGAGTATGATTCAGCGCCACATGTTGATAAATGCTTTGACTCAGCGCACTCTGGTCTTGATCAATAATCGCAATCGGTAAATGATCCGATTTCCCTTGAGCAAACATGCTGCTGAATAAAATAATCACCAGTGCAGGTGCCAGCGTGACCAGACACAGATCCCATTTTTCGCTGAGCAGATAGCGCAGTTCGCGCCATATACCCGTCCACATTATCGGGTCTCTTTCAGTTTAAATAACACGCTCATCCCGACTTTCAGTTCAGAAATCGCTGGTGTGGGTACAAGATGCAGCTTAAAACTGCGCACATCATAACCGCCGGTTTGACGTGTGGTCTTAATGGTGGCAAATTCACCTTCAGCACTGATCTGTCTAATTTGAAAAGTGGCGGTTTTATCTAGGGCGGGAATATAACCTTTAATACTGCTCATTTTCTGAAATGGGGCATATTGGTCTTCACGAATATTCAGGCTCACCCACATTTGATCTTCAATCAGGCTGACCACAGGGACTGCGGTGGCTACCAGCTCCGAGACTTTGCCATAGGTTTTAGACACCGTTCCGTTTACAGGTGCTACTAATTGGGTTTCTGCTTCTAAAGCATTGGCTTCATCCAGCGCAGCCTGGGCAATATCTACTTGTGCATCGGCAGAACTCTTTTGCTGCGAGGTGCTGCCACGTTTGGCACGTGCGTATTGCTGATACGCTGCTTCTGTCATTTGCGCCGCTGATTGACTGGCTGCATACAATTCATCACGGCGCTGGCGTGAAATCACACCTTCCTTCAATAAATTTGCACCACGCTCATAAGAAACTTTGGCTAAATTTTGCTGTGCTTTCAGCGATTGCCAGTTGGCATACAGACTGGCGATATTTTCTTCCTGCGAGCCACGTTCAGCAGTCGATTGTAAGGCCAGCGCAGATTGTAAAGCCGCTGCGGCTTGCTGTTTTTTGGCCTGAATTTCCGGGCTGTTTAAGCGCACCAGTACATCGCCTTTTTTGACCCGCTGACCTTCTTCTACATAGATTTCTTCAATACGGCTTGGCACTTTGGTCGCCACCTGAACTGTTTCAGCTTCTACACGACCCTGCAATTCAAGCGGAGCCGGTTGGTAGCTTTTCCACAATCCAAAAGCGATGACTGCCAGCAGAACTGGAATCAGGGCGAGCAATAAATATTTTTTCTTTTTAGCGATTTCAGGAGCTTGTTGTTGCTCGGTCGAAGTCGTCGCGTTGTTTTCTATTTCAGTTTTTGTTTCTACCTGTTGCGCAGGCGATTTTTCTGTATCGCTGGATGAAGCCACTTCATTCACAGGATCATTGGGTTTTTGATCTTCGTTCATGTTCGGCTCCATTAGCGAATATAGTGGGTGTTGGCATGTTGAATGTAGGTTGGAAATTCTGCAATCGAGCCATGGCTTTGTAATAGTGTGGCCAGTGACATCACATATTTGTAAGCATTCAAGGCAGTTTCAGCTCGTAGTCCGCTCAGCATATTTTGTGCATCGATGACCTGTGTGGCGGTGCCCGTATCTTCTTTAAAAGACAATTCTTGGATGCGTAAATTTTCCTGTGCGGCTTTCAAGTTTTGTGCCAGAAGTACATCACTTTGCTGTGCACTAAGTGCTTCGCTATAAGATTTATAAATCAGATTTTCAATTTCCTGCTGGGTGCGTGCAGTAAGCAGTTCTGTTGCAGAGCGTTTGAGTTCGGCAGCCTGAATATTCTTGTTTTTATCGATCCCGGAAAACAGGTTATAGCGTGCGGCAACCCCGACAATCCAGTTTTCATTTTGATCCAGACTATATTCGCCAAAAGCAAATACATTTGGTTTTTTCGCTGCTTGCTGGGCTTTCACATTGGCTTGGGCCAATTGGGTATCCAGCTGCATTTTTTGAATCAGCGCAGAGTTCTGACTAAAAGTTTTTAGCAGATGATTTAAGGCCTGTGGCTCGGTTTTATTGACAAATAAAGGCGTCGAAAGCTCAGTGATGCTACTTTCCTGAAGCAGATTATTCAGCTGGAACAGCGCAGCATTCAAATTGGCCTGCGTATTTTGCTGGCTGCGCTCGGCATTATTACGTGCCACTTCAAATTGCATACGCTGGCCTTTACTGATAAAACCTTGCTGTTCCATTTTTAAGGCATTGCGATAATGCTGCTGCATGGCATTCAGATTAAACAGCGCAGCTGCATGCAATTGCTTTTGGAGCTGCACATTAAAATAACTTTGAATCAGTTCAAAACGCTGCGTATCTTGCTGCTGTTTGTTGCTGAGCTGACTACGACCGACCTGAATATTGGCAATTTCTTTGGCACTACGGGTGAGGCCTCCAGTATATATTGGCATAATCACGGAAACAGTGGGGCGAATCACCTGATCTTCAAGGATGACATTAGACGTATCCGGAATCAGACCAACTCCGCTATGAATAGTATTGTTAAGTCCATCACGCAGTGGATCGGTAATACCTGCAGGTAGATCCACGCCATTACTGGCCTCCCACTCATTAAGCCGGCCATTCACGCCTTGAGAGAGTGAATTCTCCAGATTATTTTTAAATTGCTTTAATGGAATATCGACTTCACTGTGAAAGGCATAGGCACGAACATTCAGGTCGACACGTGGCAGACCTACGCCTTTTACTGCTTCAGCTTCAAGTTTTGAAGCCTGTTCCAGACTTTGATAGGCTTGGCTGCTATAAGAATTTTGCAACAACTGACGTTCAGCATCCTGAAAGCTGATGCTCTGTGCATGAGCAAAGCTGCCATACATCATAGATGCAAGCAGATTTAAACCCCAGACAAGCTGTCTTTTATTTTTCTTTAAGTTCATAAAGTCGCTAAACTGATATAAAGCCGGTAATGTTATCCCGCTAGTATAAATCAAAGGTTCGCAGATAGAACTAGTGTAAAGTTATAGTATTGTTTCTTGTACATTTGTCTATAAAAAGCACGCTTATGCGTCCTCTAATCTTCTTTTTTTACCTTTTCTTTTTAAATAGCGTTTTTTAGCTACTTTTTCTCTATATATTCTTTTAAAAGTCTTGGATTTTTTGCGATTAATTCATCCATATTGCTTTTTCCCCCCTCGAAATTCAGGATGTTGCTCTCGCATTTTTTTACATTCACTCTTTTCTCGCCAGATTTTAAAGAATAAATAAAGCTTGCTGAAGCATCTCTACGTAAAACTTCTTCTTTAAATAAAGGGGTGGCAATAGATCTCTTGCGAAAGTTAATTTAAGAGCATCCAATTCACCATTCCAGCAATTAAATTCATTCTTAGACCAAATCGTTTCCGTCTATTTCTATGGCGTTCTGTTAATATCCGAAAATGTTTAAGTTTGCCGTTGATATGTTCAATTGTGATCCTACGCCGACTGATTTCTTGGTTGATCTGTTTTGCTATTTGGGGTAATGATAAATTGTTAGGTTTCTTGATTGGAATGAGTAACTTACTCTTAATCTGATGAAATCCTTTATAGGCTAAATCTGCTATGATATAAGGATAAATAATCATCTCCTTCAAATGCTTACGCGCAATGTTCAGATCGTGTTTTCTGCCATCTTCAATCTGTATACTTACAATTTGCTTTAATTGGGGGTTAAAAATGACCTGTGTTTTTAGCGTATGTTTCTTCTTTTTACCACTATAGAATTTTCTTTGTTTTTTTGGGACGCTCAATCTGTGACTCAGTAACATCAACGATTACATAATCCCCCTCATTAAACTTTTGATTCCTTTTCGGCAATGCGAAAATCCGTGATTGAATCAGAGCATTTTCAACTTTCTGAATCGTACGATTCACATTACTTTCAGCTAGGTTATAGTCGGCGGATAACTCAATTTGAGTTCTATAACAGCGTAAGTAATTTAAAGTTAACAACAATTGATCCTCTAAACACAACGAATGAGGTCTTCCAGATTTTTTCTTGGCAAGTTCAGCATGTTGTAACACTGATACCATTTTTAAGAATAATGGACGAGGAACTCCAACAAGTCGTTTAAATTCTTCATCATTAAATCTTGTTAAATTTTCATATTTCATGAGATGAGTATAAACAATTTTTTACTTTCGCAAGAGGTCTAATATTAGTGAAAAAATAATTAGTTTTATAGCTAATCATAGATTCCAAGATATTTTGAGGTAACAAAATTACAGGTCCAACAACTTTATTAGGCCCCCAAGGAGCGTGAGGAAGTGAAAATTTTGATTTTTTCCATTCGTTATCGATTGCACAAAAGAAATGAATAGCCTCTTTTGTTTCAGTCGTTTCTATACCTAATTTTTCACATTGTTCTAATGTATATTCTGCAAAATGTTTAAAGCAAATATTAGGGTTTGTTGACAATTCGTCTATGTTTGCGGCATGAGAGATATATCTCGCAAGGTTTTTTAGCTGCTATAAGGCATGGGACAGGAAATTTAGTCATTTTAAATGACTGGCACATAACGCAATAGCAGCAAAAAATATGCTCGCCCTGAAAGGCTGTGGCTAAAACTTTCTCAGATTGTGTTATGAAACTTAGCAATAATCTCGCTATTCCTTGCGTTTCATGCCTGATCTGCTCAGTTTTAGCCTACAGCGCAAGCCATTTATGAAATGTCAACAGACCCTAGTCGTTATATCTGAAATAGTGTCCAGACCTATACCATCTGCAACTAATATTAATTCTTCAAGATCTTCTAATAAGCCTGTCTGAGCTGCCTGAGAAGACTTTAAGCATGTGAGTATATATTCAACTTTAATATCGTGTGATCCTTTGCCATTTACTCCTTCTTTAGTTGCACCAATGCCAGTATATTTGGGCTCAGGAAAATGGGAGCATAATTTTCTTGCTTTAATTTCATCTTTTTCTTTAAGAGCTTCCATTAAACATTTCATAAAATTTTGCTGAGTAGTCAGAGCAGACTTGGAATGTATGTTCTCACAACGAGTTAAATAATAACTATCAATGTATAAGCGAGTATCTGTTTCCAGATTAGGGTCAAAGAAGTCAACTTCAAGTAAATTTTTATCTACCTTAAAGTGATTGAGGAATGTTGTCATTGTTTATTTCTCCTTTAATATTTATTTAAAATATCATTTAATTAGGAGTAGTGGGTGGTTTTTTTGATCAATTTGCGACAGATATTGTCGCATACATTTCAACCTCTTTTTTTGATTTAGTAAATTTATCCCTCGAATCTACATTGATTTTTTGACTCTATCTTGGCTCATAGATTGAAATAATTTTGTGCAAGACTCTGCCAGATATGGTTAAATGCCATCATTTTATTGTGTTTCACTCTGAAAGGAAAAATCATGCGCGCGTACAACTTCTGTGCTGGTCCTGCAGCATTACCGACTGCCGTACTTGAAAAAGCTCAAGCTGAAATGCTTGACTGGCATGGCAAAGGTCTTTCGATCATGGAAATGAGCCACCGTAGTGCCGACTATGTTGCCATGGCTGAAAAAGCGGAAGCAGACCTGCGCAAACTCATGAATATTCCTGAGAACTACAAAGTATTGTTCTTGCAGGGTGGTGCATCGCTACAATTCTCTGCGATTCCATTGAATTTTTTGGGTAAAAACAACAAGGCAGATTATATCCACACGGGTATTTGGTCTGAAAAAGCCTTAAAAGAAGCGCAGCGCTATGGCGATATTCATGTCGTTGAAGCGGGTATTCAGATTGAAGGTAAGCATGCCATTAGCGAACAAAGCCAATGGAACTTATCTGCCGATGCTGCCTATGTGCATTATGCAGATAACGAAACAATTGGTGGTTTGCAGTTTGCCAATATTCCAGAAACAGACAAACCGTTGGTATGTGATTTCTCATCAAGCATTTTATCTGCACCTTTAGATGTATCTAAATTTGGTCTGATTTATGCAGGTGCGCAAAAAAATATTGGCCCAGCAGGTTTAACCATTGTGATTGTACGTGAAGATTTGCTTGATCAAGCCAAGCCTGAAATTCCAAGCATTTTGAAATATTCAGCACAGGCAAAAAATGATTCCATGGTGAATACACCTGCAACTTATGCATGGTATTTGTCTGGTTTAGTGTTTGAGTGGTTATTGCAAAACGGTGGTGTAGATGCGATTCATCAAGCTAACCTAGAAAAAGCGAAATTATTATACGGTTATATCGATTCAAGCGATTTCTACGCGAATCCAATTTATAGCGCAAACCGTTCAATTATGAACGTTCCGTTTACTTTGGCTGATGCCGCACTGGAAAAACAATTCTTGCAAGAAGCTGAAGAAAACCGTTTGTTGAACTTGGCAGGTCACCGTTCTGTAGGTGGTATGCGCGCAAGTATTTATAATGCAGTGCCATTAGATGGCGTACAAGCTTTGGTTAACTTTATGGATGACTTTGCAAAACGTCACGGTTAATTGATAGTAGTAAAAAGCAAAAACCCAGCTGAATTAGCTGGGTTTTTTTTATAGAAATAGGTGAAAAGTCATAGAGGCTTGTTGATGAGTGAAACTCAGAACACAAAATAGTGTAAGCCGTAGGCGGAGAGCAGCATGCCTAATGCAAAAAATAGGCAAGACATCGGGTCGAGCTGATAGCGTTGCTCAAGTTGATGTTCTACATGCTGTAAGTTTTCTTCTTGCACGATTTTCATAGATATTATTTTCCGATGATCTATTTATCGTTAAATATTTAAATACGGCTATATTTTTAGCATAAAAAATTGATTAAATAAAGTACTAATTTTATTTTAAATATAATATCTGCCAATAATGAATTAATTCTGTGTTGATTTTTAAAATCCGCACCACTCAAGGCTTTCAGATTATCTACGGTGCTTGGTGCAGATGTTTGGGTTTTAAAATAACTTATCCACATATTCGATTTAAAATATGGCTGATTTTGAATTTATAATAAATTTAAAGCTGTGGATAACTGCGTTTTTTTGAATTTAAAATGCTTAAATAAGCATCAATATATTCATACTATCAATAGCACGCTTTTAACAATCAAAAATTGATTATAAGCCATCAGTGAAATAAGTATTGAAAGTTCCTTCTCCCTGAGGAGAAGGCGAGGATGGGGGGATGATGAATATGAATTTATTATTTAGACAGCTACTTTGAGGTTTATTTTTAATAAACTACTGTTTTATATTGTGAATATTGGCTTGAATCCAAATATTGCCACGAATGTATTGTCCAATTTCAAAGTTTTGGTGCGCAGGATTTTTAGTTGCAAGACGAATTAAAATCGCAGGCTGATTTTCATCATGAATTAGAGTGACATCATAAACAGTATAGGCTTGATTCATGAATTCAAAACTGGTTTTACCAACAACATTGCCCTGAAACCAAGCTTCATCTTCCTGACCGATATTTTCGCCATATAAATATGCGACCATTTTAGAAAAATCCACCGTTACAGGTGCTTTGTCATCTTCGGACTTAGGTTGCCATGCGTCAATTTGTTCTTGCAGATTGGCAGGTGCAACACCATCATTGGCTGCTAAAATATCATTCAGCGCACGATGGTGTTTAATTGACGCAGGATCATCGACCACCAATTGTTCGCCTTCAGCAACAGCTTCAAGTTCATACGCCCATGCGTTTAAATGCACCCAGTAGGTTTGATCTTTTTGGTATTGTTGATGGTTGACGCTGTATAAACTGTCAAAAGCATAGACAATACTGTTGTTGCCTAAATTGAGTCGAAGCACCGCTTGAGTGTTAGATTTGCAGCTAATGATACGTTCAATTTTAGCTTCAACTTTGTAAGGACTTTCAAAGCAAGGGAAAGCCGTTTTTACAGCTTGTGGTTTGTTATTTTCAACCGCAATCACTTGTGTCAATTGAATTGCCTCTTTGCTTGGGCCTTGAATCAGCCATGTGCTTTGATCCATTTCTGCTTCTTGGCGGCATAAACCCATTGGCATAATTGGTGCATCTAGAGCCAGTCCTAACCATTTTGGAACTTCGGTGCAGGGTTCATCCGTGAGTAAATTCCAATGTTCAACATGGCTGCCGAAGTTCTGATCTTCAATGCGGATGATTTCTGGTCTATTTTGATTGTTCATAAGCACTTTGAGATGTTGGGTTCTTTTCTTTACTCTTAGATCGAGGGTTATTTCGATTTTTCAAGTCTTTGGCTGAAATTTCATGTAATGCCACTGCATTTGTACAGATTGTGGACAGCGATGCAGCAGAAACAAAATCACATCCATCTACACTTTAGCATGCAATTCTGAGCATTTTAAACATACTGCAATGTAATGAGTTTGATACACTAGTCGCATATTATTATCAGGGTTGCACAGTGCTGCCATTTAAACTTTGGGTTGATGCAGATGCATTACCTAAAATTCTAAGAGAAGTCATTTTACGTGCTTCAGATCGTTACCAACTTGAAGTCACTTTTGTTGCCAATCAATCGGTCGGGATTACGCCTTCGGTACGGATTAACTCTATTCAAGTGATGCATGGTGCCGATGCCGCCGATCAGGAAATTGTAGATCGCATGAAGGAACACGACATTGTGATCACGCAGGATATTCCACTAGCGGCACAAGTGATTGAAAAGGGCGGAATAGCGATTCATCCACGTGGTGAAATTTATACTGTTGCCAATGTGAAAGCGCGTCTGCATTTGCGTGATTTTATGGATACTTTGCGTGGTGCAGGCGTACAAACAGGTGGGCCAGCACCTATTTCAGAACGTGATAAACGTGAGTTTTCAAGTAGTCTAGATCAAACTATCCAAAAGCAAAAACGTAAAACTGCTTAATACGAGTCACGCATGCCTTCTAAAACCAATATTATGATGACCTATGCCTTATTGGTTTTCATTTGGGCAACAACGCCTTTGGCAATTGTCTGGAGTGTGTCAGATTTACACATGCTTTGGGCTTTGGTGCTACGTTTTTTCATTGCTTTGCCCTTAGCTATTATTTTATTGCTGCTGTTAAAAGTGAAATTTCCACATCATCTACAAGCGTGGCATAGTTATTTGGCAGGTTCGTTTAGTCTGATCGGTTCACAAATTTTCACCTACATTGCCACCGCTTATTTAAGCTCAGGCATTATCGCCCTGATGTTTGGTCTGACCCCCATCATAGCAGGTTTGATTGGTCGTTTTGTGTTTCAGTTGCATTTGGCACGTATTCAATGGATCGGAATGACAGTGTCCATTTTAGGGCTTGGCATCATCTGCTTTGGCGGCGAAACACAGCATGTGCATCCTCTGGGTATTGTTTTAATGCTGTTTAGTGTATTGACCTACACCATGTCTATTTTCTGGGTGAAAAAAGTTAATGCGCAAGTTGAACCTGTAGCACAGGCAACTGGCTCGATTTTGGTATCAACCATTGCGGCTTTATGTATTGTGCCGTTTATTTGGCAATATGTACCGACTAGTTTGCCGAGTCTTAAATCTATCGCAGCTTTACTTTATACCGTGATCATGGCTTCTTTGATTGCAATGTTCTGTTATTTTAAATTGGTGCAGAATATTCAGGCGACCACCTTATCTTTAACCACCGTCATGACGCCAATGATTGCTTTGTTGATTGGTGCTTTACTCAATCAAGAAGCTTTATCGGTCATGGTATTTTTGGGCGCTTTGGTTTTATTGTCAGGCTTAGTGCTGTATTTTTATCGTGATCTTAAAGCAAGTCGGGCATTGGCTCAGAAAATCAAAACACCATCCTAACGATATGCAAAGATGGCGTTATCCACGTGATTTTATATACGCGAACATGCAGAAATGATTTATTTTATTTCTTAGATTATGCTTGTTTTAAAGCAACGGCTTCTGCAAGTTTGACGCGATCTTGAGGGTGTAAAGTAATAAAATACGCCCCAGTACGATATTGTCCATTTTCTTCTTCACGGCTGTAAACCACTTGCGCGGTTGCGGCTATATGGAAAAAGTTTTCAGGATGGCTGAGCGTGACATGAATATAACTGCCCGTGTTTAATTCACGTTCACTATAAAAACTGAAACCACTTTCTGAAAAATTGACCTGTTCAGGGATAGGTAACATGCTTTGTACAATTGCATCGTATAAAGACCCTGTAATAAGGTTTAATTTTTGGTTGAATAAGGATAAGATTCGAGCAATTTGTTGATCTTTTTCAGTTAATTGTTCTAATTCGTAGTTTAATGCATGATCAAATTGATCTAATTCTGCGAGTAGTAGAAAATAACGCGGTAAAACAAAATTAGCATCGTAAGGGTCGTTCAGCGCAACATCGTCAGAAATGATCTGGTAATTGATTCTCAGGGCAGCATCAATTCGTGACATGACACGACGTTCAGACGCGACGCTTTGATGCTGTAAATTTTCCATAATGTATTACCTCGGACTTGATGGTATGTTTAAACCAATCTCGCTATATATAGGGTTGAGATATACGCGCGCTCGGCGCAGTAACCACTTTATTTCTTTTATTGCCTTAGTTTCGATGATCGGTCTAACTTTGGGTGTTGCCGTCCTCATTACCGTACTTTCGGTGATGAATGGTTTTGATCGTGAATTAAAAAATCGTGTCTTGGGCATGATACCTCAAGCCACTGTTTCATCAACACAAATTTTAACAAATTGGCCAGAACTTGCAACGAAAGTTGAGCAACATAAGCATGTTGTTGGTGCTGCACCATTTACGCAATTGCAAGGCATGTTGACCGCACAAGGGCAAGTGTCGGGCATTATGGTCACGGGAATTGAACCCGAATACGAAAAGAAAGTATCCATCATTCAAAACCACATGGTTGCAGGCAGTATCGACAATCTGAAAAAGGGTGAGTTCGGTATTGTTTTGGGCAAACAAATGACTGATGCCTTGGGTTTGGGTTTAAACGACAGCATCACCTTGGTTTTACCTGAAGCAACGCCATCCCCTGCAGGGGTTGTACCGCGTTTTAAACGCTTCAAAGTGGTTGGTATTTTTAGTATTGGTGCAGAAGTCGATTCGATGATGGGATATATCGCCCTGAATGATGCTTCGACTTTGCTGCGTTTACCCGATGGTGCGCAAGGTGTACGTTTAAAACTGGATGATATTTTTGCTGCACCACAAGTATCTCGAGATATTGTGCAAGAGCTACCTGCCAATTTTTATGCTTCGGACTGGACTTATACGCACGGCAACTTGTTTAGCGCCATTCAAATGGAAAAGGCGATGGTGAGCCTATTGTTATTCCTAATTGTTTTGGTGGCTGCATTTAATATCGTGTCTTCTTTGGTGATGGTTGTGACCGATAAAAAATCGGATATTGCGATTTTAAGAACCTTGGGTGCATCACCAAGCACGATTACCAAAATTTTTATGGTGCAAGGTACGGTCATTGGGGTTATTGGTACGGTTTCAGGTGCAATCTTGGGGATTATTTTCGCGTCCAGTATCAGTGGCTTTATTGCATGGTTGAATAATGTATTAGGGCTAAACTTATTTGATGCCTACTTTATCAACTACTTACCTTCATATTTAAGATGGCAAGATGTGGTGGTGATTGTGAGCTTGTCATTAATTTTAAGTTTCTTGGCGACGATTTACCCTGCATTACGTGCCGCGAAAATTCAACCAGCAGAGGCATTGCGTTATGAGTAAGATTGTTCTGGAAGCCAAACAAGTTTCTAAACACTTTACCGATGGCAAAACCACTGTTGAAGTGATTCGTGGTCTAGATTTACAAGTTCAGCAGGGGCAATTTGTGTCTATTGTTGGGGCGAGTGGTTCGGGTAAAAGTACCTTATTGCATGTTTTAGGTGGCTTAGACCGACCAAGTACAGGCGAAGTATTTTTAAATGGTCAGCGTTTTGACAATTTAGGCGAAGCTGAGCGCGGTTATTTGCGTAATCAATACCTCGGTTTTGTTTATCAGTTTCATCACTTGCTGCCTGAGTTTAGTGCGCTTGAAAATGTGGCGATGCCGTTAATGTTACGCGCAGGCACGAACTATAAAGAGGTGAAGGCACAGGCAGAGTATCTGCTTGAGCGTGTCGGTTTGTCGCATCGTTTAACCCACAAACCTGGTGAGCTTTCTGGAGGGGAACGTCAGCGTGTTGCATTGGCACGTGCGTTGGTGGCGAAACCCGCACTCATGCTTGCCGATGAGCCTACTGGAAACTTAGACCGCAAAACTGCAGTTAAAATTTTTGAATTGCTGCGTGAATTACGCAGTGAATTTAACATGGCGATGCTGATTGTGACCCATGATGAAGAACTGGCAAAATCTGCCGATACCATTTTGCACATGCAAGATGGTGTTTGGGTAGATGCTTAGTGTGAGCATCGCTCCTAAAGCCACTCAAAAGCGACTGCGTTTAAAACCGCAATTGCTGGAATAAGATTTTTTTGTTGAAGCCCACTTCGGTGGGCTTTATGATGCATGCCAATAAAAATAATAAGTTTAATATTCATGCTGCAATTGATTGGTCTGGCTTGGGTGATTGGGATCGCCTGTGTCGGAATACGTTCTTCTTCTTTTCCAATACATTCATTGACTTCCATGCCTAGTGCAATGGTTTTACTGATTTTATGCAGTATCGTTGTGCAATACTTGTTGCAAGCTCGCTTATCTTCAATCTATTGGAAATGTTTGAATGTAGGAGTGGCAGGTGTTTTGAGTCTTGTTTTCGGTTTGATCTATGCGGATACGCAGATGCAGCAGCGTTTGCAATGGCGTGAACTACAACCTGAATTTGCTGAAGTCGTGGTTTATGTCAGACAGTTAAATCAGCTAAATGACAACAGCATTTCACAAAGGGTTGAGGTGTTAAACCGACATCCTCAAACAGTGACATGGTTAGCAACTTTAGCACAAACTCAGGTAGATCAAGAGCAAAATTTAAAACTTGGACACTATTACAAATTAAGTGGAAAAATTCGCCCTGCGCATAGTTATGCCACAGCAGGTGCATTTGATGTAGAGCGGTGGTATTTACAGCAAAATATTATGAGTGGTTTTCGGGTTGAGCAGATTCAGCCTATCTCGGCTGAACAAATTTATGCCATGGGGTTTACACAACATTGGCGTGCCCAACAGACGCTATGGGCAAAATTTCGATTATGGATTGAACAGCAGCGTTATCAAATTCGACTGTTTATTCAGCAGCAACCTTTGCATCATCAAGGTTTAATTCTTGCATTACTCACAGGAGATAAAAGCCTATTAGATGCAGAAACTGAAGCACAGTTTCAGCGTTTTGGAATTAGCCACTTATTGGCTATTTCAGGGCCACATGTGCTGATTTTTGCAGGCATGCTATGTTGGGCATTACGTCAGCTGATTAGGTATTACCGTCCGCATTGGTATTTGTGGATGCCTAAACAATACTTGCTCATGTTGCCATTTTTAAGTTGTGTATTGCTGTACACCGCCTTTGTCGGTTTTGAAATTCCTGCATTAAGAACCTTGCTGATGTGCAGTCTAGTGACAGTAATGTTAGTGCTGAAGCAGAAGCTTCAAGGCTTTGCCTTGCTGATTTATAGTGCTGCCTTATTATTATGGTTTGATCCTTTAAGTGTACTGTCTGCTGCTTTTTGGCTGTCTTACGGGGCCTGTTTTATTCTACTGCGTATTTATCAGAGCTTGAGTGCGCAACCACGTATAGAGCTGAATCGTTGGCAGCAACTGAAACATGCCAGCAAAATTCTAATCGAGTCGCAATGGAAAATTTTTATTGCCTTATTTCCTTTGGTGATTGTGTTTTTTAAACAAGTGGCGTGGATTGCACCGCTTATTAATATCATCGCAATTCCATTGATTGGTATGCTGATCGTGCCTTTAGATGTTTTGGCAGGAATTTGCTTTTTTATTTTTGAACCCTTGGCGTCAATACTGTTTCAATTGAATGATCTAGCTATGGCTTTGTTGCGCTTGATTTTTCGGGGGATGGAAACCGTTTTTGTACCACAGTTACATACTTTGTCGATGTCTGCAGCGGTGTATGTCTGTCTATGTTTAGGCTTATTTCTGCTATTTTTACCACAATCGGTATTGCCTAAAACTTGGGCAATCTTATGTTTTGTTCCACTGATTATAGTCGATAGCCAACGACAACCATTTGAATTAACAGTACTCGATGTGGGGCAGGGACAAGCTTTATTTTTACGTTCAGGTCATTACAACATGATGATTGATGTGGGCGGTTCTTATGATGAAAGTAAGTTTAGTATTGGACAGCAAATTTTACGTCCATTTTTAGCGGTGCATGGTATTAAACAACTGGACTTGGTGGTTTTAAGTCATTTAGACCAAGACCATAGTGGTGCATTTCCTCATTTGCAAAATGAAGTCAATATTCAGCATGTCTTTGCCAATCAGACCGTAGATGTGGCAGTAAATAGCAAGTTTAATTTGTGTCAGCAAGGGCAACAGTGGTCTTTACCACATCAGGTACAGATACAAGTTTTATCTCCTAAACCGAGTCAATTACCCTATGCCGCACAGCAACAAAATGAGTTGTCATGTGTGTTGTATATTTCAGTGCCATCCGCACAGTCATATCAGCATTTTTTAGTGATGGGCGATGCAGGTTGGGCAACTGAATATCAATTGTTGCAGGAATATCCTGATTTAAAAGTAGATGTGTTAATTTTGGGTCATCATGGGAGTAAGCACAGTTCTGCCTATGATTTTTTAGCACATTTTAAACCCAAATTGGCCGTGGCATCTGCAGGTTTTGATAATCGTTATGGACATCCTAGTTCTTTAGTTCAGCAACGCTTAGCTGCGCTCAATATTCCGTTCATGAACACCATACAACAGGGCAGCGTACGTTTTTCTGTAGATGCACAACAGCGTATGCTTATACAGCCGTATCGGCAGCAGAAATTGTGGTTGCAGCGTTAGTTTGGTTCTGTGTCTGGGCACGTACAGCCTGCACATCTGCCAAGGCTTCTTGCACAGGTTTATGATAGACCCCGCGTAAATCTGGATGGGCTTTATAGCGTTTATAACTCCAGTGATAATGTGTAGGATAACGACGGATCAAATCTTCAATTGCACGGTGAATAATAGCTGTCCCTGCATTGGCATCACACTGATAAATGTGCTCATCTATCGCTTCGATATACATATCAAAGCCTTGATCTGCATTTCTTAACGCATATAAGAACAAAGCTTTTGCTTTAGTTTTCTGAATCAATTTGGCGCTTAAATTACTCGATTCCAACGGAATACCAAAAAAAGGAATCATCTCACCACCTATATTTGGGGTATGGTCTGGCAAAATGACAGTGGTTCCGCCTTGTTTGAGTGCTTTAAAAATTTGACGTACCCCAGATTCATCTGTTGGGACTAAATGTGCCTGTTCACGGCTACGTGCTTGGCGCACAAAATCATCTGCCGCAGGGTTTTTGACAGGTTTATACATGATGGTCATTTGCGTATATTGAGCGATCCACGCATTCATAATTTCCCAAGTGCCAAAATGCGGCACAATTAAGACCAAACCCTTTTGTGCAGCCAGTGCATCTTGTAATAGTTCTAAACCATGTACCTGATGGATTCTTTGAATATTTTTTTGATTGCTTGATCCCCAAATATGAAAAAACTCAAAATAAGAGGTCAGTTCGTTACGAATTGCTTGCTGGGTAATCTGTTCGCGTTGTTGTGAGTTCAGCTCAGGAAGCGCAATTTGTAGATTGAGTTGAATGGTTTGAGAGGTTTTACTCAAACGCAGTGTATTGACCAAAAAAGCCAAAGATTTTGCAAAAAAACGCGCAACTGTTAAAGGTTGTCGACTGACAAAATCAAGCAGGCGCGATAAAGCCGTTGTCGGTGCAGGTTCGGTCATAACGACAGCATCAATTGATAGAAAGGATAAAGATGTAAAATATTATAGGAGAAAATACAGGCTTTAGACAGTTTTTGCCAATTCCGTGTATATAATGGAGCAAATTTACTATTTTTTGGATTGTTTCATGTCCGATTGGCCACCAAAACCACAAAATGAATCACAACAAATATCTCCACAAGCACAGCAGCCCACAGGCAATGAGTGGAAACTATTAGAAAAAGCTGTTTTAGCTTCAGTTGAAGAACAACGTCGTGCACGTCGTTGGGGGATTTTCTTTAAGTTTTTAACTTTTGCTTATATATTTTTACTGTTGGTGATAATGGGCAAAGGGTGCAGTACCACGACCACGAATCCATCGGCAGCGAGTCCACATATCGCGGTGGTGGATATTGTTGGCACAATTGCATCTGATAAGCAAAGTGTGAACAGCAATGACACCATCAAGTCACTGAAAAAAGCCTATGAAAACAGCAACAGTCAGGCGGTGGTGCTAAATATTAATTCTCCGGGTGGTTCACCTGTGCAGTCAGATGAAATCTGGCAAGAAATTCAATATCTGAAAAAACAGCATCAAGGGAAAAAACTCTATGCCGTGATTGGCGATACTGGCGCTTCAGGTGCGTATTACATTGCTTCCGCTGCAGATGAAATTATTGTCAATCCATCAAGTTTGGTGGGTTCAATTGGCGTGATTATGCCAAATTATGGGCTGAGCGGTTTAATGCAGAAGATGGGTGTGGAAGATCGTACTATGACCTCAGGTGAAAATAAAGCCTTATTGTCGATGACACAACCTGTTGATCCTGAACAGAAAAAACATGTGCAAGCCGTATTAGATAATGTGCATGGCCACTTTATTCAAGCAGTGAAAGATGGACGCGGCGCGAAACTGAAATCACAAGATCCTGCGATTTTCTCAGGTCTGTTCTGGACAGGTGAGCAAGCCGTGACTTTAGGCATTGCCGATAAGATTGGCAGTTTAAATAGCCTGAAGCGTGATTTAAACCTAGATAAAACAGTGAACTATACCATTGAACATAGTCCTTTAGACTCTGTGTTGGGTCGTATGGGTGCAGCAGTGGGAGAGGGCTTTGCCACTTCTTTATCTCAACATATTCAGACTGAGCAAAACGCGAAATTACAATGAAACCACTGATTCATTTTGCGCATGCCAATGGCGTGCCATCGAAGGTTTATCAAAAACTGTTTGATTTACTTAAAGATGATTACGATGTGATTTACGTCCCTTTGTTGGGGCCAGATAAGCGTTATCCGATTGATAATCATTGGCAAAGCTTAACCCAACAAGTGATTGATAGTGTTGTACGTCAAGCTCAGGGACGTAAAGTGATTGCGTTGGGGCATTCTTTAGGTGCAGTGTTGTCGTTTCAAGCCTCTTTACAACGCCCTGAATTATTTGAACAAGTGATCATGCTTGATCCACCTTTAATTATGGGTAAAGCATCGGTGTTTTTACATTTTGCCAAAATGTTTAAGCTTAAAGCAGTAGATCAACTGTCGCCTGCATCTTTGTCTTTGCGCCGTCGTGATCATTGGGAAAGTCGTGAGCAAGCAGCAGACTTATTGCGTCCGAAAGGTTTTTATCAAGATTTCGATGCCGATTGTTTTCAGGCTTATATCGAGCATGCTTTGACTGATGACCATGTGCGAGGCGGAGTACAATTGACCATTCCAAAAATGGACGAGGTCAATATTTTTAGAACCAATCCATCACTGTGGTGGTTACCGCAAGCAAAACTGCAAGTGCCGACAGAATTGGTGATTGCAAAAAAAGGGCCGTTCTTAAAAGCAGGTTTCCCACAAATTACCGCCAAGAAATTCAACATTGCTTATCAGGTGGTTGAAGGTGGACATATGTTCCCTTTAGAAAAACCTGAAGCGACGGTGCAGTTGATTAAAGACTTGATTCAGGCACAGCAGAGTAAAGCTGCTTCTGTTTGATTCAGTCCGAACCAAGTACGAGCCATAAAAAACGCCTGATCAACAGGCGTTTTTTCGTATATATCAAAAGCTACATACTTAAAGAATATTTAAAAATTGCAAAACTGCACAGGTTGTTGTATCAGTTGTTGGCGATACATCACACCTTGCGCAGTGTGCTGAATGGTTCCGTTACAAATCCATTCAACCACTTGCGGATAAATCAAATGCTCCAACACATGCACACGGTTCGCCAAGCTTTCGGCATCATCGTGGATGTTTACTTGCAACACACCTTGTGCCAGTGCTTGACCTGCATCTAATTCAGCAGTGACATAATGCACGGTACAACCATGTAAAGTATCGCCTGTATTGAGTACACGTTGATGGGTGTGCATGCCTTTATAATGCGGCAAGAGTGAAGGATGAATGTTGAGCATTTTACCTTCCCAAGCATGCACAAATTTGGCACTTAAAATACGCATAAAGCCCGCAAGCACCACCAAATCAACATCCCATGCAAGTAATTGTTGATGCATGACATCATCAAATAATTCACGACTCGGATATTGTTTGTGCTCAATCACTGCAGTTTGAATCCCTGCTTGTTGAGCGCGTTGTAAAGCATAGGCATCAGGCTTATTGGAAATAACCCCAACAATTTGCCCTGAAAGATTGGCATCTATCAGGGCTTGTAAGTTACTTCCGCTGCCTGAAACGAGGACAGCTATTTTGATCATCTGAGTCAAATCACGCAAAAATTACGCGAATTTTTTCATCTGCGCCTTCAACGGATTCGGCGTTGTCTTGAATACGACCCATCACCCAAGCTTTTTCGCCAAGGCTGTTGAGAAGCTCAACTGTTTTGTCTGCATCGTTGGCATCTACAACAACAACCATACCTACACCACAGTTAAAGGTGCGATACATTTCAAACTGTTCTACACCGCCTTCACGTTGTAACAATTTGAACAGTTCTGGCCATTCCCAAGATGATTCGTCAATCACTGCTTGCGCACCATTTGGCAATACACGTGGTAAGTTACCTGGTAAACCGCCACCCGTAATGTGCGCCATAGCATGCACATCAACTTGTTTGCACAGTTCAAGCATTGATTTGACATAAATGCGTGTTGGTTCCATGGCAACGTCAGCCAGTGGACGACCATCAACCAGTTGAGTTAAATCAACATTTTTTACGTCTAAAATTTTACGAAGTAAAGAGTAACCGTTTGAGTGTGCACCTGAAGAAGCGACACCAATCAGAACGTCACCAGCTTTTACTTTAGAGCCATCAATAATTTTGCTTTGCTCAACCACGCCCACACAGAAGCCTGCAAGATCGTAATCTTCACCTTCATACATGCCTGGCATTTCAGCAGTTTCACCACCTACAAGCGCACAGCCTGCAAGCTCACAGCCTTTACCAATTCCTGTAACAACATTGGCTGCAACGTCTACATTTAAGTGACCTGTTGCATAGTAGTCTAAGAAGAATAAAGGTTCAGCACCGCACACCAGCAAGTCATTTACACACATTGCCACCAAATCTTGACCAATTGTGTCATGGCGGTTTAGGTTCAACGCTAAACGTAATTTAGTTCCTACACCATCTGTGCCAGATACGAGCACAGGTTCTTCATAACCTTTCGGAATTTTACAAAGTGCGCCAAAGCCGCCTAATCCACCCATCACTTCAGGACGAGTCGTGCGCTTAGCGACAGATTTGATACGATCGACTAACGCGTCGCCCGCTTCAATATCGACACCAGCATCTTTATAGCTTAAACCAGTGGTTGGGTTAGAAGTTGAGTTGCTCATAATGAAGTCTCCGCATTCGCGGGGCGATTATACCTGAATATACGAAACTCTTATGTTATTTATGCGCTAAAATGCTATCTTTATTCAAATATTTTAACTTCTATAACGAATAAACTGAAAAAAGGCGAATTTCTATGGTCGATCGTACCTTACGTCGCATTTTTATCCTGTCTGGGATAGTGCTGCTCCTTTGGGTGCTGTACTTATTAAAACCAGTGGTCATTCCTTTTGTCGTAGCATTTTTCATGGCTTATTTATTTAGCCCGCTGGTTGAACAATTTTGCAAAGTCGGTTTGCCACGTTGGCTGTCAATCAGTTTAGTTTTTATTGGGATTGGCATCATGCTGACCTTGGCTGTTTGGTACATCATTCCTTTGGTTTGGAAACAGTTGATTATTGCACGTGACAGCATTCCAGTTGGTATTAATTGGATAAATTCGACCTTTTTGCCATGGGCATCGGCTACTTTCAATATTGAAGAAATGGAAATTGATACTACGCACATGAGCAGTATTGTCATGGATTATGTACAAACCAATTATAGCGCCGATAGTATTCAAGCCATGATATTGCGTGTCGCACAGTCTGGTTTGAATTTTATTCAAATTGGTGGCACCGTGGTGCTCATTCCAATTATTGCTTTCTATTTCCTACTCGACTGGCAGCGTATGCTCGACAGTCTACGTCGCTTAATTCCGCGTCCTTATGAGCAAAGCACGTTGGCTGTGGTACAAGAATGTCACAGTGTTCTAGGTGCTTTTGTTAAAGGCCAGTTTTTGGTGATGATCTTGTTGGGTGTGGTTTATGCGACTGGATTGCAACTGATTGGTTTAGAAGTCGGCTTGATTATTGGAATGATTGCTGGACTTGCCAGTATTATTCCGTACTTAGGTTTCGCTGTAGGGATTGTTGCAGCCATCATCGCCACTTTCCTACAATTTGGCATTGACTGGATGCAATTGGTTTTAGTCCTCGTGGTCTTTATGATTGGACAGGCAGTCGAAGGCTATATTCTACAGCCATTTTTACTGGGCGATAAAATCGGACTTTCTCCAGTCGCGGTGGTGTTTGCTGTTTTAGCGGGTGCACAACTGGCTGGATTCATGGGGATGTTGATTGCTTTACCAGTAGCAGCAGTGATTGTGGTTTTACTGCGTCATTTACGTGATTTTTACGAAAAAAGTTATTTGTATGGGCAACCTGTGGTGGTGTCGGAAGATGGTGCATCGGGTGACATCAGCATTGATACAGCACAAGTTCATATTGATATTGAGCTTGATCCTCAGTCAGCAAATTCACTGCAACAGACTGAAAAATCAAGTAAGATAAAGCCCTCAGATCAGCAAAACTCCTAGGTGATTACAATTCTATGCGTCAACTGCAGTTAGATATCGAGCCTCAATTAGATGCACGGATCAGTGATTTTTCTGGTCCGGGTTGGGGGCATGTGATTGATGCAGTTCGACAGCTTCATGCAGGATTGGTCAATCGCTTTTATGTCTATGGTGGTGCGGGCACAGGCAAAAGTCATTTATTGTCTGCAATTTGCGATTCCTATTTAGAAATTGGCAAATCAGCTATTAAAGTATCCTTACTTGAATTATTGGATGCCCCAACAGAAGCAATTACCTCTTTAGACCGTTATGATTTGGTTGCTTTAGACGATATTGAAGCGATTAGTGGTGTACCACATTGGCAACGTGCGGTGTTTCACTTAATCAATTACAGCAATGAGGTTGGTGGTCAGTTGGTGTTTTCATCACGTTTTGCACCGATTGAATTAAAGCTTGAATTGCCCGATTTGCAATCACGTTTGACGCAGGCAGTGAGTGTTAAAGTGCCTTCAGGCAGTTTGTATGCAGACCGACAAGCTTTAGTGAGTTCCGTGTTAGAGCGTCGCGGGATTATCATCGACCCACAAATTATTGATTATTTGTTGTTACATGGCCCACAGCAGACCTCGATTTTGCTGCAAAGCCTTGAACAGTTGGTGCAATTACTTAAAGGAGAGAAAACGAAATTAAGTGGAGCAAACCTGCGTCAGATTTATGCTTTAATTGACGAATATCGGTAAAAATTAAAATTACTTGAGAATTTGCGCAAGCTATGCCAAATTATTCGGAAAATAATTCGAAGTTGCAGGGAATTTGCAACTAAAGAAGAAAAAAAACAAAGAAAATTACAAGGAGTACGCTTATGCTCAAGCAGAGCATCGGCATTGGTATGCTGTTTATCGCAGGTCATGCATATAGTAGTAATATCATTGTCACCACCACTGCTGACACCAAAGCAGATGATCAACAATGTTCTTTGCGTGAAGCCATTGAGTATATTAATTTAGGCATGCCCGAAGAAGGCTATTTGGGCTGTGGCGGCAAAAATGCCTCAAGTGTGATTTTATTAGAAAAGAAAGCCGTCTATCAAATTGATACTCAACTTAAAATTACAGAAAACCTTGAAATTAAAACCACCTATGACAGTAGTCTGAATGATAAAACTGCCCCAGGTTTGAATAATGCCACGATTCAGATGCGCGGCAATGAGCGAATTTTCCACATTGAAGATAGCAAGGATCGTTTCTTAAAAGTTTCTTTAAAAGAATTAACTTTACAGGGCTGCGGTGAGGAACGCTGTCGTCAGCAACAAGGTGGTCTGATTTATAATAATGAACATTTAATTTTAGACTATGTGAAACTGAGTCAGGGTGTAGCCAATCAAGGTGGGGCAATTTATAACCTCGCACAAATGACTGACGAGAAGATCCCTGCAGGTTTTATTGAGATCAAAAATAGCTTGCTTGAAGCTAACCAAGCGCAGGAAGGTGGCGTCATTTATACGCAATTCCCACGCTTTGTGATTACAACTTCAGTATTTAAAGGCAACAAAACCATATCAGTTGCTTCAGCCAATCTCTATTCTGCAGCAAGTTTGGCAGATGAAGAAATCAAAGCCTTTCCTAGTATGGGGAATATGATCGTGAGCAGTACTTTTACTGCAAATGAAGGCTATGTCATGAATGTGCTGGATGATATTGGTGTCAATAACATTAGCTTGATTGGTAACAGCCGTGGTGTGTATCTCAACGCACCTTTGGGTAAAGCCTATATTGCCAATAGTGTGATTTTGGGTAATCCACATCCTGTGAGTGTGAATACTGCAGCAAACTGTGTGCAAGCAGGTTCAGATGCAACAAGATTGCAAAATAATTTAGTCGGCGCAGGCTGTGGAGCAGGCGATAGCAACTATCCAAATACGCTATGGACTGCAAATTCGGTGCTTGCAGGTAATCTGCTTGAAGGTGCATGCCAAACCCTCAGTCAAGATAAAACGGCACTCTTTTGTCCATATCAAGTTCCTGAAAACTCATTCTTGGGCTTTATGCGCCCACGCGTATTGCTCAATTATAACAGTCTGAAAGATTCTGTGGTGTTGAATCAGGGGCAATTACAACTGGGGGATAATACGGTAGTCGGTTGTGCTGCTTCAGATCAGCGCGGTAAAAACCGTCAGTCAGATATTACCTTATGTGACCGTGGTGCAATAGAGGTGATGGTTCCTGAAACTATGGGGCTTATAGGTCAAGATATTTTGGCGGGTCAAATTGCTAAAATGTCGGTGAGTGATTTGTTGGGTGATAGTGATTTGGTGCCTAAAGAATTTTGTGATCAAGTCTATCCAAACAATCCGACAGGCCAAGCATGGCAAGCAGGTTGTGTGCAAATTGAGCAACTCGATACACGTTCTAAAGGAAAATTGACCGTAGATGAGTTGGGGAATTTGGTATATACCCCAGATTCTGCTTGGCATGGTGCAGATGTTTTTAAAATTAAATTAGTCACCAGTACCACACGTTTTAACAGCACAACACCTTATATGGAAGTGAAAGTCCAAGTTATTCAAGAACATGAAAATCGTATGGAAAGCGATAAAATAAAAGTTTCTGGCGGTGCATGGAGCGCTTACGGATTAATGGCTTTATTGGGCTTGTTGGGTTTACGCCGTAGAAAAGCATAAAGGATGAATATGAAAAATAATAAAAAAACACTATTAGGGATAATGGTGCTGTCTGCTATGTCGCTTATGGCAGCAGATAATCGTGTGATTCAGGTCACGACCTTTGAAGATCAAAATGGTGAAGACTTAAGCAAATGTTCATTACGTGAAGCGTTAGTTGCGGCCAAGCAGAATATTGCGTTCGGTGGATGTAGCGCAGGCAATACCAACCGTGGTGCAACCGATATGATTCAGTTGCAGGCTGGGGAATATATCTTAAACTCAGAATTACGCCCGCAATCTATGGTGCGTATTTATGGGGCGACAGCGGTCGACTATAACCAAGTAGATCCGATTACCCATCGTTATCCTTCAATTGCACCGTTAAAAACCAGTATTAATGCACAGGGCAATAGCCGTATTATCAATACTTCAGATACCCAAGCCAGCGTGGCGCTATACGATGTCATTCTAAAAAATGGGGATGCCAATGGTGGTGGTAATGCGAACCCTGTAGATGCAGGCAAAGGTGGTGCATTATTTGTGGCAGGCCCACTAGCTGCGAACAATGTCGAAATTCAAAAGTCGCATGCAGAACAAGGTGGTGCAATTTACGTTGTTGCTCATCAAGCGGAGCGTCAAGTCAATTTAGAGAATGCTTATATCCATGCGAACCAAGCCAAAGTAGGTAGTGTGTTGGCAATGGATTGTAGTGCCAACTTGGTCAATACACGCTCTATGGTGAAAATTGACCGCAGCAGTATTGTGAAAAATGGTGCTGCAAATAGTCTTAGTACTTTTGATCTTTGCGGCCAACCAGATCTTGCGTTGACTGCCAGTACGATTGCACAAAACCAAGCTGATACCAGCAAAGGTCATATCTTTAACTTAAGTAATGCAGAAAATCATCCGCTTAGCACTTTGTCACAGGTGTATTTGCAAAGTAATACCATTGTTGAAAATAAAGCATTGAGTACTTTGTTTTATGACAATTATCCACGTATTGTCCTCTCTTTTAATATGTTGGCCTTTAACCAAGGTAAATCTTGTCGTTATGCATTCCCTGCGAGCTTAGAGCAGGCGCGCAACATCAACACAATTCGCAATGCCTTATTCGCAATGGGATCAGCGACAGAGCAAGGCGAGTGTGATTTGCCTGAAACAGCAAATAGTTCTTATGATGGTGCTAAAAATTTGGATTTGACAGGGCTTAGCTTTGATCAAGTATTGCAGCCCTTGCAAGAACCATCTGCTTATAATTTATTCCTGCCGTTGTATTATCCAAAACTTGGTTCAGACCCTGCGAAAGATTTGATTGATGTAAACAGCATGGGGTGTAGTGATTATGAACAACGTGGTTTAGCGCGGGTGAGTAATGCAACTTTAACTTTAAATCCTGATGCAAAAAATACCTGTGAAATTGGCTCTGTAGAAGTGATGCGCTTAAATGCAGCCGATATTCAAAGCTTGCGTAATGTCTCTTATGAAAGTTTATTTGCCAATTATCAGCAACAAATTGACCGTATTCAGTCTGCGATAGATCAAAGTAAAGATGCTGCATCTTCGGTCGTTTCTCAATCGCGTACTGATTTGAAAACGATGCAGGATTTGTTGGCGAATACCAAAGCTAAGCAGCAATATCGTGCCATTTATGTTGATCCATTTGCGATGGCATTAAAGCAAGATGAACCAACTGCAGATGGGAAATTTGTTCAGTTAAGACAGCTTAATTCTGACAACTTTAGCATTAGCACTGAAGTATTGGGGATTGGTGCAATTTCGGGTTCAGGTACCACATTTAGTACCGATAAATTGACCCAAGATCCACTATTCAAATGTGAATGGGATGCACAGTTGCAACGGATTGTGATGTATCGACTGAATGATAAAGTCACAGAAGCAACCGATTCAGCGTATTGTAAATACACCATTACCTCAAAATTGGACAGTAATTTGCATTCTTCGGGCTTACTTGAAGGTAAATTTAGCAATATTGCCCCAATTGCAAAAGATGATCGTGTACGACTTGAATATGGTACAGACCTCAAAGTGAGTTTTAATCCATTGCTGAATGATAGCGATGGTGGGGATGGCATAATCAGTACTTTAGCTGAAAATACCAATAAGCCTGCATTCTATAAAGATAGTACAGGACAAGAACTGGCAATTCGTTTTACACAAGTACCTTCAGGTGTGGTACTTACGGCAGATCGTCAAGCACCTTGTCCTGGGGATTATGCACGTGAAATTTGTTATGGTGGCAATATTCAGGTTCAAGTACGAAATAGCTTTAGCCCATTTGATTATGAGCTGAAATACACGATTTTCGATCATGAACTGGAATTATCGCCTGAAGCGACCATTACTTTAGAAAATACAGCGAAAAATACCAATTATGAAGCCAGTGGTGGCGGTGGGGGAAGCTTAGGTTTCTGGGGTATGTTTGGTTTAATCGGATTGGCGTTCTATCGTCAACGTCCAAGAAAATCGTAATCTACCGACTCTTTATTGCAAAAGCCTCATCTGTTTTACACGATGAGGCTTTTGTTATTGGTGACTTCAAGTACTTTCTATCATCCATGAACAGATAAAATTAGTGACTCATTGCAGGCTGCTGATATTTAAGAATGTATTCCTGACGAATTAAAGGTCGTTGTTCAGGTGTTGCTTGTTGCAAGCGTTGTCCTAATTCACGACGTTCTTGCGTGCTCATTTTTTGCCAAGTTTCACGCATTTTTTGTTTTTCGCTATCAGGCAGTTGAGTAAACCAATCCATCCGCTGCTGTAAAGCTACGCTTTTTTCTGCAGGAATTTCTTTTAAGTTTTGATAGCGCTTAATTAAGGCCAATTGTTCTTCTTCAGAAAGAGTTTCCCAGGTTTCTGAAATTTGCGTATCTGCATCTTTGGAAAAAATCCAAAAACGCTCAAACCCTGCAAAACTGGTTTGTAAAAAACTGAGCGCACAACACGCAATCACAATTCGTTTAGCTGCCATGTGGAACTTTGTCCTCACCCAACACCATTAACATTTCTAAATCTTCCACCATTTGTGGAGAAAGTTTAGGAACAGATACAGCTTGATTCTGCGGCTGTGTGGTCATTTCCATTGAATTTGGCAAGACCACAAAACCTGCAATTGCCGCAGCCAATGCAAAACCTGACATTTTCCAAAGCCCATAGCGCGATGTTTTCTTGTCTTGAATATTGTCCAAGACATGATTCATGACCGTGGCTTTGTCTTGATGGTGGCGAGCCAATCCATCAAGTTTAGATGTCACTTGTTTTAAGAAATCATCTTGTTTCATTCTGATGATCCTCCCAGATACGGATTCATATGTGCCAAACTCTTGCGTAAAGCTTGAATAGCACGGTGATAATGCGTTTTTACACTGCCTTCAGTGCAGTTCATAATTTGTGCGGTGGTTTGCGTATCAAAACCTTCCCAAGCACGTAACATAAAAGCTTGTTGTTGCCGCACAGGAAGCCCCGCAATTGCTGCCTGAATTTCTTCTACAGTCACAGCTTGATCTAAAAACTCTGCAGGATTGAGTGCTTGCTCATCGACAATATCAAGTTGTTCAACATCGTCATCATCTAAACTAATTTTTTTGAACCATGAAAACGGTTGAGCGCGGCGAGCTTCTTTACGACGCCAATCTTGTAATTTGTTATTTAAAATGGTGTAAAACAGGGGATACCATTCCTCTGTGGCTTTGTCAGCATAAGATTTATGCAAGGAAATAAAGGCTTCTTGCACCAAATCCATAGCAATGCCGTGCTGTCCTTGCGTTGCACTTTCCATCATCACTAAGGCACGCCCCGTTACGTCTTGCATGAAATTCTTCAGACGTTGCTCAGCCGTACTCTTAAGAGCACTCAAATTTTCCGAGTGTGACGACTTCGGGTTTAAATCCATAGAGATGGAAAATCCTGTCATTGGATACCCACCATTATTTTTAACATCATATTTTTATAACGCTAAAAACAATGGTTTGGTTGACATTGCAAGTTATTATTTTCAGTCTAATCTATTTTTTTTGCAGGGCTAGTCTTTTTAAAATAAATTAACCATTTACAGACGTTGGCGTACCATTTCAAAGAAACAGATTGAGCCTGCAATTGCCACATTCAAAGATTCCTGTCCACCTGGTTGTGGAATGCTTACCGCTTCTGCATGCTGTAAGGCATAATCGGACACACCTTGACCTTCATTGCCTAGAATCCAGACGCAAGCCTTACGCAGATTTTTGGAATAGAGACTTTCTGCATGGTGTGAACTGGTCACATATACAGGAATCTGAAATTGTGCTAAGACATCTTCGAGTTCAATATTTTCAAAGGTATGCAAGCTAAAGTGTGCGCCCATGCCTGCACGTAACACCCGTGGCGACCAAAGTGAGGCAGAACCTTTGGTACAAATAATTTGTTCAATACCTGCTGCTGCTGCAGAGCGCAATAAGGTGCCGACATTACCCGGATCTTGCACATTTTCTAAAATCAGTGTGTCTGCTTTAAAGTCTAAAGCTTGGCTTGAACTTGGCACGTCGACAATGGCTAAACAGGCAAGGGAAGTGCCTAAAGTGCTTAAATCTTTATATAAAGATTCGCCAATGACAAAGACCACGCCTGTGTATTTAGCCAAAATACGCTCATAGTCAGGATGGCTTAGTGCATGTTCGGTGGTAAAAATCGAATTGATTTTTTTATTTTCATGTAACCACGCCAGACACAAATGTGTACCTTCAAGTACCGTTTGTCCCTGTTTTTTGCGATAGTTATTTTGTTCAATTAAACCACGTAAGTGTTTAATTTTCGGGTTATCTTTTGATTCTAAAAAAATCGTAGGCATGCGATAAAATCCACAGCAGTCAGCGAATGGCCGACTGCTGTTGTTAAAAATTATTGATGGTAGCTGCTGACCAAATCGACTTCATTTTTTGAGCCAATGATGACAGGCACACGTTGATGTAGGTCTGTGGGTTGGATGTCTAAAATACGCACACGACCTGTGGTTGCCGCACCGCCTGCTTGTTCCATGAGCATACTCATTGGATTGGCTTCATACATTAAACGTAAACGACCTGCTTTTTTCGGGTCTTTTAAGTCGTATGGATACATGAAAACCCCGCTACGGCAAAGGATACGGTGAATATCGCCCACCATACATGCAACCCAACGCATGTTAAAGTCTTTTTCGCGTGGCCCAGTTTTACCAGCCAAAAGTTCATCAATATAGCGTTTTACAGGTGCTTCCCAATGGCGTTGGTTTGAAGCATTGATCGCGTATTCTTTTGTATCGGCAGCAACTTGAATGTTGTCTGCAGTCACCAAAAACTCTTGGCTTTCTGGGTCAAAGGTAAAGAATACCACGCCTGCACCAACAGTGAGCGCCATCATGGTAGATGGGCCATACAGGACATAACCTGCAGCAACTTGTTGTGTACCTGCTTGCATAAAGTCTGCAGCTTGGGTCACGGCATTTTTTGCAGGTAAAATTGAGAAAATGGTACCCACACACATATTGATGTCGATGTTGCTTGAACCATCCAGTGGGTCAAATAACACTAAATATTGACCATTTTCCTGAGCAGGAGTGAATTCGTCTAATTCTTCCGACGCCAAACCACCCACATTAGGATGTTTTTGTAACGCTTCAATTAAATAATCATTTGAAATAACATCTAATTTCTTTTGTTCTTCGCCTTGTACGTTTTCATTTTGTGCACTGCCTAATACGCCCGCCAATGCACCTTTTTGTAATGTTTGGTCAATTGTTTTGCAAGTATTGGCTATAGTTTCAATCACTTGAGCAAGTTCGGGTGTTAAATTTCCAGTTTGTTGTTGTAGAAATTGGGAAAGGGTGCGGTATGACATGACTGGAAAACTCCGAATGACTGCAAAAATGAGGATAACAATATGCTGCAATAGTTTAGATGAGAACGCGTTAAAAGAAAAATTAAACTCGACTATTTGCTGTGATTTTACCCTTGCAAGTCCTGCAGAAAGTGCTATGTTGATGTGAAGGATTTAATTTGAGATAGGAGCACAGATATGACAACGTTAAAGTTTGATGCGACTCCAACGCCAAGCGAAGGGATTAGTTTAGACGATATTTCTGAGGACAAGATGAAAGCCGCTTGGAAAGATTACGAGTCTAAACCTGAATATAAAAAGTTTAACAAGCATGATTTGATTGAATCTATGCAAACTGCAAAAGCTGATGCCGAGTCGGAATAACTGAAGCAAAGCTGTATTTCTGCACTTATCTGTTAGTTTTTAAAATATTCGTTTGCCCAGTTTTTTATGTCATAAAAAAGCGCCCTTGTAATAAAGAGCGCTTTTTTCGTATTGGGGAAACACGTTCTAAACGAGTTTTTCCCAAACAGCAAATTATTATTTCAATAATGGTGGAACAGCTTCGTAGTTAATTTCTACGCGACGGTTTTCTTTCCATGCATTTTCATCATGTCCAGGGTTGACTGGCATTTCTTTACCATAGCTCACTGCTTCAAGCTGACCTGCGTTAACGCCGCTGGTGATTAAGAAGCTCTCAACCGCTTTGGCACGACGCTCGCCTAAAGCCATGTTGTATTCGCGTGTACCGCGTTCATCGGTATGACCTGTAAGTGCCACTTTAGAATTGGCATTGGCCATTAAAAACTGTGCATGTGCTTGTAGAGTCTGGTAATCATCATTAGATAATTCGCTGCTGTCGTAGTCAAAATGCACCACGCGCTTTGCTAAGAAAGCTTTGTTGGCTTCGGTTACACCTTTAGCAGATGCACCTGCAAGGTTTTGTGCATTTAAAGCTGCATCTTCACTCAAACCTTGGGTGTTGACTGTGGTTGCGCCACTTGGTGTTTGACCTGCTTGTAAGTCAGTCGTTGGTTTGCGGTTTGCACAACCTGTCATCACTAAAGCCGATGCCAAAACAGGGAGTACCAATAATTTAACTGCGTTCATCCTCATCTCCATGAAGCTTGATTTTTGGTTTTAAAACAGAACTGAAAACGTATTTACTTTGCGGGTACTCATTATTTTGGTGCCCACGCAGGTTCACGCACTTCACCTTGTTCACTAGGTAAGTTCATGCGGAAGCGACCATCTAAAGACATAATTGACAATAAGCCACGTGCGCCTTCGCGCGTTGCATACACCACCATTTGCCCATTTGGTGAGAAGCTTGGCGACTCATCCAAACTGGTTGGGGTTAAAATATTGGTGATATTGGTGTTGGTGTCTTGAATTGCGACTTTGTAATTACTGCCACTTGGGCGATGCACCAATGCCAGTTTACGACCATCGGCACTGAGCGTACCACGTGCGTTAAATGCACCGCGGAAGGTTAGGCGTTTGCTGCTGCCTGTGGCAAAGTCATAACGATAAATTTGTGCGGAACCACCACGATCTGAAGTGTAAATAAATGATTTACCATCTGGTGCATAACGTGCTTCGGTATCAATCGCACTGTCATTGGTCATGCGTCGCAGTTCACGGGTGCTTAAATTCATTTGATAAATTTCTGGATTGCCATGCATGGATGCGGTAAACAACATACTTTGACCATCTGGTGAGAAGCTTGGAGCACCATTTAAACCACGGAAACTGGCTAATTTTTCACGCTGACCTGTCGCCAAATCTTGCACATAAATAGCAGGGCGTTTGGTTTCAAACGACACATAGGCAATTTTTTTGGCATCTGGTGTCCACGCAGGCGACAAAATAGGATCACGCGAAGTCAAAATGGTTTTAGGCTGTTCACCATCAGTATCGGCAATTTGCAGGGTATAGCGTTGTTCAGGTGTTGCAGGGTTGCGCAGTACATAAGCAATGCGTCCGCTAAAGTCACCTTTAATGCCCGTGAGTGCTTCATAAATGGCATCACTGATCATGTGTGCAGCAGAACGTACGCGTGACGCAGGCACGCTTAATAATTCATTCAATAAGTATTGCTGTTTTTGCACATCATAAAGTTGGTAATGAACTTCATAACCGCCTTCTGCAGTGGCTTTGACATTTCCCGTCACCACATAAGGTACACCTGCGGCTTGCCATGCAGCTGCATTTGGATTGTTCATGCTTGCAGTTGCAGCAAGGTTTTTAGATGAACTGGTGAATTTGCCTGAACGGTTTAAATCGTTTTCTACAATAGGATAAATACTTTGATCATTGCCAAACGGCACAATCGCAATTTTAGGTGCTTCTTCTGGTGCTTTGGCAATTTCTAAATGCAGTTGTGCAAAAGATTGTGTGCTTAAAACTGGGCTAAGCGCAGTTAAAATAGCAAGACAAAGTAGGTGTTTACGCGTTGTTTCCATCATTCGCTATTTTCTCAAATCAACATAACTTTTTTGGATGTAATTGTGGTACATAATGGCATGCTTTGGTAGGAATGAAAGCATGAATTTATAATAAAACTGTTATAACACTGTGAAAATTTAAATTTATTTATACTCGTAAATATTTTGAGAAGGAGTTAGCCAAATAGATGTTATTCGGCTAACTGGTAACTTATTGCGCTGTAAAGGTAGAGGTGAAGCTACGTGCTTCGCGTCGTGCATCTGGGTCTGATGGCATCGGATAAGGTGCGGCAGCACGAACAGCAGCTTCTACACTGGCTTTCATGTCAGGGTCGCTAGAATTAACCACGACAGACTGAACTGCGCCACTGTCACTTAAAGTCACGCGGGCAGTTGCACGTTGACCCGAAGAACCAGCTGGGGTATCCCACGCTCGTCTGATTTTATTTTCGAAATCGCGTTTAGCAGTGGATGCAATGCGTCGTACTTCAGCCTTTTTCTGAGCAGCTTCTTCTGCAGCTTGTTTGGCAGCTGAAGCTTTGGCTTCAGTATCGGCACGTGCCTTCGCTTCGGCATCAGCTTTGGCTTTTGCATCTGCGTCAGCCTTACGTTTTGCTTCGGCATCAGCTTTGGCTTTTGCATCTGCAGCAGCTTTACGTTTTGCGTCGGCATCAGCTTTGGCTTTTGCATCTGCTGCAGCTTTACGTTTTGCATCGGCATCTGCTTTGGTTTTTGCATCTGCGTCAGCTTTACGTTTTGCCTCAGCATCTGCCTTGGCTTTTGCATCTGCTTCAGCTTTGCGTTTTGCTGCTGCATTGGCTTCGAGTTGACGTCTTTCTGCCGCTTCTGCTTTTTTCAGGGCTTCGGCTTCTTTACGACGTACAGCATCTGCTTCAGCACGTGCTTTGGCATCGGCTTGAGCTTTTGCTTTGGCGTCAGCTTCTCGTTGAGCACGTTCTTCGGCGCGTGCTTGTTGAGCTTTTAAGCGTTCAGCTTCTAGTTTTTGTCGCTCTGCAATTTGTTTGGCTTCAGCAGCTTGTCGTTCTGCACGTGCTTGAGCCTCTGCCGCTTGAGCTGCTTTTTTTGTATCCACTTGAGGTGCGGGCGGTGTAGGGGTTGCTGCAGGTGTCGGAATGACAGGGGCAGGTTCAAGCGCAGGTTCAGCAGTTTGAGTAATTTGCTCTGCTACATTTTCATGTGTGGTTTCAGCAGACTCAGTTTCTAATAAGGGTTTTAAATCTTCGGGTTTAATCAGTACCGTTTTAATGGGTTTAGGTGGCTCAGGTGCTTTACTCATGCCCAAGTAAAGCAAGCCAACCACTGCGATAAGGTGGACACCTACAGTGAACCCAATCGCGATAGCTTTTTGTTGAAAAGGTGGCTTTTTAAAATCTTTCATAAATTACTTTAAAGGCTCGGTCAGCAATCCAACTTGGGTTAAACCCGCATCTTGTAAGTCAGACATTAACGCAATCACATCACCATAAGGGCGTGTATTATGACCGCGAATAACAACCTGAAACTCTTTGTTTTCAGCTTTGGCTTGAATTTGAGCATCGGTCAAAATTTGTTTCAGTTGGGCTAATTCCAAAGGTTCGGCTTTGTGTTCTTTGTATTCTAAAAAATATTGCCCATCTTTATTTAAAGTCACCAAAGCAGGGGCATCTTTCGATTCAATTGGATTACCATTGGCTTGAGGTAAATCGACTTGAATCCCACTGGTAATCATCGGTGCAGTAACCATAAAAATCACCAATAACACCAACATGACATCAATATAGGGCACTACATTCATGTCACTTTTGAGTGGTTTCTTAATGCGCTCGAAGCGTCCTGAGCGTTGAATGGCCATTAGTCGTGATCCTTAGTATTGCCTAAAGATTGACGTTGTAATAAAGCCACCATTTCTTCGGCAAATAAAGCACGATCAGAATAAATCGCTTCGCCTTTGGCGGTGTAATGGTTAAAGGCAAGTACCGCAGGAATGGCGGCAAATAAACCAATGGCTGTGGCAATGAGGGCTTCGGCAATCCCTGGTGCGACTGTTGCCAATGTGACTTGATCGACATCTGCCAGTCCAATAAAGGCATTCATAATGCCCCAGACTGTACCAAATAAACCCACATACGGTGCGACAGAACCAATGCTGGCCAGTGCGCCTAAGCCTTGTTCTAGCTGAGCTTGGTCACGGCTTAAACCGACACGTAAAATACGTTCTGTGCCTTCAATGGTTTGTGGAGCAGGCGCTTGGCGTTTTTTGAGTTTTAAAAACTCACCTAAGCCTTGATAGAAAATATCTTCCAAACCGACACGTTTTGAATTGAGCTGTGCATTGTTGTAAAGCGTATTTAATTCTGCACCAGACCAGAAGATTTTTTGGAAATGCTGATCATCTGCCTGTGCTTTTTTATAGCTCATGTGTAACTTGGCAATCAGATACCAACTGTATAATGATGCTAAAAGCAGCGAGAGCATTACCAGCTGAACAACAGGACTTGCTTGTAAAATAAGATCTGATACTTGAAGAGATGATTCGAGTTGTGTTGCCATAGTTACTACATGTGCCAATTCATTTTTTTAATCTTGTCCTAATTCTTTCAGAATAAGGCTACGAATTTCATCTGGCAGACGACGTGGTTTCATATCTGAACCAAGACAGGCCAATTCAACCTCGCCAGATGCAAGCATGATTTCACCACGATAAATATTTTGTTGCAATACAAATGATGACGCTTTACACGAAACTACACTTGCTGTAACAGTAATTAGGTCATCCATTAAGATTGGACGTGAATATTTCACGTTAATTTTATGCACGACAAAGTTGTAATCTTGTTGATGCCAATAATGATCAACACCCGATGCACGAAGCCATTCGGTACGGGTACGTTCCATAAAGCGAATATGGTTGGCGTGGTAAACAATGCCGCCTGCATCAGTATCTTCCATATAGATACGAATTTTAAATTCAAATTTATTCGCCATGATGATGTTCCGCTTCAATGTTGCAAAGTTGTTTGATAAGCAATACTTATAGCTTACGCCGTGTCTGTGAAATTGACGTGAATCGGGGCTATAAGTCAAGCTGTGTATAGCGTGGCAGTTTATCATTCTCAACGCTTCGTCCAATGGCACAAGATTTCAAACATGCTTTTAAGTTAAAATTAGCTGCCTGCCTGATACATGCAGATGATCCACCCCAATGAGCAGCACATGAGCCGTTTAGTTAAATTTTTTGTGGTAATTGCCATATTGTATTTGTTGTGGATGACGCTGTTCCAGCCAGATGGAGGAATTGCGGATAGCACAACCTATCAGTCATCGCAGCAAGTGCATCAATTTAAAGACTATACCATTCAAGCTTTGGAAACCTATGAAGGTGAGTTTCGGGTATTGTCACGTGAAAATTATAATTTTGGACGTGAAGCCGAACTTAGCCCTGTCGATTTTGCTTTGGGATGGGGCGAAATGGCCAAGCCTGAAGTGTATAAACAGTTGTCTATTCGTCAAAGCAACCGTTGGTATCATTGGCGTTATGAACAAGCACCACCGATTCCTGTGCAAGAGATTGCAAGTTTGAGCGCTAATACGCATTTAATTCCTGCCACACCCGCGATTGCGACACAGTTAAAACAGATTGATGAAGATGATTTGATTTATTTGAAAGGTAAATTGGTTGAAGTTACTGCCGCAGATGGGTGGCAGTGGCGCAGTTCTTTAAGCCGTCATGATACAGGGGCGGGCGCGTGTGAATTAATGCTTATTGAAGATGTGCGTATTATTGAAAATTAGGGTCTATCTACAGACCCAATTGACCTAAATATTTAATAACTTAAAGGGAGATAGCTCCCTTCAAGCTATTTTTTCCTTTGAGCTATTTTTCTTTTGGCTCTGGCGGTGTCATCCCAAATTGTAAATACGCCATATTGGTCGCAATACGCCCGCGAGCGGTTCGCATTACATAACCTTGTTGAATTAGGTATGGTTCAATTACATCTTCCAAAGTGCCAGAGTCTTCAGCCATAGCAGCGGCCAAAGCTTCCACACCTGCAGGCCCACCATCAAAACGCTCTAATAACATTGATAAATAACGACGGTCTAAGGTATCTAAACCATCTTTATCGACATTCAGCATATCTAGCGCACGTTGTGCCATCTCTTGCGTGACTTCACCTGTGCCTTTGACCTGCGCATAGTCACGAACGCGACGCAATAATCGGTTGGCAATACGTGGTGTACCGCGCGAACGACGAGCGACTTCATTGGCTCCTGCATCGGTCATTGGCACATCCATTAAACTCGCCGAGCGTTTGACAATATGGGTCAAATCTTCAACCGAATAAAATTCCAAACGCTGCACAATACCAAAACGGTCACGTAACGGTGAGGTGAGTAAGCCTGCACGTGTGGTAGCGGCGACAAGGGTAAATGGTGGCAAGTCCAGTTTAATGGAGCGTGCTGCAGGCCCTTCACCAATCATGATGTCCAGTTGATAATCTTCCATCGCTGGATACAAGATTTCTTCAATCACAGGTGAAAGACGATGAATTTCATCAATAAATAACACATCGCCTTCTTCAAGATTGGTCAGCATGGCGGCTAAATCACCTGCGCGTTCCAAGACAGGCCCTGAAGTGGATTTAAGATTGCCGCCCATTTCACGGGCAATAATATTGGCGAGTGTGGTTTTACCTAAACCTGGTGGTCCAAAAATCAGGGTGTGGTCCAGTGCTTCTGCGCGTCCACGGGCTGCACCAATGAAAATTTCCATTTGTTCACGCACTACAGGTTGCCCAATATAGTCATCGAGTGAAGTGGGGCGAATGGCGCGATCAATTTGATCTTCGGGTTTTTCAGAACCACTGATTAGACGGTCTTGCATATCGTGTTAACTAATCTCTTGAGCTGGGCATTTTGATGCTGCATGCACAGCCTCAAAGTATGAGTTGCGTTTAAATGCCTTTGCGAAGGCATGATTTTACTTTTGAAAGATCAAAAGTAACAAAAATCTTATGTTGAGTTGAGGGTATATCCCTATACCCCAACTCAACGGGCGACATCCATGTCGCCAGTCATGTATCCAATATTGGAAAGATGAACTTACGCTAGGTTTGTTGGCATCTTTTATTTATTCATCGACTTTAATGCTGCACGGATAATATCACTGGCTTCAGTAAAATCGCCCTTGACTGCATTAATCAGTTTTTGTGCTTCGGCAGGTTTATAACCTAAAGATTGTAAAGCGGCTTCGGCTTCGGCAACAGCAGAATTGCCTGTAAACTGGATTTGAGCCATTGTGGAATTGCTGCTGCTCACTTCGTTGGACATGGCTTTAAAGCGATCACGTAATTCAATCATTAAACGTTCAGCAGTTTTTTTGCCCACACCTGGCACTTTAATCAGGGTATTAATATCTTCATGTTCTACGGTGTGAATCAGTAGCTCGACACTCAAGGTCGATAAAATACCCAGTGCCATTTTCGGGCCGACACCATTGACTTTGAGTAAAGTACGGAAAATGGTTTTTTCTTGGGCTTCTAAAAAGCCATATAACAATTGAGCATCTTCACGCACAGCTAAATGCGTCCACAGGGTAATTTTCTGCCCCTTTTGTAACTGGCAAAATGTGGTGAGTGGCGTGTCAATTTCATAGCCCACACCATTTACATTCAGCAACACGGTTGGTGCTTCTAAAGCCAATACTTCGCCAATAAGACATCCGATCATATTTGTGGTTCACTGATTAATTTAAAATAAGTTGCTGTTCGCATAGTAGAGCGCATTTTCACAAAAGGCAAAATCTGCGCTTAAATCCTACTTCTATTTAGATACAAGTATTGATATGCAAATTACTCATTATAGCAAGCCGACCTTATTGCCTTGTAATTCTTGCGATAAGTTATAGGCTTGGTGATCTGAAAACTTAGAGATAATATCCAAGACTTGCATAATATTGTCATAGTGATTATGCGCAAAATCTGCCCCTGAGCGTTGCAAGATTGACATTAAACGCTGCTCTTTAAAACTTAGGGTTTTATGTGGCGTGGTGAGTGGAATAAACGCATCCAAAATGTTTTGTAAACTTTGATGCGCAATAATTTCCAGCCCTGCCTTTTGTGGATGCTCGAAAATTTTCTCACGGGCTAAGTCTTTGGCGCGATTAATACCAATTTCAATATCTGCCGAGCAATATTGTAAAAGACTGCCTTTGAGCTGTCCCATTAGAATTTCCAAATGGTGTTTGGCAAACGCTGTGGTGACTTCATCGACCAAACGTTTCATGACCCGACCACGCAAAGCGGCAATTTTTTGTTGCCATGTGGTACGTGCCATCGCCAGTTCTGCTGGAATACCGTAGTCACCAATCAAGTTTAAAAAGATCGGTTCAACTTCTTCATAGCTGAGCATGTTTAAGATAATGCCATCTTCCAAATCAATTAAGGCATAGCAAATATCATCTGCTGCTTCCAATAAATATGTCAGTGGATGACGGCAATAGTGATAATCGCCCAATTGAATCAGACCAAGCTGTTCTGCAATTTGTTTGAGAATTTCTTTTTCGGCTTGGTAACAACCAAACTTATCACGTTGATTGGCAGGGCGGTTGCCTTGTTCGGCAATGGTTTTGGAGAGCCATGGATATTTTAAATAAGCGCCTAAAGTGGCATAGGTTAAACGCATGCCGCCATCATTTGGATGATAGTCAATTTTGGTGAGTAGACGTAAACCTTGTGCATTGCCTTCAAACTGACGGACATCAGCTTCTTCTTCATCGCTGAGTTTGGCGAGGAAATTGCCGTGTGAAGCATCATCAAACCATTCACGAATGGCATATTCGCCTGCATGCCCGAAAGGTGGATTACCAATATCATGTGCCAAGCAAGCAGCTTGAATAATCGCACCGACATCGGCAGGGGAAATCCACATAGGCAAGTGGTCTCTAATTTTTCCTGCAGCCAACATCCCTAATGAACGTCCAATACAAGACACTTCTAAAGAATGGGTTAGGCGAGTGTGAATACCATCGTGTTGAGTCAATGGATGGACTTGGGTTTTACGGTTTAACTGTCTAAAACTTTGCGAAAAAATAATACGGTCATAATCTTTATGAAAAGGGCTGCGCGCCTGTTCTGTACTTTGTTTTTTACTACCAATTCGAACTGTGGAAAGCAGTTCTAACCAACGCATTTGAGTCATTTATCATTATTCACTATGTGCTTGTTTTGCATCATGCCAAAAAAATGACAAAAGCTCTAGGGGCGTGCGACATGGCTTGTCTTTTTAAATCTAAATTCATACAAAATGGGGGATAAGTTTGTGGCGAAGCGTACTTTAAAGTTTTTTTGGGGAACTGTATAAATTGAGGATTGGATGATGCGTATAGGTTGCCAAAATAGCAACAATGCTCAAATTTTTATGCTAATTTCTAATTAATTGTGAAATGGATAGCGAAGCTTAAATATGCTCAAACTGATTTATTATGTGCCTGAATCTCATCTTGAAGAAACCAAACTGGCTATTTTTGCAGCGGGTGCAGGTGGAATTGGCAATTATGAACATTGTGCATGGCAGGTTTTAGGCACAGGGCAATTTAAACCTGTCAAAGGAGCAAATCCGTTTGTTGGCGAGTTAGATGCTTTGGAACACGTTGCCGAGTGGCGCGTGGAAACTATTGTACCTGAGCAAAATGCTCAGGCAGTCGCAAAAGCGCTCAAGGCAAGTCATCCTTACGAAGAGCCTGCCTTTGAGTTTATGCAACTTTTAGATATTAATTTTTAAAGACTTAAATACCAATTTTTAAAGAAAAATAGAATTGTACGATCACTCATATATGGATTGGGGCAAATATAAGTTGCGTAGATAGATTTTACTTTTCACGGGCGAAAAGTAACAAAAGCCCTCTGTTAGACTGATGGTACGTCCTGTACCACAGTCTAACGGGCGACATCCTTGTCGCCTTATCACGAGTCAAAATGTGGCTAGGTTTTAAAAGTACAGTTGAAATATTAGGGTCTGTTGACACTTCATCTATGTTTGCAACGTGAGAGATATATCTCGCAAGGTTTTTTAGCTGATATAAGGCATGGGGCAGGAAATTTAGTTATTCTAAATGACTGACTCATAACGCAATAGCAGCAAAAAATATGCTCGTCCCCTTGCGCAGCAAACAAAGCAGCGCTTTGTTCTTGCTCATGTGGCTAAAACTTTCTGAGATTACGTTATGAAACTTGGCAATAGTCCCGCTATTCCTTGCGTTTCATGCCTAATCTGCTCAGTTTTAGCCTACAGCGCAAGCCATTTATGAAATGTTAACAACCCCTAGACTTTCTGAATAAACAGGTCACGGTCAAAACGGTATTGCGGGAAAAAGACACCATCTTCGGCACGTTCACCTGCAGCAATCACCATCACTGGAAATTGTTGTTCATTCAGTTTTAAGAGTTTGCGTACCATCGGCTCATCAAAACCTTCCATCATGCAGCTATCAAAACCGTGTGCGCGAAGGGCTAAGACCATATTTTCACAGGCGAGTGCTGTAGTTTTACTTGCCCAAAGTTTGGCATCTGCAGGGTTAAATGCAGTCACAGGTAATTGTTTATCTAAACTACGCGCAATTTTGAAAGCGACTTTCTTAAAGTTACCTACTGCGTTTAAGTAGCCAGTCATGTAGTTATAAGGAATAAACTTGTAATATTTTTTGACTGCAGCAGGTGCTTCAGGAAAAGGGAACTCGCTGATATTCTTTTTTGCCATTTCATCAACACGGTCTGTACGTGCAATACACACGATTAGCTCTGCTGCAGTACGAGCAGCGAGTTGTCCTAAGCAGGCTTTAACCAGTTGTTTTTTCTTGGCAGGATTTTGCACCACGACAAAAGTCCACGGTTGTAAATTAGATGAGTTTGGAGCCAATAAAGCCATATCTAAACAATCATCCAATACTTCTGCAGGAATGGCTTTGTCGGTAAATTTACGCACCGAACGACGGCTTTGAATGACTTTTTTAAAGTTTTCTATATCAATATCTTGTCGTGCAGGCTCAAAATAACGTTCTTTTTTTTCAGCTTTAACATCGGCTGGATTTGGATTAGACATTACAATTTTCCTCAATTTTTTAATGATTGATAGCACATTGCAGAATATGGGGGCGAATAAAGAAAAAACCACATTCAGCCAAAATGAATGTGGTTTTAAAACGTCTAGTTTACTTGAAATGGGTGTAAGTACATTTCAGCTAAACAGCGCTTAATTAAATTGGCTGAAATCAGGTTTACGTTTTTGCATAAAGGCTTGCACTGCTTCCATCATTTCTGCTGAACCGACACGTTGCATAAAAATCTCTGCTTCATGGTCAATCCACGCCACAATTTCATTGACATTATGTTTCATGAGGGCTTTAGATTGTTTAAGTGATGCCAATGGTAAAGCTGCCAATTGTGCTGCTTTTTGTTGCGCCGTTGCATAGACATCGGTTTCAATGCTATTAACTAAATTTGCCGATAATGCCGTTTCGCTATTGAATTTTTGTGCAGTTAGCAACAGTTCAGCCGCTTTGTGATAGCCTGCTTGTTCTACCAGAAGTTTGCTTGATGCACCTTCAGGCGATAAGCCCAAGCTCACAAATGGAATTTGGAATAGGGCAGTATTGTCGCTATACACCAAATCTGCATGCAATAAAATTGTGACACCAATGCCAATCGCCACCCCACGTACAGCTGCAATCAGCGGTTTAGAAAACTTGGCTGCAGATTTTAATAAGATGAATGGAGGACCTTCGGCAGCAGGTAGTTGTCCTTTAAGTGCGGCAGACTTCATAAAGTCTTGCATGTCATTGCCTGCGCTAAAGTCTGCATCTGCACCACGTAAAATCACACAACGTACTGCGTTGGACTGATCTGCTTCATCTAAGGCTTGTGCAATCCACAAATATAATTCACCATACAGCGCGTTTTTTGCTTCTGGTCGGTTGATGGCTAAAGTCAGTACGCCATTGTCTAAATTCGCATTCAAATGTGGGTGAGGTTGTTGAATACAGCTCAGTGTCATCGTACTATCCTTGCTTTGATTGGTTTGAATTTATGGCTCATTATGTCGCAAATTCGCAGCGCTGGCACAACTCATGAGTTCATAAAAAGTTAGTGAATGATGAGATTTGCGTTCCTAATTCAATGTGAAATTTATTTAGAATTTGGGGTTGTTCATTTAAAAAATGAATAAGCAAGGCGGAATCTTAACGTCTATTAATTCTATTTTAGGATTAACCTTCGGTTCGACCTACTTTTGTTTTGGCAAAAGTAGGCAAAACCATTTGTCATCCACGAAACCTGCCCAATTATTGTTTTTGATTTATTATCTTGCAAAAACAATAATGAGTTGATACCACGCAGGTTGTGGATGACATTTCCGCGTATCAGATAGCATCATGTTGTTATCAAAATTAGGATTGGCGTATTTATTATGCAATATACGTTTGATTATTTGGTTTTCATTGGCCGCTTTCAGCCATTTCATTTGGCGCATTTGCAAACCATTCAAATTGCGTTAGCACGTAGTCATTATGTGATTTTGGCATTAGGTTCTGCACAAAATGAGCGCAATTTAAAAAATCCGTTTTTAGCCAAAGAACGTGAGCAGATGATTTTGTCTAACTTTTCACCTGAGATGCAAGAACGGATTAAGTTTGTGCATGTCGTAGATGTCTACAATGATGAAAAATGGCAAAAACTAGTCAAATCTTTAGTCGGTGAATTGATTCAACCGCAAGATTGTGTTGGTTTAATTGGGCATTTTAAAGATGACTCGTCTTATTATTTAAAGTTTTTCCCTGAATGGGAGATGGTAGAATTAGACAGCTTGCAAGATGCCATGTCTGCTACGCCTGCACGTGAGGCTTATTATCGTGGGGAAATACAGCCTAATTTTTTCCCGCAAGGCACAATTGATTTCTTAACCGCATTTCAAAACACGGAAATTTATCGTCAATTACAAGACAAATACCAGCAGCAGGACAGCAGTAATTTGACGGAGTAATCCAGTTTTTAAATGAAAAAGGATGATTGAAAAAGCTTTCAATCATCCAGAACATTGTGTTTTTTTAGAGGCTGAAAATTAAGCCTGTAAAGCGGTTAAATCCGCAAGCACTTGCTCGGCATGTCCTGCAGCTTTGACTTTACGATATTCTTTCAGTAATTGACCTTGATGGAAAATAAAAGTAGAGCGTTCAATGCCCATAACTTTTTTGCCATACATATTTTTTTCTTTAATCACATCAAACAACTGACACAATACTTCTTCTTTATCGCTAATCAAGTTGATGCCTAAAGATTGTTTTTCGGTAAAGTTTTGATGGGCTTTGACTGAGTCGCGCGAAATGCCAATGATGGTGGTATTAAGCGCATCAAATTGTGGCTTTAGCGCAGTAAAATCGACAGCTTGTGTGGTGCAGCCTGGGGTAGAATCTTTCGGGTAAAAATACACCACTAACCAATCTGTACCAAGTTCGGTTAAATTGACTTCGCCTGTGGTTGCAGGAAAAGCTTGATTTGGTAATTGAATTGTCGTGCTCATATTTTTCTCCAAAATCATGCACATAAAAAACTAGCCACATAAAGTGGCTAGTTGAAATTGTTAAGAAAAATTATTTTTTCTCAGCCGCTTTCATTGCTTCTTCAGTTAAGGTTTTTAATTTACCTGTAAGCTGAGGACCAAAACAAGTTTGCAAATCTTTATTTTGCTTTTGTACAAAAGCTAAAGTCGCAGGGCTCTTTTTCTGGTTAATTGCGCTTTGAATTTCCCATTTTTGAGCGTTGGTTAATTTACCATCTGCTTCTACTGCACAAGTACAATATTTGCTTACTTCAGCTGTAGTCAGTTTTTTGCCTTTTGCAGTTTCTTCTTTACAAACATTAATTAAAGCTGCTTTTACATTGGTGCTTTTATATGCTTGTTGCAACTTGTCATTATTTGCGTGTGTCGTTGTTGCGAATAATGCAGCAACAGACATAATCGCAGAAACTATAATGTTTGATTTTAAATTTTTCATACACTTTACCTTGTTATGACGGTATATAACGCGTTGGGTCTGCAACACTGGCATCGGCAAAACCTTGTTTGCGTAAGCGACAGCTGTCACATTTACCACAAGCACGTCCTTGGTCATCTGCTTGGTAGCAAGAAACCGTTTGACTATAGTCTACGCCATGTTCAATACCTAAGCGAATAATATTTGCTTTGGATAAATGTAACAAAGGTGTCTCAAATTTTAACGGTTTGCCTTCTACGCCAACTTTGGTTGCCAAGCGTGCCATATTGGCAAAAGCATCAATAAATTCAGGACGACAGTCAGGATAGCCCGAATAATCTACCGCATTAATACCAATCACAATTGCTTCTGCATCAAAAACTTCGGCAGCTGCCAAAGCATAAGACAGGAAGATGGTATTACGCGCAGGCACATAAGTCACAGGAATACCTTCTTGCTCATGATCAGGTACTTCAATGCTGTGATCGGTCAGAGCAGAACCGCCCAAGTTGCCTAAATCAATATTAATCACACGATGCTCAATGCCTGCATTTTTAGTCAAGGCACGTGCAGCATCTAGCTCTGTAGTCGAGCGTTGACCATACATAAAACTAAGTGCAATACATTCATAACGCGCTTGTGCCCATGCCAAACACGTGGTTGAGTCTAATCCACCAGATAATAATACAATGGCACGAGGGCGCATAATTGAACTCCAAATTTTAAAATATAGCGATAGAACTTGAGCAAAAGTGTGAAGATTGACGTCAATACGAATGGGGATTCGTGAGGAGATTAACGACCTGTTTCATCATTCCAAAGCAATTTATGTAATTGCAATTGGAAACGAACAGGGAGATGGTCGGCTAAAATCCACTGTGCCAAATCACGTGCAAGTTGTGGCAAGGCGACTGCACCTTTTTCGACAGCAAATGCAGGGGAGAACCACACTGTATCGACTTTTTTATGCAACTGATATTGCTCAACTTGCTGCTTCGCCCAAAGATAATCGTCATGATTGCAAATCACAAATTTGATTTGATCATGTGGGTTTAAAAAATCTAAATTTGATAATAAGTTGCGTGACATTTCACCCGATGCAGGGGTTTTTAAATCCAGCACCTTCGACACACGGTTATCCACTTTAGAAATATCTAAAGCTCCACTGGTTTCCAAAGACACTTCACAACCTAAATCTGCCAAGCGTTGCATCAGTGGCAGTGCATTCGGTTGAGCCAGAGGTTCACCGCCCGTCACACATACATACGGTGTTTTAAATTCTAGCGTGGTTTGGATGATGTCATCTAAAGATTGACGTTCGCCACCTTCAAAAGAATAAGTGGTATCACAGTAATGGCAACGCAATGGACAACCCGTTAAACGAATAAACACGGTTGGCAAGCCCGATGTATTGGCTTCGCCCTGCAATGAATAGAAAATCTCCGTAATGCGTAAACCCGCAGACGGATCAGAAACAGGAATAGCGGAAGATCGGAGGGTATTCATAAAATTCATCACAGTATGTAAAAAAACAAAAATCCCTACGGTCATTGCTGGCCGTAGAGATGGGGAAAACTAAAAAAAGTTTAGTCTTCGCGTAATAAATCGTTCAAACTGGTTTTTGCACGGGTTTTTGCATCTACTTTCTTCACAATGATAGCAGCATACAAGCTATAAGTGCCATATTTAGAAGGCAGGTTACCAGAAACTACCACCGAACCTGCAGGTACACGACCATAATGGATTTCGCCAGTTTCACGGTCATAAATTTTGGTCGATTGACCAATATAAACGCCCATAGAAATGACCGAACCTTCTTCTACAATCACACCTTCAACAATTTCAGAACGTGCGCCAATGAAGCAGTTGTCTTCAATAATTGTTGGATTTGCTTGAAGTGGCTCAAGTACTCCACCAATACCTACACCACCCGATAAATGCACGTTTTTACCAATTTGTGCACATGAACCTACCGTTGCCCATGTATCAACCATGGTGCCTTCATCTACATAAGCGCCAATATTGACATAAGATGGCATTAACACCACATTTTTGGCTTGGAATGAACCTTTACGTGCAACTGCTGGCGGTACAACACGCACACCTGCTTGTTTGAATTGCTCGTCAGTCCAACCTGTAAATTTCGTGTCTACTTTGTCGTAGAAACGCAAATCGCAAGATTCAATTGGCTTGTTATCATTGAGTTTAAAAGATAACAAAACTGCCTTTTTTAACCATTGGTGAACGATCCACTCACCATTAATTTTTTCAGCAACGCGTAATGTGCCGTTATCTAAACCTGCAATTGCTTGTTCAACTGCCTGACGAATTTCAGCGGGACAATCTGCAGCGCTGAAATTAGCGCGGTCTTCAAATGCTTGTTCAATGATTGTTGAAAGCTGAGACATCGATGTTCTTACCAGAAAAAAATTTTCCAAAGATTTTACACTATATTCAGTGAGGAATAGATAAAAATTGGAACAGATTGGAATTTATCCTTAGTAAGATAAACAAGTTAAGTTGCGCGCTAAATTGTTGAAGTTTTGAAAATAAATGCTTTTGCAATAAACAATAAGAATAAATTTGTATCAAAAAATAACAAAAACGGGGTAAATTTTGCATAAAAGCTGACCGCAACATGCTCTATAGTTTTCTCATGACAAACACGAATGAAAATTCAAAAAGTTTTAGTTTGAGGAGAAACACAATGAAAACTTTACATACAATTTTAGCCGCTTCGGTATTGGCAGCAGTTGCAGGTTCTGCAATGGCAGATACAGCTGTGGTAAAAGATGGCTATGCGTTTGATCGTAACCAATTAATTCCAACAGGTGTACGTGCTGAAGTAGGTACAACAGGTTATGGCGGTGCCTTACTTTGGACTGCAAACCCGTATGTGGGCTTAGCGCTGGGTTATAACGGTGGTGATATTTCTTGGTCGGATGATTTATCAGTCAATGGCTCAAAGTATGATATGGATATGGAGAATAACCTGACCTATTTAAATGCTGAGATCCGTCCGTGGGGTGCAAGTGCTAACCGTTGGGCTCAAGGCGTTTATGTAGCTGCTGGTGTTGGTTATGTAGATAATGAATATGACCTAGACCGCCGTGTTAAGCCTGGTGAAGGTTTCTCTGTAAACCATACTCCTTTTACAGCGGGTACAGATGGTGCTCATATCAATGGTAAAATGAGTTATAAAAATGACATCGCACCTTACTTAGGTTTAGGTTTTGCACCAAAGATTAACAATAACTGGGGTGTGTTTGGTGAAGTCGGCGCTTATTATACGGGTAATCCAGACGCCAATTTGACGCTTGTGAGTGGCGGTGCAGCTGATAATGCTGTTCGAGGAAGCTTGGTAGACAATATTGCCATTGAAGAGGAAAAAATTCGTACAGATGATAAACATGAATGGATGCCAGTAGCGAAACTAGGTGTAAGCTACCATTGGTAATATCCGTTAGTTTCAGCTAAACCAAAAAAACGAGCTTCGGTTCGTTTTTTTATGGACTAAAAACGGTGTGCAAGTTTGAGATGATAAATCCAAGCATCCCGTTCTTCGAGTTGTGAAAAGTGTGAGTTTTGTGAAAGAAAAGAAGACCCTTGTGCATTCTTTGGTTGATTAAAGTACAAATAATGAATCCCACTAATCACAAAAGTTTTAGGGGTGAAATTATAAATAAGGCCAGTACCTAAACCTAAATAACCATCTACAGGGTTGAAGCTGGAAGCTGGGTTTCCTGCACCTGAGTCCCACAATCCTTCAACAGCAGTGATCCATTTGGGTGACCATTGATGCGCTAAACCCAAACGTACCGACCACTGATTTTTTTGGTAATCAATCAGATTTAAATTCATATTGGGTACTTGCTGTAGCATTGCAGCATATTGTGTGGGCTGAATTTCAAAATCTTGCCAATTCACCCATCTTAATGATGCATAGAGAAAATTTTGGGAAGGTAAACCTGTTTGAAAATCTAGATTAATCGATTCTGGTGTCTGAATAGTAGTCGTATGCTGTGGTGCAATCTCTAGAGGAAACCCCAAAAAACTTTCACTAGCATTAGTATGGTGCTTAATTTTAGAGCGGTAGGTAATTGCAGTATTAAATGCATATTCAGGAAGTTGATAGCTGATACCTGCCAGCCAGCCCCATGCGTGATCTTTAGGGAAGTGCACATCATAATCAAAATAAAAATTTTCGACGTGTGTACCAATTCTGAGATTCCCTGAAAAGGATTGGTAGCTCACACCCGTAAACAGATTCCAGTTTGCATTTGGTTGATAGCCAACCAGTGTAGTCATGTTGTTTGAATCGAATTCAACGTCTGCAATTTCTGATAAGGGTTGATTCGTGTCGAATTGATAATCCACATCCGTAAAAAAAGGTTGGTCAAATAATAATGCGACCGAAACTTGTGGATGTGGTTGTAATTTTAATGCAGCTTGGATGAAGTGTTGATTATTGACTAAATTGCCTGTTGAAAAATCTTGAACGCCTAATTCGGCAATATTTTGTTGATGCTGTACCTGACCTGAAATATTGGTATCCACGTGTAGCAAAGCGACTTCCGCATAATTTCCTTTTTCAAATAATGCATGTACCGATTGACCGCTACGTTCTAAAGCGGCAGCAGAGGCATAACCTAGCGGCAGGACACACAGCAATCCAACAAAAATGTGAAATTTCATGTTACGTCCTTGGTCTAAATTATACAATTGTGTTTAAAATCAAATTACGTTTTTTATTATTGATTATATTTTATTCATGTTTCTGATAAATTAAAATCATTATTTTGATTATTTCTAGGCATTTAGATCAGCAAGAATTTTGCCAGAGAACTAAAAGAGAGCCTAGGCTCTCTTATGCATTATTGTTTTATTCTTCAGGATAGGCGATACGTTTTAAAGCTTTAATATCGGCATTCGGTGCACATAAAGAAATAAACTCATAGCCGTAACCACGTAGTAAGTGTCCTTTGCGAACCGCAATCCACGTGGTGTTTACCCCAAAAATATCAGTCTGGATTTGTTTTAGGCGGTAATCACGTTCTGCATCGTATGCCACATTGTTCACCACACCTACGCCCATGCCCAATTCAACATAGGTTTTAATGACATCTGCATCAAGTGCAGACATGACGATATTGACATCAATTCCTGCATCGGTAAATGCTTTGTCAATTTTAGAACGTCCCGTAAAGCCGCCGTGATAAGTGATGATTGGATATTCTGCCAAATCGGTCAGGCTAATCTCAGTTTTACTGGCTAAAGGATGATCTTGTGGGGTAATAATGCTGTGACACCAGTCATAATAAGGCACACTTGCTAAGTTCTCTTCAGTGGTTAGAGATTCAGTTGCAATACCAATATCGGCTTCACCTTGCAGCAGCATTTCGGCAATTTCTACAGGGCTGGCTTGTTGCAAAATCAAATGTACTTTAGGGAATTCTTTTTTAAACAAATTCACAATAGGCGGCAGCACATAACGCGCTTGGGTATGTGTAGTCGCAATGGTGAGCGTGCCTTCATCGACTTTATTAAAGTCATCAGCAAGGCGTTTAATGTTATCTGCATCAACCAACATGCGTTCGACAATACTTAGCAACGCTTGTCCTGGCTCGGTTAAACCTAATAGACGTTTGCCTTTGCGCACAAAAAGCTGCACACCAAGTTCATCTTCAAGGTCTTTAATGTGCTTACTCACGCCCGATTGAGAAGTGTATAGTGCCGCAGACGCTTCGGTTAAATTAAAGTTTTGCCGAACGGTTTCTCTAATAATTCTAAGTTGTTGGAAGTTCATAGTGGTGCAACCCTAAAAAGGATGGAGCGGGTTAGGCTCCATCTTGATGTCCTTATGCGACTTGATTTTCAAATAAATGTAAAGTGATTACACTTAACCAAACCGTTTGATTTGGGCGGAATTGGTGCAGTTTCGCTTCATCTGCGGTGAGTGCAATTTCAATCAAATTCCCTTGACGATCTTGCAATTCTGCAACTACTTTACCAGCAATCCAAACCTCACGTAAGAAGGTCGCTTGAATGGTATTTTCCTGTGGTTGGGCATGAATATGCAACTCATCTGGACGTGCAAATGCAATCACTTTGCCTTGAGGCGCATTCGGTTGATTGAAAAGTTGTACGCGATCTTCACCAATTTGCACAATCCCTTGATGATGTTGTCCTTCAAAACGGTTGGCTTGACCTAAGAAGTCAAATACAAACGGAGTTGCAGGCTGTTCATACACTTCACGCGGTGAACCAATTTGTTCGACATTACCTTTGTTCATGACAATAATTTGATCGGCAACTTCGAGTGCTTCTTCCTGATCGTGGGTCACGAAAATTGAAGTGATGTGTAATTCATCATGCAAAGTTCTTAACCAACGACGTAATTCTTTACGCACTTTGGCATCAAGCGCACCAAAAGGTTCATCCAATAACAATACGCGTGGTTCTACCGCTAAGGCACGTGCCAAAGCAATACGTTGACGTTGTCCACCCGATAACTGCGCAGGATAACGGTCTGCTAAAAAGCTTAACTGTACCAAGTCGAGCAAACGCATAACACGTTTTTTAATCTCAGCTTCTGAAGGTCGGGTTGCACGTGGACGTACCCGTAAACCAAATGCGATATTGTCAAATACGGTCATGTGGCGGAATAGGGCATAGTGTTGGAAAACGAATCCAACTTGACGTTCGCGTACATGCACTTTGGTTGCGTCCTGACCTTCTAAAATCACTTGCCCACGATCTGCCGATTCTAGCCCCGCAATAATACGCAACAAGGTGGTTTTACCACAGCCTGAAGGCCCAAGCAGTGCTACCAATTGACCATCTGGAAAATCGAGGGAGATGTCTTTAAGTGCATGGAATGCACCAAAATTTTTTTCAATATTTTTAACTTGAATACTCATGCGGTCATTCCTTAAGAAACAGTTGAATCTTCATTGCGTTGGTTTTGCTTTTCTTGGCGAATTTCAACCCAAGTTTTTAAAATCAGGGTCACAATCGCGAGAAGTGCCAAGAGAGAGGACACCGCAAACGCAGCACTAAAGGTATATTCGTTATAGAGAATTTCGACGTGCAGCGGTAGGGTGTTGGTTTCTCCGCGAATATGCCCCGATACCACAGATACCGCGCCAAACTCACCCATTGCGCGGGCATTACACAGAATCACGCCGTAAATTAAACCCCATTTTATATTTGGCAAAGTGACTTTCCAGAAGGTCTGCCAACCCGATGCACCTAATACAATCGCAGCTTCTTCTTCCTCTGTGCCTTGCGCTTCCATTAAAGGAATCAATTCACGCGCCACAAAAGGTACAGTAATGAAGATGGTGGCAATCACAATTGCAGGTACGGCATATAAAACTTTGATGTCGTGTTCCATCAACCAGCCGCCCATCCAACCTTGTGTACCAAAAATCAGGACTAGCATTAAACCTGCAATGACAGGAGAAACTGAAAAAGGCATATCAATTAAGGTGGTGAGAATCGACTTACCACGGAAATTGAATTTCGCCACTGACCACGCTGCGGCAATACCAAATACCACGTTTAAAGGTACGGCAATCGCTGCAGTGAGTAAGGTTAATTTCACTGCCGATAAAGTGTCAGGATGCACCAATGCTTGGGCATAGACACCAATGCCTTGTTTAAACGCTTCGACAAAAACCAAAATCAGCGGCAAAATCAGACAGCTTAAGAAGAAAATGAAGGCAATTGCAATCAGGGTATAGCGTACCCAAGTCGGTTCACGTGTTGCATCGCGTGATTGTAGTTTTTCAGCCAAAGCATTGCTGTTGGTATTTAAACTCATCGTGCAGTTCTCCCTGTGCGACGACTTGCCCATGCTTGTAATAAGTTAATTAAGAACAGCATGACAAAAGAAATCAGCAACATCACCACAGCAATTGTGGTTGCACCTGCGTAGTCATATTCTTCTAAACGAGAAATAATCATTAAGGGTGCAATTTCAGTTTTAAATGGTTGGTTACCTGCAATGAAAATCACCGAGCCATATTCACCCACGCCACGCGCAAATGCGAGGGCAAAACCTGTAATCAGTGCAGGCAATAAAATAGGGAAAATCACTTTGGTGACAATTTGAAAGCGGTTAGCCCCTAGCGCAGATGCTGCTTCTTCCAACTCGGTTTCTAAGTCACTGAGTACGGGTTGCACGGTACGCACAACAAATGGAATACCAATAAAAATCAGGGCAAGGGTAATCCCGATAGGGGTATACGCGACTTTAATGCCTAATGGTTCTAAATATTGTCCAATCCAGCCAGTCGGTGCGTATAAAGAAGTCAGGGCAATACCCGCAACTGCAGTAGGCAATGCAAAAGGTAAATCGACCAAAGAATCTATAATACGTTTGCCCGGAAAGCTGTATCGTACCAAACACCATGCCAATAATAAGCCGAAGACGACATTAATAAAGGCTGCAATGAGCGCAGCGCTAAAACTGAGTTGCAAAGATTTTTGGATACGTTCTGAACTTAAAATTTCCCATAAACCATCCCAACCGATACCCAGCGATTTAATAAATACAGCCGATAAGGGAATAAGAACAATTAAGGATAAATACGCTAGGGTAAAGCCTAGAGAAAGACCAAATCCTGGCAGCACTTTGGATCGCTGCGACATGATGACTCCTCAAAAGAGAGAATGAGTGTTTGAAAACAAACAGATAAAAGTAAAAGATAAATTCGGCACAAGCATAATTTGCGAAGATTAAATTGCAAATTTGAATAAATACTTGTTGTTATCAGAAATACTGATATGTGATTGCATATTTTCTGCAATCAAATAATCATAAATTTCAGGAAATGCCCCAAAGCCTGATGCAACATTAATATGACCCACTTGTCCTAAATTAATCGGTGTTAATTGCCATGCTTGGGCAAGTGCCTGTGCATCTGCAAAACTTAGCCACGGGTCATTTTCACTGATCAATAAGCGTGTCGGTACAGCCAATTTAAGTTGCTGAAAATAAGCCGAATAATTGCTTTGGCTGTGTTGTGCAAAACCAGATTCACCAAAACGGGCAGGGTTAGCAGGTGCAACCAAAACCACATTTTTAATTTTCGCCTGCAATTTAGGTTGCTGTGCTAAGGCTGCCACTGTGGTCAGACAACCAAAGCTGTGCGCCACAATTTGAATATCGTTCTGAATCGGGGCAACTGTTTTGACAAATTCAGCAACCCAGTTCTGTAAAATTGGGCTATTCCAGTCTGACTGTTGTACACGCGAGCAAGACATGAGTTGTCGTTGTAACCAAGATTGCCAGTGAGCATGTTCACTGCCACCTACACCTGGAACAATTACGGTATGAATCATGTCGATGCTCCTTCGCATATTTCAGCCTGAAATGATGATCTGCATAATGCTTAAATATGAATTAAACCCATCATTTTTAGCTTTGGCTGTGATCACTTGGATTCAAAATTCAGTAAGATAATGCTGTAAAATTCATGTTTTAAATAATCTGCAACAAGGATAGCTAGAGTTTCTATGCAAAAAAAATAATTAAAAATGAATTTTATATGAATAAAAAAGATATATGTGAATCAGGTAAAAATACGTTTGTGAAAACACCCGTATTTTTCAATTTGGGTGTTTTCAGCTATCGCTTTAGTATGATTTACCTTTCGGAGTATTATTTGGTTTGGTTGGCTTTGACAATCTGATCGAAAATGCCATCATTTTCAAAGTGTTGCTTCTGAACTTTGCTCCATCCACCAAACTCTTGATCAATAGTCACCAACTTCAATGGTTTAAATTGCGACTTATATTGTGCCAACACCGTAGCATTACGTGGTCGGTAATAATTCTTCGCAGCAATGTTTTGACCCGCAGGCGAATAGAGATAGTTTAAATAGGCTTTGGCTAAGTGTTGATTGCCATCTTTTTTTTGCACATTTTTCTCTACAATCGCCACAGGCGGTTCAGCCAAAATAGATAGAGAAGGCGTGATGATCTCAAATTTACCCGGTTGTTCACGCACGGCTAAATAGGCTTCATTTTCCCAAGCTAACAAAACATCACCAATGCCACGTTCTGCAAAAGTGGTGGTTGAGCCACGTGCGCCTGAATCCAATACTTTGGTTTGTTTATAAATTTGGCGAACAAACTCTTGCGCTTTAGCATCATTGCCCGCAGGTTGATGTTTTGCCCATGCCCACGCTGCCAAATAGTTCCAGCGTGCACCGCCAGATGTTTTTGGATTTGGAGTAATGATTTCCACACCAGGTTTGACCAAATCGCCCCAATCTCGAATACCTTTTGGGTTGCCTTTACGCACTAAAAATACAATTGTGGATGTATAAGGGGTCGAGTTGTGCGGAAATTTCTTTTGCCAGTCTTTAGGTAATAGACCGCGTTTGACAATTTCATCAATATCGGCAGCCAGTGCCAAAGTCACGACATCGGCACCTAGACCATCAATCACCGCACGTGCCTGTTTACCTGAACCACCGTGTGATTGCTTGAAATTAATAGTTTGCCCAGTGCGTTTTTTCCAGTAGTTGCCAAAGTGTTGATTGACATCTTCGTATAATTCACGGGTAGGGTCATAAGAAACATTGAGAAAGTCTTTTGCAGATACACCCAGTGCTGTGCTAGAAAGTATGGCTGCCAGTACCCCAATTTTAAATTTTGAAAAGCTCATGATTGACCTCATTGGTTTATGCTTTGTTGTGTGCTGAGTTGAATGAGGCAAGCATATAGTCAGTTCATTTTCTTAAAAAATAATTTAAAATGCGGTGAATATCAGCAAATGATAAATATAAATTTCTTCATTCTTTTTTATATTTTGTGATAAATCATGAGTAAGTCGTCTATGCAGTGTTATAAAAATGCTGAGCCTATTGAGCACATCCATCTATTAGACCGAGCATTTCATTATGGCGATGGCTGTTTTAGCACTGCACGGATTCGCAACAATCAAGTTGAGTTGTGGCATCGTCATTTAGCGCGTTTAGCACATGCCAAAGAACACATGCATTTAACTGCAAATCTTGAACTTATTAACAAAACACTTGCCGATTTAAAACAAAAACAGGGCAAGTTAAATGGCACATTAAAGCTTGTGCTGAGTCGTGGTGAGGGTCAACGTGGTTATAGCTTGCCCGAACATCCTGCCGATGTATGGGTATTCTTTTATCCTCAAGTGCAAGAAACTTTAGGGGCAGAATACTACTACGAAATCATTCAAAGCGGTGTCTTAGAACAGACTATTGGCTTGACGATGCCACAGTTGGTCGGTGTGAAAAGTTTGAACCGTCTTGAACAGGTTTTATTAAAACAAGAGGCCGATCAAGCGGGGTGGCTTGAGGCTTTGGTAACCGATGTGCAGGGGCGTGTGGTTGAAGGTGTGAGTAGTAATTGTTTCATTCTTATAAACAATACATGGATTACCCCGCAACTTGGTTATAATGGCGTGCACGGCGTGATGCGGGCAGAAATTTTGTCGCGGATGCAACAGCACAATATTGCGTGTGAACAACGTGATATAGATGCTGCAGAAATTGCGAACATTCAAAGTTTATTTTTTTGCAATGCGCTTAGTCCAATGAAAATTGCCAGCCATTTACAGTCACAGCTTTTGGATGTGCAACCGTGTATTCAATTATTTAAGCAACTTCAACTGAATCAGATACATTCTTATGTCTAAACCTAAACGCCCATCAAAATCTAAAAAGAAAACTAATACAGTACAGTCTATGCGTGCCTTGAAAGGTGGCATCATTTTTATACTGGGGCTATTACTGGTGCTTGGCGTGATTTTATGGTCAAGTCTGTTTAGAGATTATCCTGTTGAAGGTCAAAAACAATTATTGGCGATTAATAATGGTGATACTTACTCACGTTTTATTGACCGTTTGGCAGAACAAGATCATGTGAATTTTCCAATTGTTTTAAAACTCTATCAACGGGTGATGATTCACGACAGCATGAAAAAAGGCGTGTATGAAGTCCGTCAGGGCATGAGTGTACGTCAGGTTTTGGAAATGATCGCCAATGCTGAAAATGCACAAATGAACCGTATTTTGGTGATCGAAGGTACGACCTTTAAACAATTGATTGATGCGTTAAAGAAAGATGAACTGGTCACCAAAGAAGTGTCGCACTTGCCGTATGATCAAATGCTAAAAGCTTTAAATATCCCTTTTGCACATCCCGAAGGTTTATTTGCGCCGAATACTTATTTCTTTGCCAAAGGTGAAACTGACCGTAAAATTTTAACCGATTTGTATCAGCGTCAAATGAAATCATTGGATGATGCTTGGAATAATCGTGCGGCAGATTTGCCCTATAAAAATAAATATGAAGCTTTAATCATGGCGTCCATTATTGAAAAAGAAACCAATGTTGATGCGGAATTAGAGCAAGTTTCAGGTGTGTTTGTACGTCGTTTAAAACTGGGTATGCGTTTACAGACTGACCCAACCGTGATTTATGGTATGGGAGATCGTTATCAGGGCAATATTACCCGTCAGGATTTACGCACTCCAACGCCATACAACACCTATACCATGAGTGGTTTAACGCCAACGCCAATTGCATTGCCAAGTCAAAAAGCCATTGAAGCGGCGATGCATCCAGATCAATCTGACAACATTTATTTTGTGGCGACAGGTAACGGTGGGCATAAATTTAGCACCAATTTGCAAGATCATAACCGTGCCGTACAGGAATATTTAAACGTACTGCGCATGAAAAAATCAGGGGAATAAGTATGTTTATCAGTTTTGAAGGTACTGAAGGGGTGGGTAAAACTACACTTATTCGCCGTATTCATGATTATTTTACTGTACAAGGTCAGTCGGTGGTTTTAACCCGTGAGCCAGGTGGAACCCCTATGGCAGAGCAAATTCGTGCTTTGTTGCTCGAGGTCAACCATGAAGAAAAAATGTGTTCAGACACTGAGTTATTGTTGATGTATGCAGCGCGTGCTCAGCATTTAGATCAGGTGATTTTACCAGCAATGGCTGCAGGAAAAACTGTACTATGTGACCGTTTTAGCGATGCCAGTTTTGCTTATCAATGTGCGGGACGTGGTTTAAGTGAAAGCAAGTTGATGACTTTAAACAATAACTTTGTCGCACGTATGCCTGACTTAACTTTTTGGCTCGATGCACCGATTGAACTGGGTATGACCCGTGCACGTGCGCGTGGAGCGCTTGATCGTTTTGAGCAAGAGAAAGCCACTTTTTTTGAGAAAGTAAGGGGTGGCTATCAATCTTTGTGGGAGCGACATCCTGAGCGGGTGAAGCGCTTAGATGCAACACAAAGTCCAGATCAAGTATTTGCACAAGCGATGCACTATTTGTAAGCGAAGGCATAAAACGCAAAGGCATATACAAAAAGGCATAACAAGCCATTGGGTTGTAGTTAGACATTTGATTGAATGGAAAAATCTTCTATAGTGGAAACGCTTTAGAAGATTTTTTTAAAAAATAGCGAATAGTAAGTATGACCAAAGAAGAAATTATTGAATTTTTAAAAGTAGAGTTTCCGCAAAGTCTGGAAAAATGTGAAATTGTGTCCATCACGCCACGTGGGGCATTGGTGAATTATCACATCGATGAACGTGATTTACGCCCAGGTGGTACGGTATCAGGGCCGACTATGATGACTGTTGCAGACTATGCACTTTATATCGCCATTTTAGGGGAGTTGGGTTTGGTGGCTTTGGCGGTGACCAGTAATTTAAACATCAACTTTTTACGCAAGCCCGCAGCAGGGCGTAATTTACGTGGTGAATGTCGCTTAATGAAAGTAGGGAAAAACCTCGTGGTCGGTGAGGTTTGGGTATATTCCGAAGGTGTAGATGATGCCGTGGCGCATGTCACAGGGACGTATTCGATTCCACAGATTGGCTGAGAATAAAGTCAGCTTTATCTTAATTTTAGTTACTTATATTTACCATGTGGTTACATATGTACACATACTACATGAAAATCAGGGTTTGATTGGTTAAAAAATAATCACAAATATTTCATTTTATGTTTTTCATATAGATCAAATCTGCTTTTGTCTAAGCTAGCAACCCGTAAGTGATAAAACAAGGGAGCTAAATGCTTAAATTTAAGAACAATGTTGTTCATGGAGCAATCTTTGATATGGATGGAACAATGTTTGATACTGAACGATTACGGTTTCAAACATTGAAGCAGGCATCTCAGGAGCTCATTGGCGTTGAATTTTCAGACGTATACCTCATGCAATGTTTGGGTTTGAGTGCAAAGAGCGCTGAACAACTGGCGCAAGCAGAATATAGTGCAGACATTCCTTACCGTGAGATCCGTCAGCGTGCTGATGAACTAGAACTAGAAAGTGTGCGCAATTTTGGTGTGCCCATTAAAAAAGGTTTGTTGCAGGTATTAGAGCGGTTACGAAAGTCTGGCTTGAGAATGGCGGTTGCTACGTCTAGTCGTCGTGCCATTGCCGAAGAATATTTGATTAATGCCAATGTCTATAAGTTTTTTGATGTATTAGTTTGTGGCGATGAGGTGCAACAGGGCAAGCCACATCCTGAAATTTTTATAACAGCCGCACAAAAAATTAATCTAGAACCCAGCGAATGTTTCATGCTGGAAGATTCTGAAAATGGAATCAAATCTGCACATGCAGCGGGTGGCATAACCATACTATTTCGGGATATCAAAAAACCTAATGCTAATATGTTGTCACTCACGCAGCATTATTACGCAAGTATGCAAGCTTATTTAGATGACTTAAATCAAGTTATTCCTGTATTGGAAATGCCGAGTTTACAAGAGGCCTTCCCGCAAACTTTAAATCAGTTGAGTGTGGGGATTCATGGTTTTGGTGCAATAGGTGGGGGCTATTTGGCCCAAATTTTATCGCACTGGGATGGCTATACCCGTCCTAAACGTATTTATGCTTCTACACGGAATACCTTATATCGTTCTGCAGTAAACGCCTTTGGAACGTATTCAATTCGTTATGGACAATGTTCTTATGATGAACGAATTGAAAATATGCACATCATTGATGCGGAGAACTTGCAGCAGATGCAGCAAATGTATGTGGAGTCGAGCCTAATTGCATTATGTTTGCCTGAACATGCTTTACAGCAAGAGGCTAAAGTAATTGCGCAGGGCTTATATGCCCGTTTTATAGCGCAAGTTGAACTCCATCAGCCTTTAACTATTTTGGTAATTTTAAATAAAGTTGGGGCAAAACAGCTCTTGATGACGCATATTCATCAGGCGTTAGAGACGTTGTTGGATCCCGATACGGCAGCCAAAATTATGGCGCAGCATTATTTTTGCGATACTGTCGTAAATAGAATGGTCTCTAAATTAAGCGATCAAAACTTATATCGCCAATTACGCATCAAGTATAATATTTTTAAGCAATTTCAGTTGGATGACGAAGCAGAGCCAATTGAAATTGAAGACAATACTCGATTGCAGCCTGAGCAAGAGCGTCAAGCCACCTTATATGTAGAAGATTTAAGACGCAATTTTCAGCCCAGTCACATTTTGCAAAGTATGGATTTAATTTTATTTCATGCTGAAAGTGACATGCCTATTTATGTGGAAAATGCCAGTCCATTATTGCAACACATGCGTCAAATGATTTTGGTAGATGATATTGCCGAAATCCAACTCATTAAAAATCGTTTATGGAATGGTGTACATGCCATGATGGCTTGGTTATCCAGTTTAATAGGGCATAACAGTATTGGTGTCGCAATGGCAGACCCATTGGTTGCAGATTTTACCCGCGCTGTTTCGGCACAAGTAGCGTTGGGATTAGCTGCACAGTTGCCGCATCGTCAGCAAAACTTAAAGCATCTGGCACAGAGCTTTCTGGACTCATGTGAACATGCCTATAAAGACCCGTGTCAGCGTGTGGCACGTGACCCTTTGCGTAAACTCTCAGCCAATGAACGGGTGATGGGTGCTTTGATTTATCATCTGCAGCATGATTTAGCTGCAAATTATGTACAGAAAGGAGTGGTGTTGGGCTATCTGTATGCAATTAAAATGCAGCAGTTGGGGGCTCAAGCAGCATTACAGCATTTGTCAAAACAATTGCAAAATGCGCCTATAGACGAACAAACACGGCAGCAATTGCAGTACATAATTAGCCACCAATTACAGCAACTATTGGCTGGTCAAGTTCGCTTAGAAGCATTTATTCAAGATGGTACTCAAGTTGCAGCCGTAATCTAAAAATCAACTTGATGAATTCTTGGGGGGAAGTTTAGTAAGTTAACGTCATCATATTCAAAATGATAAAATACCGAATCGTGTTATGGAACACGATTCGGTGCTTTCTTGCATTAGAATTCAAATGCACTTTATTCACAGATACTTTTATGCAAATGCTGTTGTGTAACAAGCAATCAGATCACTCATTCACCAATGGGGTTTCCACTTGGAAGTTTGGTGGAATAAGCACAGTTTTACGCAATTCAGGCGCAAGTTCAGGATAATCTAGCGTGAAGTGTAAACCGCGTGATTCCTTACGTTGCATGGCACAGCGCACAATCATTTCCGAAACTAAAACCAAATTACGCAGTTCAATTAAGTTTTTACTGACTTGATAGTCCTGATAATACTCGGTGATTTCACGTTTCAGCATTTCAATGCGGTGCAAGGCACGCTCTAAACGCTTGGTGGTGCGTACAATGCCGACATAGTTCCACATGGTTGCGCGTAGCTCATCCCAGTTTTGTAAAATCACCACATCTTCGTCAGGATTCGTCACTTGCGAATCATCCCAAGCAGGAACTTCAGGCGAGCTATAATCTGCAGTGTAATGGGCTTTAATATGTTTGGCGGCAGCCATTCCATATACAAAACATTCTAAAAGAGAGTTACTTGCCATGCGGTTAGCGCCATGCAAACCTGTATAAGACGTTTCACCAATCGCGTATAAACCAGCAATATCGGTTTGGCTATGTTCATCCACCATTACTCCGCCACAAGTGTAGTGGGCAGCAGGTACAACAGGAATCATATCGGTAGTGATATCAATGCCCAATTCCAGTAAACGTGCATACAGCGTTGGGAAGTGTTCTTTCACAAATTCTGCAGGTTTATGGGTGATGTCTAACCACACATGACGAATACCTAAGCGTTTGATTTCATAGTCAATCGCACGTGCTACAATGTCGCGTGGCGCCAATTCTGCACGCTCATCAAAACGCAGCATAAAACGCTCACCATCGGGTAAACGCAAATATGCACCTTCACCACGCATGGCTTCAGTAATTAAAAACGAACGTGCTTGAGGATGATACAAACAGGTCGGATGGAATTGGTTAAATTCCATATTTGCCACACGGCAACCCGCACGGTATGCCATCGCCATACCATCACCTGTGGCAATGTCTGGGTTAGATGTATACAGATAGGCTTTCATTGCACCACCGCAGGCAAGTGCGGTAAATGGTGCAAGGAAGCTATGCACTTTTTGTGTTTTTTCATCTAGTGCATATAAGCCTAAAGTGCGATTGCTTTCATTTAAACCTAATTTTTGCGAGGTAATTAGGTCAATCGCAATATAATTTTCAAAAATGGTGATGTTTTGCTGTTCTTGGGCACGTTGTACCAAAGTGGTCGAAATTGCGCGCCCTGTTGCATCGGCAGCGTGAATAATACGTCGCTGTGAGTGACCGCCTTCACGGGTTAAGTGCAACTGTTCTTGTTCATCTAAAGTAAATTGCACACCTTGTTTCAGCAGAAAATCTACCGAAGGTTTGCCGCCTTCTACGGTTTGCTTGACAGCATCCATTTCACATAAATGCGCACCTGCAATCATAGTGTCATCTATGTGTTGTTCAATTGAATCTGTTTCATCAAGCACTGCCGCGACACCGCCTTGCGCATAGAAGGTGCTGGCTTCAGTGAGGGTAGATTTCGCCAAAACGGCAATATTGAAATGCTGGGGTAATGAGAGCGCTAAACTCAAACCTGCACCACCACTTCCCACAATAATCACATCAAATTGATGTGTTGTGTTTAAATTAGGCATGTCCATCAGCTAATTTGAAAAAAGTTGGATAATGACACCCCTTTTTACAGAAAAAGGCAAGTGCGAAGTGGATTTGAATAATGAAAAAAAAGAATAAACTGGCAACTTTTATGGAATATCCCACTTTTATTGTGATTCGATTCCACGCTTTTCATTTCATTTATAGCACTTTGATGCGTAATTTTTGATGGGGTAAATACGAGATACTATCTCAGCTATCCTCTACAATGCCTGCCAAACCGTAATTGAAAAAGATTCAACATTTTATTACCCAAAAGCCTATTATTTTGTGCTAAATAAGGTGAGTTCAAAGTCATAATTATTATTGAGTGAATGCTATTTATGAAAAATCGCAACTTAAAAAAAGGTTTATATGCGGCTGTTTTTACTATGGCAACTGTGCAGACTCAAGCAGCACCACCAGTAGACTTTTCTAATTTGGTTGAGCAGGTCAGTCCTGCGGTGGTGAGTGTCAATGTTGTCAAAAAAATGAGTCAGGAAGAACTCTTACAACAACAAGTTCCAGAAATTTTACGCCGTTTTTTTGGCAATCAAGTGATTATTCCTCAACAGCAAATTCCACAAGAAAAAACAGGTTACGGCAGTGCCTTTTTTATCAGTAAAGATGGATACCTTTTAACCAATCACCACGTTGTTGAAGATGCTTCTAAAGTTACCATTGTACTGAATGACCGCCGTGAACTTGATGCAACTGTCGTGGGTAGTGATGAACGTACCGATGTCGCGTTATTAAAAGTGCAGGGCAGCAGTTATCCAGAACTGCGTACAGGCAATGTCGATCAATTACGTGTAGGTGAGCCTGTACTTGCGATTGGTTCACCATTTGGCTTTGACTATTCTGCATCGGCAGGAATCGTGAGTGCCAAAATGCGTAATATGATGGGTGAAACTTCAGTGCCATTTATTCAGACCGATGTGGCGCTTAACCCAGGTAACTCAGGCGGGCCACTATTTAACCAGCGCGGTGAAGTGGTCGGCGTGAACTCCCGTATTTTTAGTGGTACGGGTGGTTATATGGGCTTGTCATTCTCCATTCCTATTGATGTTGCCATGGATGTTGCCGATCAGTTAAAGCGTAACGGTAAAGTGACTCGTTCTTATTTAGGGGTGAGTTTGCAAGATATTGACCGCAATTTGGCAGAATCTTATAAACTCAGTAAGCCTGAAGGTTCATTAATTACTCAAGTTGCACCAAACTCACCTGCGGCACGTGCAGGTTTGCGCGCGGGCGATGTGATTCTTAAATACAACGGCACACCTATTTCCAGAACGTCTGAATTGTTGAACTATTTAAACCGTTCAGTGCCAAATCAAAGTATTCAGCTTGAAGTATTACGCGATGATAAACGCCGTAATATTACCGCTACGGTGAGCACAGCACCTGACGACACGCCTGCCAAAAACAACCCTGACACAGCAGCCAAAGGCCCTGTTTTAGGGGTGTCGATTCGTGATTTAAGCGTTGCAGAACAACGCCAATTAGATATTAAAGGCGGTGTGCTGATTCAGGAAGTGCGTCGTGGTGGTTCGGCAGCTCAGGCACGTATTATGCCAGGTGATGTGATTGTGCAACTGAATAACACCACCATCCAAAATGCCAACCAATTTGTTGAAACAGTATCTACCTTGAAACAAGGTACAATTGCGCGTGTGGTGATTATCCGTCAAGGGCAACGTGCGATTATTGGCATGCGTATTCAATAAGTTGATGTGGCATAAAATCGTAAATCTATCTAAAATTTAGAATCTTGCTAAACTTTAAATAGCCACTTATTTTAAGGAAGTCGCTCTTGAATTAGGGCGACTTTTTTATGTAACTCGGTATTTTTGTTAGACTAGACCGACATCGCCGTTTTAGTTAAAAGGATGACATGAGCAGCATATTTGATTTAAAAATCACCGTACAGCCAGAACATATTGATATTTTAGGGCATGTCAATAATGTGGTGTATGTGCAGTGGATGCAGGATGTAGCATCGGCGCATATCGAAACATTAGGTTTAGGGGTGCTGGAATACTTAAAACTAAAACATGCGATGGTGGCGGTGGAACATCATGTGCAATATCGTAAAGCGGCACTCGAAGGTGAGGAGCTGATTTTGCGTACATGGTTAAGTGATTTGAATGCGTTGTATTCATTCCGCCAATATGCGTTTTATCGCCCTCAAGATAAAAGTCTGCTGTTTATGGGCAATACACAATGGGCTTGTGTGGAAATTGCTACAGGTCGTCCAAAACGCATGTCACCGACATTTACGCAAGCCTATCAACCCCTTGCTGCTGATGTGAATCCGTTGGATTTTAGTGAGTATGATTCATTAAGATGAGTTGAAGCACCAAGTGTAGCGTCATTGAAAGTTGCTGCATGTTATTGCTGTCGATGTTGTTAAAGAGGGTATTCACCTGTTTCAAATAGCATGAAGTATTCTTCAATTCTCACTTTAATTACGACACACATCTCTGCATAAAAAGCCTAAAACTCTCGAATAAAAAGAAAAACGCGTGAGGCTGCAAAAGGAAGTCATTATTATGGATACATTGAAAAATCCATCTGCTATAATCCTTCGCAATTTCTATTCGGCTTTTGCTCTGCATGAATTTTGAGGTGCAGAGCGTGTTATTTTTCAAGGTAACCCATGGCGCAAGCTAAAAAAACTGTTGATATTAAAAACATCCGTAACTTTTCGATCATTGCCCATATTGACCATGGTAAATCGACTCTAGCAGATCGTTTCATTCAAACCTGTGGTGGTTTACAAGATCGTGAGATGCAAGCTCAGGTGTTGGATTCTATGGAGCTTGAGCGTGAGCGTGGGATTACCATTAAAGCCACCTCGGTGACTTTATACTACAACCATCCAAATGGTCAGGAATACCAGTTAAACTTCATTGACACCCCAGGACACGTTGACTTTTCCTATGAAGTATCACGTTCTTTGGCAGCTTGTGAAGGTGCGCTATTGGTAGTCGATGCGGCACAAGGGGTAGAAGCGCAATCAGTTGCAAACTGCTATACCGCAATTGAGCAAGGCTTAGAAGTTTTACCTGTACTGAATAAAATTGATTTACCGCAGGCAGAACCTGAGCGCGTGATTCATGAAATTGAAGAAATTATTGGTATCGAAGCGCAAGATGCACCCACCTGTTCGGCTAAAACAGGTTTAGGCATCGACAATGTATTAGAAACCTTGGTGAATGTCATTCCTGCACCACAAGGTGATCGTGATGCGCCATTGCAAGCCTTAATTATTGACTCATGGTTTGATAACTATTTGGGCGTTGTGTCGCTGGTACGTATCAAGCAAGGTCGCGTGCGTAAAGGCGATAAAATGTTGATGAAATCGACAGGTCAAACGCACATTATTACCTCAGTTGGTATTTTTAATCCAAAACATACCGAAACAGGTATTTTGGAAGCAGGTGAAGTTGGCTTTGTTATTGCGGGTATTAAAGATATTTTTGGTGCGCCAGTGGGTGATACCATCACACTCGCAACTACACCAGAAGTAGAAACCTTACCAGGCTTTAAAAAAGTTAAGCCGCAGGTTTATGCAGGTTTATTCCCAATTGATGCCAGCGACTTTGAACCGTTCCGTGAAGCCTTGCACAAACTACAAATTAACGACTCAGCTTTGTTCTTTGAACCTGAAAGTTCAGATGCTTTAGGCTTTGGTTTCCGTTGTGGTTTCTTGGGCATGTTGCACATGGAAATCGTACAAGAGCGTTTAGAGCGTGAGTACGATTTAGACCTAATTTCATCGGCACCAACGGTTATTTATGAAGCGGTGATGAAAAATGGCGAAACGGTTTATATCGACAGCCCATCAAAAATGCCTGATGGTTCAACAGTTGAAGATTTACGTGAACCCATTGCCGAATGTCATATTTTAGTGCCACAGGAATACTTAGGTAACGTCATGACCTTGTGTATTGAGCGTCGTGGTGTGCAAAAAGATATGAAATTCTTGGGTAACCAAGTGTCAGTTACTTTTGAAATTCCAATGGCGGAAGTGGTGATGGACTTCTTTGATAAATTGAAGTCATGTTCACGTGGTTTTGCGTCTTTAGATTATAACTTTGTGCGTTTTGAAAGTTCGTCACTGGTTAAGGTGGATGTACTGATTAATGGTGAGAAGGTAGATGCTTTGGCGATGATTTGTCACCGTCAAGATGCACGTCACCGTGGTATTGCCTTGGTTGAAAAAATGAAAGACTTGATTCCACGTCAAATGTTTGATGTGGCCATTCAGGCTGCGATTGGCGCACAGATCATTGCACGTTCAACTGTAAAAGCAATGCGTAAAAACGTACTTGCGAAATGTTATGGTGGTGACGTTTCACGTAAGAAGAAACTACTTGCCAAACAGAAAGAAGGTAAGAAACGTATGAAGCAAGTGGGAAGTGTTGAAATTCCACAAGAAGCATTCTTGGCTGTATTAAAAGTCGATCGCTAAAATTATAAGGATAACAAGCCCATGGATTTTGATTTTAATTTGATTCTCGTTCCTGCTACGCTGTTTTTTATTGCAGTGTGGTTGTTGGATAAATTTGTATTTAAGCAAAGAGCCAACAAAGGCCGAGGCAATGAAAACTTCATTATTACATGGGCCTATGACTTTTGGCCTGTTTTGGCGGTAGTGATGGTATTGCGTTCATTCTTATATGAGCCATTCAATATTCCGTCTGACTCGATGGTGCCAACCTTGGAAACAGGCGATTTTATTTTGGTGAATAAGTTTGAATATGGTGTGCGCTTGCCAATCATCAACAGTAAAATTATTGATGTGGGTTCACCAGAACGTGGCGAGGTAGCAGTTTTCCGTTATCCACCACAACCAAGTATCAGCTACATTAAGCGTATTGTCGGTCTACCAGGCGATCACATTGTCTATGATCATGGTCAGCTGAGTATTAATGGTGAAAAAGTGAGTAAAACACCTATTCAGTTTAGCCGCGAAAAAGACAGTCTAGATACACCTACTTCAATTTACCATCAGGAAACTTTGGGTGAGCACACTTTTACTATGCGTGAGCTGGAAGGGGTGAATGTGGCACGTCAGGCGCCATTCCTGAACTATGTAGACAATGGTAAATATTCAGCAGAAAATGGTTTATATTGGGAAGTCAAAGTTCCAGAAGGTCATTACTTCGCGATGGGGGATAACCGCGATCAAAGTGCTGACAGTCGTTTTTGGGGCTTTGTACCAGAGGAAAACCTAACAGGTCGTGCATTCTATGTGTGGATGCATAAAGAGCCTGGGTTTAATTTGCCGTCATTTAGTCGTAACGGCAAAATTGATTAATACAGCAGATTAGGAAAATAAAAAATGCGTCATCAACAAGGGGCATCCTATATTGCAATTTTAATTGCAATTATTGGTTTTGCATTTATGGCAAAAGTGGCAATTGCGGTTTGGGGACCATATTTCGATGATCGAATGTTGGACAATCAAATTGAAGAGCAATTGTTGAATGGGCCAAAAAACCTATCACCACAAAAGTTTATTGGTGAAATGGACAAGCGTTTAAGCATGAACAACATTCGCGATATTAAATTTGCAGATGTAGCTCAAGTGACCAACGTAGATGGTTTAGAAGTGAAAAAAGAATATGAAATAAGAAAACCTTTCTTATTGAATATTGATATTGTAATGAAGTTCGAGAAAAGTTTTGATCAAAGCTCAGTCCAAGCTAAATGAGACCCGTCTAGCCAGCCGAATCGGTTATCAGTTTAAGCAACCTGAATTGCTTAAACTGGCTTTGACTCACCGCTCGGTGAGTCATAAACACAATTACGAACGTCTGGAATTTCTAGGCGATTCGTTATTGGGAATGATTGTTGCCAATTATTTATATGTGGCTTATCCACATGAAAATGAAGGGCGTTTAACGCGCATGCGGGCAACACTGGTACGTCAGGAAGCCTTAGGCAAAATCGCCAATGATTTAAAGCTCAGCCAAAATTTAATTCTCAGTACAGGTGAATTGAAATCTGGCGGTCATCATCGTGAGTCTATACTGGCAGATACCGTAGAAGCGATTATTGGCGCTATTTATGTCGATAGCGGTGATTTGAATTTGCTGCAAACGATTGTGCTAAAATGGTACAGCCCTTATTTAGATCATATTGAGCCAACCGATCAACTCAAAGACCCTAAATCACGCTTACAAGAGTATTTACAAGCACGTAAAAAACCTCTCCCGGTTTACGAGGTTGTAGATATTCAGGGCGATGCACCGAATCAGCATTTCATTGTGGAATGCCGAGTCGATAGCTTACCTGTAATGAAGGGTGAAGGTTCAAGCCGTCGCTTTGCCGAGCAGGCAGTTGCGGCAGATATTTTAAAACTCTTGGAGCAAAAGTCTGAATGACCATCCATTCCGATCACGTAGATGCTGATCACGAGTCGAATAACGACGCCAATGACCTAATTAACCAATTCTTTAGCGGTCAGGGAACTGAAATTCCATCTGATTTCCGCAGTGGTTTTGTTGCGATTGTTGGTCGCCCGAATGTGGGTAAATCGACCCTCATGAACCACTTATTGGGTCAAAAACTATCCATTACTTCACGTAAACCGCAAACCACACGTCACAAAATTGTGGGAATTGATTCACGTGAAAAATCTCAGGCTGTGTTTGTAGACACACCAGGGATGCATAAAAAAGAAGTCCGTGCCATCAACAAAATGATGAACCGTGCTGCATCATCTGCTTTGCGTGATGTGAACTTGGTTTTGTTTGTGGTGGATGCACAAAAATGGACGCAAAATGATGAGTTAGTCCTAGAAAAGCTGAAAAATGCAGAAATGCCAGTGATTCTGGTGATTAACAAACTCGACACTTTTGAGAATAAAAATCAGGCTTTGCCGATTATTCAAGAACGTGCCAAGTTAATGAACTTTGCCGAAATTGTACCTGTATCGGCATTGCGCGGCGCGAACCTAGATCATTTGCGTGACACGATTGAACGCTATTTGCCATTCCAGCCACCGTTGTATTCGCTAGATCAAATCACAGACCGTTCAGAACGTTTCTTGGCATCTGAAATTATCCGTGAAAAGATCATGCGCCAATTGGGCGAAGAACTGCCTTACGATTTAACCGTGCAAATCGAATCATTTAAAACTGAAGATGCGGTTTTAAATGAAAAAACGGGTCGTATGAAAGCACCATGTACCTATATTGATGCCACTATTTTTGTAGATCGCTCTGGTCAAAAAGCCATTGTGATTGGTGAAAAAGGCGCGAAGCTGAAAAAAATTGGTATGGATGCACGGGTCGACATGGAAAAAATGTTCGAGCAAAAAATCATGCTGACGCTTTGGGTGAAAGTCAAAGGTGGTTGGTCTGATGATGAACGTGCATTAAAAAGCTTAGGATATAGCGATATCTAAGTTTGACGAAAAGGGAACTGTGATGATGAAAGTGTTGGCCATTGTGGCATGTATGTTTGTCTTGCAAGGTTGTATTCACAAAGTTGTGACAGTTCCCGTAAAAGTTGCCTACAAAACTACAAAGGGTGTGGTGAAAGGCACTGCTGCTGTAGTTGGTGCTGTCATTCCAGATGGTGATGACGAAGAAAAATCCAAACAAGAATCCTCTAAAGAACAGGATTAATTGACGCTATCATGCGTAATGAAATCTTGCATGGTTATTTAATCCATCATCGAAAATACCGCGAACGTAGCCATATTGTGCACTTGTTTACCCGCGAACATGGGCGGGTCGATGGTATTTTAAGACAAATGCCACCGCCACAATATCAACCGATTCGCATACAAGCTTCGGGAAAATCAGACCTTAAAAATTTCACCAAGCTGGAAATTGTCAATCAACCGGTTTTCTTCTTTGGTGATGCATTTTTTTCAGGCTTTTATTTAAATGAAATCGTGTTGCGCTTGTGTTCTGCCGAAGTGGAAATGCCTGAAACCTTTGTGCAATATCATCAGACTTTGGCGCATTTACAACACTTATCTAGTCAAGAAAACCCCAATCTATTCTTAAGACAAATTTTGCGTCAGTTTGAACATGCTTTATTGGAAGAATTAGGCTATGCGATTGATTTTTCAGTCAATGCGAACCAAGAGCCGATTCAGCCCAATATGCATTATCATTTTCAATTGAATGATGGTTTTATTCCTACTGCACAAGCTTCACGAGCCAATTTGCTTGGCGCACAGATCCTCAGTATGTGCGACTATGAAAAAGGTAGGGATTTTAACCCAGAACAGTTACAATTACTGTCTCGGCTGTATCGACAAATGATTAGTTCACTGTTGGGTGATCGACCTTTAAAAAGTCGCCAATTGTGGATTCAGAATTCTCAAACCCAAGCGTAATGTAGGAACCTATTATGGCTTTACTCGGTGTCAATATTGACCATGTGGCAACTTTAAGACAAGCGCGTGGCACGAACTATCCAGACCCTGTGAAGGCCGCATTAGTTTGTGAACAGGCGGGTGCAGAGGGGATTACTTTGCATTTGCGTGAAGACCGTCGTCATATTCAGGATGATGATGTGCGTCGTATGCGTCCGTTGCTAAAAACTCGTATGAATTTGGAAATGGCAGTTACTGAAGAAATGATCGAGTTTGCCAAAGAAATTCGTCCACAGCATGTATGTTTGGTACCTGAGCGCCGTGAAGAAGTCACCACTGAAGGTGGTTTGGATGTAGTAGGCAATTTTGCAGCAGTTAAGGCCGCTACTCAGGAATTAACAGCAATTGGCTGTGATGTGTCACTGTTTATTGATGCAGATCTTGCACAAATTGATGCGGCCGTTGCATGTGGTGCACCGACCATTGAAATTCATACAGGCGCGTATGCCAATGCAGAAAATGAAGCTGCACAGCAAGCCGAATTGACCCGTATTGTTCAGGGCGTAGAATATGCAGCTAGCCGTGGCTTAGTGATTAATGCAGGGCATGGCTTGAACTTGGACAATGTAGGTGCAATTGCCGCTATTCAACACATCCATGAGTTAAATATTGGTCATGCTTTAATTGGTGATGCTGTATTTGTCGGCTTGGAACAGGCTGTTAAACGCATGAAAGCTGCGATTGATGCAGCGCGTTAATCTGTATATTTGAAATTGAAAGATAAAATTTGAAACGTTATGTCCAGCATAAATTATGATGAATTGATGCAGCCTGTAATAGCATTTTTAGGCTGTGAAACACCTAAAGAATGGTTGAATGAAGCATTAAATAATTTAGATATTTTGATGCAAGATCATGCCAACTGTGAGAAAAAAGCAGCAGGCACAGCCATGAACTTGATGTTTCGTTATAGCTTTTTTACCGATTTACAGGTCAAACTTGCACAGTTGGTACGCGAAGAAATGCTGCATTATGAGCAGGTGCTAGAGTTCATGGCAAAGCGCGGGCAAACGTGGCAAGGTTTAAGTGCAGGGCGTTATGCAGGTGGTTTACGTAAAGAAATCCGCACCTATGAACCCGAAGCATTGATTGATGTTTTGGTGATTGGTGCCTTTGTAGAAGCACGTTCATGCGAGCGGTTTTATGCGCTAGCACCACTGGTGGATGAAGAATTAGGTAAGTATTACCGTTATTTGCTTAAATCAGAATCACGTCATTATGAAGACTATTTAGCACTGGCTTTGGATGTTGCAAAAATGGAAAAACTGAAAAACCCTGAAGAAGATATTCAGGGACGAATTCAGCATATACGTGAAGTGGAAAAGAATCTGATTTTAAGTCCAGATGATTTGTTCCGTTTTCATAGTGGCGTGCCTGTGCAAGCCGCTTAAAACTTGTAGATGATCTAAGATAGAAAACGGAACTTCGGTTCCGTTTTTTTATCAATCAAGTTATTGCTTAGGTATTTTGATTGTGGATTGTTGCCTAAGTCACTTAGAAATGATCAAGGCTAAGATTAGGAATTACATTAAGCTGAATTGCCCAAAACAGTTACATTCATCTTTTTGAACGATTAAGGCATGAATCGCTGCTTGGTTATTTACAGACCACATCATCCATAAATTTTAGGCAATAAAAAACCCAAGTCGTTATGCTTGGGCTTTTTAGAATTTGGCTCTCCCACCTGGGCTCGAACCAGGGACCTGCGGATTAACAGTCCGTCGCTCTACCGACTGAGCTATGGGAGAATCTGAATGCGATTATAAGCAGATTTAAGCAAGGGTCAAGCATAAATTGTCATGTTTCTTTCATTTTGACTTTATATGCTTTTTATTTGAACAAAAAACAAAATTTTATTAAAAAATCACCCACAAGACTTGCGTTACACAAAATCGGTTGTTAGTCTGAGTGACAGAACAAAGCGTTTAAGTAGCATCTTAAACAGTGTGGATTTAACCCAACTTGCCAGCACTAAAATGGCTAAATCGGAGTAAGCGAATGAATACGCTCAGCATTTCTGACATTTTTTCTCAATTTTCTTATTATCAAGAACATTATCTTTCTATCTTGTCTACGCCTGAACAATACTACACTGCTGTAGAAGGCGCGTTTATTCATGTCTGGCCTTTGGCACCTCAAGATTTGTATTTGGGCGATTTATTGCAGTTGTGGTTTAGTGAAAAATGGCTCATTCAATCGACCTGCCAATTGCTTTCAGACCATCCAGACAACGGCACAAAAAAACCATTGCAGCGTGATCATGATTTGTATTTGTACCAACTGGCGGGCAGCGCGCTTTCGGGGAGTAACCGTTCACGCGTGTGGTCTGTGTCTGAACAAGAACAATTGCGTGTAGAATTAGACTTTACTTTTCGCTATTTATGTGAATATAAAGGAACATCTCAACCTACAGTGTCTAAATCAGAACTGATTACTGCGTTGAAAAACAGTGTTTAATCTATGATGATTGATCATTGCCAGCCAAATAGATTTGCATTGAATCGAGTTAAATGACTCGCACCAAAATAGTGTTATAAACTGCGATAAAAATTTGCGAACAGCTTGAAAAGGATATTCAGCCGTGTGGATTAAAATATGCATTGCCATGCTCGCATTTGCTGCAAATTCTTTGCTGTGTCGTTTGGCATTGGCTGAACAGCAAATTGACCCTATGAGTTTTAGTTTGCTCAGGGTTGGCAGTGGGGCAGTGTGCTTAGGCATATTCTATGCTGTTTTGCAGGTTCAACAACCAATTCAATTCCAATGGAAATCTGCACTCAGCCTTGCTGTATATCTGCTCGGTTTTTCGTTGGCATATTTGCATATAGATGCAGGCATTGGTGCATTGATTCTATTTGGCGCAGTGCAAATCACCATGATCAGTTATGCGATTTTGCATGGTGAGCGCATGACTTTGCCGCGCTGGGTCGGGTTAGGTTGTGCTATATTGGGGATGGGTTTGTTGCTATTGCCTGAAGCCAGTACGCCAACGTTCAAATATGCATTGATGATGTTACTGGCAGGTATTGCATGGGGTTTTTACAGTATTGCTGCAAAGACGATGCAGCATGCTTTAACCAATACTCTATCTAATTTCATTCTGGCGACACCACTTGTTGCTGTATTTTTTCTTTGGCATTTACCTGAAAGTTTTATCACTTGGCAGGGTGTGGTTTTGGCAGTGTTGTCGGGTGCATTGGCTTCGGCTGGCGCGTATGTGTTGTGGTATAGCATTGTGAAAAAAATTGATCACATTACCGCAAGTACTGTGCAACTTTCTGTACCGTGTTTGGCGATTTTAGGCGGTGTGATTTTTTTAGGTGAACAACTCACCCTGTTGATGGTCGTGGCAACCTTGATTGTGTTGTGTGGTATTTTGATGGTGATTTTAACTAAACCACGTGTATAAAACCGTTTAGATTGCAGCGGGTTTGGTCTTTTATTGAATTTCTTATATCTATCAAGAAATGATTGTGAGGCTTTTTTAAAGCGTTGTTTGTGATCTCTCTCCTCAGAAAGAAGGGGAAATAGTGAGTGAAAAAACGCAATTAAAAACAAAAACCCACGATTCAATCGTGGGTTTTGTTCATCTAAACAGGTTTAGATTATTTTGCAGCTTTTTCAGCTTCGATTGAAGCAATCGCTTCATCTACACCTTCAATTGATTCAGCAGCTTTTTTGATACGTGCAAGCGCATCTACAAGTACTTCGTCTGCAGTTGCATAAGAAATACGCATGAAACCGCCTAAACCGAACGCATCACCAGGAACAACGGCAACACCAGTTTCTTCCAATAACCAAGCAGAGAATTCTGTGCAAGATTTTAAGCCTTTCGCACGAATCAATGGTTTGATGTTTGCATACGCATAGAATGCGCCATCTGCAGGTAAGCAAGAAATACCTTTGATGTCATTCAAACCATTTACAACTAAGTCGTGACGGCGTTTGAATGCTTCAACCATTGGCTCAAGTACGTCTTGTGGGCCGTTCAATGCAGCTTCTGCAGCAACTTGCGAAATAGAAGTTGGGTTAGAAGTCGATTGAGATTGAATTTTCTTCATCGCACCAATTAGTTTAGCAGGGCCCGCTGCATAGCCAATACGCCAGCCAGTCATTGCATAAGCTTTAGACACACCGTTTAATACGATTGTGCGGTCATAAAGGTCTGGTGCAACTGTTGCGATGTTATAGAACTCATCATCCCAACGGATTGGTTCATACATATCGTCAGATGCAATGAATACTTCAGGGTATTTACGTAGTACAGCAGCCAAAGCTTCTAATTCAGCTTTGGTGTAGATCATACCTGTAGGGTTAGATGGGCTGTTTAACACCACTAAACGTGTTTTGTCAGTGATCGCAGCTTCTAATTGTTCAGGCGTGATTTTGAAACGTTGTTCTTCACCACATTCCACAATGACTGGCACGCCTTCAGCAATAATCACCATATCTGGATAGCTTACCCAGAACGGTGCAGGGATAATCACTTCATCACCCTTGTTTAACAAAGCCAACGCCAAGTTAAAGAATGATTGCTTACCACCACAAGACACCAAAATTTGGTTCGCTTGGTAGTCAAGATTATTGTCACGTTTTAATTTTGCGATAATGGCTTTTTTAAGACCAGGCGTACCGTCAACAGCAGTATATTTTGTAAAACCGTTATTAATTGCTGCAATAGCTGCATCTTTGATGTGTTGTGGTGTATCGAAATCCGGTTCACCTGCACCCAAACCAATAACGTTATGACCCGCAGCTTTAAGTTCAGCGGCTTTATTGGTTACTGCAAGTGTTGGGGACGGTTTGATGGCATTGACACGATCAGAGAGACGTACGTCCACGGCATATTCCTTCTTATGGGGATAAAAAAAATAAAAAGCATATTATCTTAGCTTAAATTCGATGTCTGCGTCGTTTAAAATTGCATCAAATTAATAAAAAATCACCAAATTAGACCAATTTCCTATGAAATCGTGATTAAAACTGCTGTGAGGTGGAAGTTTCTCGCATCGGGCGGCAAAAAACTTTAAAATAGTCCAAATTTTATAAGAGTAATGGTCATGAGTAAGCAGCAGCCTACTTCAAAAAAACCATTGGTGAATCTCCCATTCCCAATGCCAAACACAGCGCAGGATAATGATCAGGCGGTACATAATTCGGTGCGTCCTAAACCTGAGCAATATGCGGATAAGACTTGGCCACCGCCACGTGGTACTCGTCGTTCGATGGGTAAGCGCTAAAAAAAATGCCACAATTACGTGGCATTTTTTATTGATGGGGATTTAAAAGTATTGAAATTAACGAACATGCTTACGCGCTTTGTTGGCAGGTTTTGGCGGCGAGATTTCACGTACGCCATGCCATACATCGCTAAAATCTTGCTCGTTGATATTATACAATTCCAATAAAGCCAAAATCGCTGCACCAAATAGCATTGGGCCTTCTGAATTATTTTGGAACTCGAATACCTTACCATTTAAGTTGTGCAAAATATCCTGAATTTCAAAGACCCGATCACGCCCATTGCTGTCAGTTGGGTACATTTGTGTATTCAATATGATTTTAGCCAAGGCTTTTTCATTATCGCTCAATGCCAAGACTTCAATTAATTCATCGGTGGCAGGGGTAAAAATCACAGAATCACGGTAAATGGTGTGTAGTAATTTTTGCGTTAGTTTAGGCAATGCTTTTTCGACAAAAGGACGAAACGACGCAGGAAAAATCACATTATGGGCAATGCCTTTAAACATAGGGGCAATTTCTTCAACCGTATAACCTGCAATACCACAACCAATTGAAGTTAAAAAATACTTCATTTTAGGATGGTTTTTGGCATAGATTTTAAAGTCATCCACATAGTGCTGAATTTGCGATAGTGGCATTTGTTGTAAATGTTCATTCATGGTTGGAATGGCAAAACTTTGTCCTGCCCAACCGCGCCCGACGCCTTCAACGGCACCAAAAAATTCTTTGGCTGTTCGTGCTGCACCACCTGCATGTTGTCCTGCCATGTTACTGCCAAATACGAAAACAGTATCTTCAGGGAGGCTTTTGATAATTGATTCGTCGTGATATTGGTAAGTCATGAATGTGTGCTTTTATGGTTGTCGTCCTGAAATTTCATGTTGCCTTTGAATAGCCAGTGGGTCAAGTCTTAAAGCAGTTTCCCCGTGCTCAATTTAGTCGTAGCACATCTTCGTTCTAACAGCGTCCAATACAGAATTAAAACCGAGCAATGGCTTTGTAGCTACGCAACATCGCCACAACATATTCGGATGTCCTGAGTGTAGGCAAATCTGCTAAAATATTAGGTCGCATCAAACCTGAGAGCTGCATTTGTGAGTGATAAGCAACCTTTCGATTTAGTCACCAACTATCAACCTGCGGGTGACCAACCACAAGCCATTGAAAAATTGGTTCAAGGGATAGAACAGGGCTATCATGATCAGCTATTACTTGGGGTTACAGGCTCAGGTAAGACTTATACCATGGCCAATGTGATTGCCAGAACACAGCGTCCGACCATTGTCATGGCACATAACAAAACGCTGGCAGCGCAGTTGTATGGTGAGTTTAAAGCGTTCTTTCCGAACAACGCAGTCGAATATTTTGTCAGTTATTATGACTATTATCAGCCTGAAGCCTATGTACCATCTTCCGATACTTTTATTGAAAAAGATGCGGCTATTAATGATCATATTGACCAAATGCGACTCTCGGCCACACGTGCTTTGCTAGAGCGTCGTGATGCCATTATTGTCGCATCGGTATCTGCAATTTACGGTTTGGGTGACCCCAATGCTTATATGAGCATGTTGCTGCATGTGGTGCAAGGTGATCGGGTGAATCGTGATGATTTGATCCGTCGTTTGGTGGAAATGCAATATAGCCGTAATGAGCTAGAGTTTTTGCGCGGTACTTACCGTATTCGTGGTGAAATTTTAGATATTTTCCCTGCTGAATCTGATCAGCATGCTATTCGCATAGAATTATTTGATGATGAAGTCGATTCGATTCGTTGGTTTGATCCATTAACAGGCAAATTGGTGCGTAAAGTGCCGCGCGTGACTATTTATCCTAAAAGTCACTATGTTACGCCTAAGGATAATTTGGAACGTGCGATTGGTACCATTAAAGAAGAACTAAAAGAGCGTTTGGTGTTTTTTCGCGAACATGACAAATTGCTAGAAGCGCAGCGCATAGAACAACGTACCCGCTATGATTTAGAAATGATGCAGCAATTGGGCTATACCAACGGCATCGAAAACTATTCACGACATTTGTCTGGACGACCTGCAGGCGAAGCACCGCCCACTTTGTTTGATTATGTACCTGATGATGCCTTGCTGATTATTGATGAATCGCACGTGACCGTTCCGCAAATTGGCGCGATGTATAAAGGTGACCGATCACGTAAAGAAAACTTGGTGAATTATGGTTTCCGTTTACCTAGTGCGTTAGACAACCGTCCAATGAAATTTGAAGAATGGGAGCGCATCGTCCCATCCACAATTTATGTGAGCGCTACACCTGCACAATATGAGTTGGAAAAATCGCAACAAATTGTAGAGCAAGTGGTGCGTCCAACAGGATTGATTGACCCAGAAATTGAAATTCGTCCTGTGTTAACGCAGGTGGATGATGTGCTGTCTGAAATCAATTTGCGTAAAGAATTGAATGAGCGGGTGTTGGTCACCACTTTAACCAAACGCATGGCTGAAGATTTGACCTCGTATTTAAAAGAATACGGCATTCAAGTGGCTTATTTACACTCTGATATTGATACCGTAGAACGCGTCAAAATTATTCACGAATTACGTACAGGCGTGCATGATGTCTTGGTTGGCATTAACCTGTTACGAGAAGGTTTAGACATGCCTGAAGTGTCTTTAGTGGCAATTTTAGATGCCGACAAAGAAGGCTTTTTACGTTCAGAACGTTCGTTGATTCAAACCATTGGACGTGCAGCACGTAACTTGAAAGGTAAAGCAATTTTATATGCAGATCGCATTACCGATTCAATGCAAAAGGCGATAGATGAAACAGAGCGTCGTCGTGCCAAACAAATTGAATTTAATGAATTGCACGGCATTACTCCACGTAGTGCAGTGCGTCAGGTGATTAAAGAAATCGACACAGGTGAAGTGCTGAACGATGAGCAAATTGATGAAAAAATCAATGCACAAAGCCGTGCTTTAAGTGACGATGAACAGCACATTTTGGCTGATCCTAAACTGTATGCCAAACATATTGCCAAACTTGAAAAAGAGATGTTGAAAGCATCTAAAGAACTGCAATTTGAACAAGCGGCTCGTTTACGTGATGAAATTTTGCGTTTAAAAGCGCAAATGTTGCAATCTGGCTAAATTGGGGCGAATTGCACTGTCAGTGTAAGTGCGAGTTTGCATACTAAACTTGCTATGTAAAATTTGAGTTGCAAAAATTACATATCCATACAGTAAATTGAAATGCTTGCGGTTATTTTTGAAGAAGATAAACAAAATTGACTGAACATTAGAGTTTAGAGTTTAGAGGTTGGGACAATGGCTAAAAAACTTCCGTTTGCAGGTGCGCGACTTGCCAAAATTGCCCTTGGTGGTGTGGTGCTGATTGGTTTGGGTGCTGCGACTATGGCATATTCCAAAACCAATGAACCGATGAAAACGGTAGAAAAAGTCGAATTAGATAAATATTTAGGCGTTTGGTATGAGGTTGCAAGAAAGCCTTTATATTTCCAAAACAAATGCGGTTCAAATGTAACAGCAGCATATACATTGAATGAAAATGGCAATGTGCAGGTGGATAACCGTTGTATTGCAAAAGATGGCAAACAAATGCGTGCTTTGGGCGAAGCTTTTGTACAAAATGCGCCTTTTAACAGCAAACTCAAAGTTAGCTTTTTACCTGAAGTCATTCGTTGGTTGCCTGTAGGGCGTGGTGATTATTGGGTGTTAAAGCTAGATGATGACTATCAAACTGCCTTGGTGGGTGAACCACGCCGTAAATATTTATGGGTACTTTCACGTACGCCGCATCCTGATCAGGCTGTCGTGACTGAATATCTGAACTATGCCAAATCACTCGGTTATGACTTAAGTGATGTGATTTATACCAGACATACGCAAACTAAAAAGTCAGACTAAGTTGCAGCAGCTCCAGAGCTACTTATAGATATAAGCAGACAAACGTATGCAGACCAATTGACCACGCAAAAGCTGCGTGGTTTTTTATATCCTGTCATTTTAAATTTTGAACATTCGATCAATCTCTAAAACAACGTATATATGAGTATAATGCCGACTGATATAGGGGAGAGTCGGATGTATAAAGGCATTGCACTATCGGTTTTAGCATCGGTCACTTTTGGGGTGCTGTATTTTTATACCCAATTACTCAAACCTTTAGACAGCGAAGAAACTTTTGCGTGGCGTATGTTGGCAACTTTGCCATTCCTAACTTTGTTTATGTGGTGGTCGGGAGATTTAAAACATATTTCCGCGATTTTTCAGCGGCTCAAACAACAACCACAATTCATACTTTGGCTGATTTTTAGTTCTTTTTTATGCACTACGCAATTGTGGTTATTTTTGTGGGGGCCGATTAACGGGCGTGGTTTGCAGGTTTCTTTGGGTTATTTCTTATTGCCTTTGATCATGGTTTTGCTTGGCTGTGTGCTATATAAAGAAAAGTTATCGACTTGGCAGATGGCAGCAGTTGCCTTAGCCGTGCTAGGTGTCAGTCATGAAATCTGGCGCATTGGCACGGTGGCGTGGGAAACCTTATATGTGGCATTTGCCTATCCTTTATATTTCTTTTTACGTCGGGTCTTTCAAACCGATCACTTGGGCGGGTTTTGGTGGGATTTACTGCTAGTTATTCCTGTCGCGGTATATTTAGGCTTTTATTATAGTGACAGTGTAAATGTCATCGCAGCTTTTCCATATTTAATTTGGTCGGTACTTGGATTGGGCTTTTTAAGTGCATTGGGACTTGGCAGTTATATTTTGGCCAGCCGCCATTTGCCTTTTGTGATTTTTGGTTTACTGAGTTATTTAGAACCTGTGCTGTTGGCTTTTGTGTCTATGTTGTTAGGTGAACGAGTTGAAGCAGGGGAATGGCTGACTTATATCCCAATTTGGTTGGCAGTTGCATTATTGGTGGTTGAAGGGTGCTTGCATTTAAGAAAGCAAAAAATGAATCAGCAAGATTTACAGCGGAAAATTCAACAGTCATCTGAATAATAAAAGCCGTCGTTATGGTGAGATATTCAAATTTCCAAGAGGATAATGAGGTTTGGCATCATCCTCCTTTTCGTCTAAAAAATTGAACTTTTGTTGAAAAAACTAAAATCACAAAAATAATTACAACTATTTTATGAATTTATAGTGAATATATAGGAAAATATTCGGGTCAGTACCAGCTTTTGATTCAATCTTGACGACAATTCCATTACAATTATCGGGTTTTGAAATTCATGCCTAGATATACAATTAATTAGAGGACGTATCTGTGAGCAAAGAGACTATCATCGCCCTACACGCAGAGCACCAAGGTCGCTGGAAAAACCGTGAAGAAATCGCGGAACGTATGATTGCTTTACTCGGTCAGTTGTACCGTGAAAAAAATATCATGGTTTCAGTTTTTGGTCGTTCTTTAGTTAACCGTTCTGTGATTCAAATTTTGAAAGCACACCGTCGTACTCGTATGATGGACGTAGAACTTTCAGTTGTTCACACTTTCCCATTGCTTGAAGCTTTGGCTAAAGTAGACAACATCGGTTCAGCAGAAATCGACTTAGGTAAACTTGCTGTTGAATATAAAGAAAAAGGCGGCGATGTAAATGCATTTGTTGCAGACGCTGTGAAATCTTTAGCGGGCAATCCAACAACTGTAGAAAGCAAAGATGTTGTACTTTACGGTTTTGGTCGTATTGGTCGTATCCTTGCGCGTTTAATCATTGGTCAATCTGGTCTTGGCCGTGGCTTAAACCTTAAAGCAATTGTGGTACGTAAATCGTCTGATGGTGATTTAGAAAAACGTGCGTCTTTATTGCGTCGTGACTCTATTCACGGTCCATTTGCAGGCACGATTTCTGTAGATGAAGAAAATGAAGCAATTATCGCAAATGGTAACTTCATTAAAGTGATCTATGCGTCTAACCCATCTGAAGTAGACTATACGGCTTATGGCATCAACAATGCATTGGTGATTGACAACACAGGTAAATGGCGTGATGCAGAAGGTCTTGCACAACACCTTCAATGCCCAGGTGCTGCACGCGTAATTTTAACTGCACCTGGTAAAGGTGACATGAAAAACGTGGTGTACGGTGTTAACCAAGCAGACATTCTTGATGAAGATACCATTATTTCTGCAGCAAGCTGTACAACAAACGCAATTACACCAACTTTAAAAGTGTTGCATGACAAGTACACTGTTGTGAATGGTCACGTTGAAACTGTTCACTCATTCACTAACGACCAAAACTTGATTGATAACTATCACAAGGCAGATCGTCGTGGTCGTGCGGCAACTTTGAACATGGTTATTACTGAAACTGGTGCAGCAAAAGCAGTTGCGAAAGCATTGCCTGCATTGCAAGGTAAATTAACAGGTAACTCTGTACGTGTTCCAACGCCAAACGTATCACTTGCTATCTTGAACTTAACGCTTGAGAAAGAAGTAGATCGTGAAGAAGTGAACGAATATATTCGTCAAATTTCAATTCACTCTAACCTTCAAGGTCAGATTGGTTATACCAACTCGACTGAAGTGGTTTCAAGCGACTTCATTGGTTCACGTACTGCGGGTGTATTTGACGCGCAAGCAACCATTACTTCTGGCAACCGTTTAACTGCTTACGTTTGGTATGACAACGAAGTGGGTTATAGCTGTCAAGTATTACGTATCGCTGAGCAAATGGGCGGCGTAAGCTATCCTAAAGTTCCTGCTGAAACAAATGCATAATTTGTAGATACAGAATTTAAAATCAAAAAGAGCTTCAAATGAAGCTCTTTTTTTTGCATTTATTTCATTCTTAAATATAAGGATGAGTGTTGAAATTTCCACCTAATACGCTATCCTAAACTTACCAAAATAGAGTCTATGCTAAAAAGTAAGTAGATTTGATTTTGCTTTCAAGCTTTCAAAGCCTGAACAATAGAAATAACAGAAGGATACCGTTATGCAATATGCAACCAGTCACTTACTCGGGCAAGTCCTTGCTAAAGATTGTCCATCACGGATTCGTTTAGAACATTTAGCCAATAAATGGTCAATGTTGGTGTTGCATTGTTTAAGCGAAGGTTTGCACCGCTTTAGTGAGCTAAGACAGCGCATTGAAGGGGTGAGTGAAAAAATGCTGGCGCAAACCCTGAAAACTCTTGAGCAAGATGGGTTAATTTTACGTACAGTTTACCCAACGGTGCCGCCTAAAGTGGAGTATCAACTTACGTTTGAAGGTTCACAAATTGCAGAAAAAATTAATCAGTTGATTGGTTATTTAGAAAAGAATATCAATCAGACTTTGTCAGAATAATTATCTTTCTTGCTGTCTAAAATCATAACGATCAATCAATAAAATGCCCACAGCAAAAATTAAAATACACGCGACACAGCCCATCCACCCCCAGTGCTGCCATGCGTAGACCGCCGTCAGAGAACCAAGTGCCGCACCCGAAAAATAAATGGTCATATATACGGCATTAATGCGTGAGCGTGCGGTGGCATCAATTCGATACACCAAGTTCTGATTCAGTACGTGAAATGCAGTGAGGCCAAAATAACTCATCAATACGCCCACTGCATAAGCCATAATATTCTGCTGTGCAAAAAAGAGTGGAATGCAAGAAAACAACATCAAACTGATACAGAGCATTGCGACGAAATTTTCGCGGCCTTTGCCCACCGTTTTACCTGACCAGCTTGAAGAAAAAATGCCTATTACACCCAATAAGCCAAAAAGCCCGATTTGAAAATCACTAAAATGATAAGGTGGATTGGCCAAGACAAAAGTCATGGAAGTGAAAACTAAAGATAAAATGGCAAAGCCTAAAGCACCTGCGCAGGCTCTGCGAATTAAATGTGGCTGGGTGGTGGCCAATTGTATTAGAGAACGATAAATAGCTACCACGGTCAAATTTTTATTGGCAGTTGTAGAAGGTAGCTTTTTCCACATCAGCCCTGCAAACAGTAGGGTGATTATGCCGCTACTTAAATAAACACCTTCCCAAGACCAAAAGGTCGAAACAAAACCAGCAAAGGTGCGCGATAAAATAATACCCATCACCAAACCACTCATCAGTTTGCCTACAATGGCAGCACTCGATTCGGGTGGACTAATGCTTGATGCAAAAGGAATTAAAACCTGTGCGGAAATCGCACCAAATGTGGCACATACCGTAAAGAAATACAGCATGGTTAAATTGCTGCTAAAGGACAGTAAAATTTGTGAGAGTGCTGCAAAGACCATCAAACTCACAATCAATTTTCTTTTATTGAGTAAATCGCCCAAAGGCACAAGTAACATTAATCCTAAACCATAGCCGATTTGTGCAAGTACTACTGCAAAACCTGCTTGGCTGGTGCTGATGCCTAAACTTTTTTCAATTGAATAAATCAGCGGTTGGTTAAAATAAGCAGAGCCTGCACATAAACCACATGCTGTTGCCATCAGTAAACTAAATTGAGGAGATAAAGCAGTTGTTGTGGTTGCAGAGTCAGACATAAATGCAAGTAAAACAAAAAGGGCGGATGCACTATAAGAATTTAACCTAAGAAGGAGAAATAAGAAAAAACGATCACATGATTGTTAAAATAAATCAGTGATTTTGACGTTCCTGATATAAAAAGCCTGAGTTGATACGATTGCATAAATATAATTCGAGAAATTTTCTAAAATATGGCAGAATATACGGCTTTTAAAGTTTTAGAGGATTGGCAAGATGCGCTTTGTTGATGAAGCAGTCATTACCGTAGAGGCTGGCGACGGTGGCAATGGCGTAGCCAGTTTTCGCCGAGAAAAATTCGTACCATTTGGTGGACCAGATGGTGGTGATGGTGGACGTGGCGGCAGTATTTATGTGCAAGCCGACGACAACGCAAGCACCCTTGTAGATTATCGTTATACCCGTAAATTTCGCGCTGAACGTGGTAAAAACGGTTCGGGCGCAAACTGTGCAGGTCGTGGTGGTGAATCTGTCGTTTTGACCGTTCCAGTGGGCACAACCATTGTTGATACAGACTCTGGCGATATTATTGCAGATTTAGTCGAAAGCGGTCAGAAAGTATTGGTCGCTCAAGGCGGTGATGGTGGTTTAGGGAATACTCACTTTAAATCATCTACCAACCGTACACCGCGTAAATTCACGCATGGTACGAAAGGTGAGTTTCGTGAAATCCGTCTGGAGTTGAAAGTCCTTGCCGATGTAGGCTTGCTAGGCATGCCAAACGCGGGTAAATCGACCTTTATTCGTGCCGTGTCTGCGGCAAAACCAAAAGTTGCTGACTATCCATTTACCACCATGGTGCCAAATTTAGGCGTGGTGGATGCAGATCGTCATCGTTCTTTTGTCATGGCAGATATTCCAGGACTAATTGAAGGTGCAGCAGAAGGCGCAGGTTTGGGGATTCGCTTCCTGAAACACTTGGCGCGTACTCGTATTTTACTGCACATTGTGGATGTTCAACCTATTGATGGTTCTGATCCTGCGTACAATGCCAAAGCAATTCTGCAAGAGTTGGAAAAATTCTCTCCAACTTTGGCAAAGTTACCAATCGTGTTGGTGTTGAATAAACTTGATCAACTTCCTGAAGATTCACGTGAAGAATGGTGTAAACACATTCTTGAAGAATTGCAGTGGGATGGTCCTGTGTTCAAAACTTCAGGCTTAATGTCTGAAGGTACACAGCAAGTGGTGTATTACTTGATGGATCAAATTGAGCAACAACGTGAACGCGAAGTTGAAGATCCTGAGTACGCAGCAGAAATGAAAGCATTCCGTGATCAGCTGGAAGCTGAAACACGTGAACAAACCATTGCCGCGAAAGAAGCGTATCGTGAGATGCGCCGTCAGCAACGTCTTGCAGGTATGCTGGGCGATGATGACGAAGACGATGATGGTGAAGATGGCGAAGTAGAAGTGTACTACGTACGCTAAGCGCTACAAAAAGTGACTGAGGACAAGATGATAGAAGTGGTAGATGGGCAACGTCAGCTCAAGGGTTGTAAACGAATCGTTGTTAAAATCGGATCATCTTTACTCACAGCCAATGGGCAAGGTTTAGATTTGGATGCAATCTCGCATTGGGCGGGACAAATTGCAGATCTACACAATGCTGGACACGAAATTATTTTAGTGTCATCGGGAGCTGTGGCTGAAGGTATGGTGCGAATGAAACTTGAGCATCGACCCACCGATCTACCCAGTCTTCAGGCATGCGCTGCCATTGGTCAAATGGGCTTGATTCAAACTTGGTCAAGTGTGCTGGAAAAACACCAGATTCAAACTGCACAAGTCCTATTAACCCATGATGATTTGGCAGATCGTCGTCGTTATTTAAACTCGTGCGATGCATTGCAAAACCTGATTGAATGGCGCGTGATACCAGTCATTAATGAAAATGACACAGTGTCTACTGACGAAATTCGCTTTGGTGATAACGACACTTTGGCTGCGATGGTGGCAGGGCAGGTACATGCAGATTTGTTGATTATTTTGACCGATCAGCAAGGCATGTTTGACTCCGACCCACGTTCTAATCCAAACGCAAAACTGTTCCATACTGTACGTGCTTTGGATGAAAGTCTGTTTGATATGGCGGGTGGTGGCGGCAAGTTTGGGCGCGGTGGCATGCTGACCAAAGTCCGTGCAGCGCGTTTGGCGGCTAAATCGGGTTGTCCAACTTTAATTGCCAGTGGTGAAAGTGACAATGTGCTTGCGCGTTTAATGGCGGGCGAAATGTTGGGTACACTGTTCATTACTGACAATGACCGTATTGCAGCACATCAACAGTGGTTGGCGGCACATTTACAAACGGCAGGACGTTTGGTGATTGATGATGGCGCAGTCAAAGCCATTAAAGAAAATCATCGCAGTTTATTGCCTGTGGGTGTAAAAGCGGTAGAAGGGCATTTTGAACGTGGCGATGTGGTGGAGTGTGTAGATACACAGGGTCATCGTGTCGCTGTGGGACGTGTTAATTTTAGTTCGCGTTCAGCTGACTTGGTCAAAGGCTTGGCTTCTGACAAAGTGCATCAGGTGTTAGGCGAGGCACGTTCGTTGGAGATGATTCACCGCAATCACATGGCGATTTATTGATGATGCTGTAAGTTATCATTCAATTGAAGTTATCAAAAAAAACCGCTTGGAATATCCAAGCGGTTTTTTATTACTTAAGCAATTCATGTCATGCTTCAAGTTTATTTAAACTGAATCGTTCCATTTGCATTGACTGTAATTTTAGATTCACCTGCTGCCATATCTTGATCAGCTACAGCCGTTTCTGCGACTGCAAATTTTGCCATGCTTGCGCGCATAACAGGCTGCGGGAAATAAGAATTGGTGTTTAGGTTCAAGTTTACCAAGTTATAGCCCGATTTATTCCAAGCCTGACTTAACATTTGCGCACGTTGTTGAAAGTTTTTAGATGCTTCGACCATCAACTCATTTTCAACTTTTTTACGTTGTGCATCAGACACGCTAAAATTAATAGATTGGGTCTGAAAGTTTTGTTGTAGCTCGCTCACCAATTGGCTTGCGGCTTTAAAATCGGTACTTTGTACCCGTACCTCTGCACGACCGCGCCATTCTTTTAACTTACGACTGTCATTGTCGTAAATTGGATAGGTGGTTTGTGAGCCCGTTTCAACTTTCACTTGTGGATACTTACGTGCAGTTGCAATGGCTTGGTTCATTAACTGGTTAATTTGTGATGCAAGTTCAGCAGGCTGTTTGTGACTTTTTTCAATATATAACACAGCGTGCATTTGATCATTTGAAACTTCGCGTGTAGCTTCGGCTTGAACATTGACGATATTGTAATTTAAAGATTCATTTTGTTGGGCAAAAGCAGTGCTTGCAGCACCAACAGCCAACAGGGTAGCAGCGAGAGAAAGTAAGCGCATATTTTGACCTATTATTCAGGGGATCAGGATTTATGAAAAGCGTTTGAATTGATTTAAATAGTAACTTTGCTTTGTGAGGATTTTTAGTTGAATTTGTGGTGGCTTTGTAAAATATGCGTTAAAAATTGCAGCAAAAAAGCATTTATAAAATTCAATAAAAATAATGATCTATACTATTTTGAAAATAAATGCTGCATGACTTGAGAGATTGTGCAAAAAAACGTATAAAGGAAGTGGAAAGAGTTAAATTTTCTTTCCTTTGTCACAATGTAAGATGATAATTCAATCGAATCATCTGCAAGATATGTTTTTTCGATGAAATTAGGCAATATTTGGGTTAAACCTGTTTATTTTCTAGAAAAATTAGGTATTATCCCGCTTCCTAGTCTTGAAGAACAAAACTCTATCTCGCTAGATCAAAAAAGCACCGAGTCAAAGGACCGCAAGTCACCAGACTTATTTCTTTCAACCCATATCAGAGATGGTAATTCGATATGAGCGTTACTTCTGTAAACCCTGCCAACCATTCCACAAACGAATACTACTTGACTCGCCAAAGTCAGATGGAATCGAATGTGCGTAGTTATCCTCGTAAATTACCGTTAGCGATAGCGAAAGCACTGGGTTGTTGGGTTACCGATGTTGAAGGTACTGAGTACCTAGATTGTTTGGCTGGGGCAGGAACCTTGGCATTGGGCCATAACCATCCTGCGGTGGTTCAAAGCATCCAAGACACTTTAGCGAGTGGTTTGCCATTACATACCCTAGATTTAACGACACCTTTGAAAGATGCTTTTACTGAAGCGTTACTTTCACACATGCCTGGTGGTCAAGAAGAATACTGCTTGCAGTTCTGTGGTCCTACAGGTGCAGATGGCACAGAAGCGGCAATCAAACTTGCAAAAACCTATACAGGTCGTAGCTCAGTCATCAGCTTCTCAGGTGGCTATCATGGTATGACTCATGGTTCATTGGCGATGACAGGTAACTTGTCTGCAAAAAACGCAGTCAATGGTTTAATGCCTGGTGTTCAATTTATGCCATATCCGCATGAATACCGCTGCCCACTTGGTATTGGCGGTGAAGCGGGTGTAGATGCTTTAACGTATTATTTTGAAAACTTCATTGAAGATGTAGAAAGCGGTGTAACTAAGCCTGCAGCTGTGATTCTTGAAGCAATTCAAGGTGAAGGCGGTGTAGTAACTGCACCAATTAAATGGTTGAAAAAAATCCGCGAAGTGACTGAAAAGCACAACATCGTTTTAATTTTAGACGAAGTTCAAGCGGGCTTTGCACGTTCAGGCAAAATGTTTGCATTTGAACATGCAGGTATTGAGCCAGACGTGATTGTAATGTCTAAAGCTGTTGGTGGTGGTTTGCCATTGGCTGTACTTGCAATTAAACGTAAGTTTGACGCATGGCAGCCTGCAGGTCACACGGGTACTTTCCGTGGTAACCAATTGGCAATGGGTACTGGTCTTGTGGTGCTTAAAACCATTAAAGAACAAAACCTTGCACAAAATGCGCAAGAGCGTGGTGAGTTCTTACAAGCTGAATTGAAAAAATTAGCTGTTGAATTCCCATGTATTGGTAACGTGCGTGGTCGCGGTTTAATGATTGGTATCGAAATTGTAGATGAACGCCAAGAAAAAGACCGTTTAGGTGCTTATCCAGCAGACTCTCAATTGGCTGCTGCTGTTCAAGCTGCATGTTTTGACAACAAATTGTTGCTTGAGAAAGGTGGTCGTGGTGGTACGGTAATCCGTTTACTTTGTCCACTCATCATTACTCAAGAAGAATGTGTAGAAGTCATCGCTCGCTTCAAGAAAGCAGTTGCTGAAGCGTTAGTCGCAGTTCGAGGCGCATAAGTTTATGGTAGATTTTGCAGAACATCGTAAAGCGTTACTCTGCAATGATGCTCAATCCATTGCTGACTACAGTGCAGCAATGGAACAAGCGACTCAAGCAGTCGCGGCATGGTTGCAAAATGACAAAATGTACACAGGCGGCAGCATTAAAGAATTGCGTGAAGCGATTTCTTTCCAGCCTGCAAAACAAGGTTTGGGTGTACAAAAGTCATTGGAACGCATGGTTGAGCTTTTCTTAAACAAAAGTTTAAAAGTTCATCATCCACATTCTTTGGCACATTTGCATTGTCCAACTATGGTGGCAAGCCAAATTGCAGAAGTTCTCATTAACGCAACCAACCAATCTATGGACTCTTGGGATCAAAGCCCTGCAGGTTCATTGATGGAAGTACAACTAATTGACTGGTTACGTCAAAAAGTTGGCTATGGTGCAGGTCAAGCGGGCGTGTTCACTTCAGGTGGTACGCAGTCTAACTTGATGGGTGTGTTATTGGCGCGTGATGCGTGTATTGCAAAGAACTGGAAAGATGAAAACGGTAATCCGTGGTCTGTTCAGCGCGATGGTATTCCAAGCGATGCAATGCGTAATGTGAAAGTCATTTGTTCTGAAAATGCACACTTCTCTGTGCAAAAGAACATGGCGATGATGGGTATGGGCTTCCAATCGGTTGTTACTGTACCTGTTAATGAAAATGCACAAATGGACGTGGTTGCACTTGAGCAAACCATGGCGCATTTAAAAGCTGAAGGTAAGATTGTTGCATGTGTGGTTGCAACTGCGGGTACAACCGATGCGGGCGCGATTGATCCACTTAAAAAGATTCGTGACATCACCAATCAATATGGCGCGTGGATGCACATTGACGCAGCTTGGGGTGGTGCATTAATTCTTTCTAACAGTCATCGTGACATGCTTGATGGTATTGAGTTGTCTGATTCTGTGACACTGGATTTCCATAAGCATTATTTCCAAACTATTTCGTGCGGTGCGTTCTTACTGAAAGATGAAGCGAACTATCGTTTCATGCACTATGAAGCAGAATATTTGAACTCTGCTTATGATGAAGAACATGGCGTACCAAACTTGGTGTCTAAGTCATTGCAAACAACGCGTCGTTTTGATGCGTTGAAACTTTGGATGACGATTGAAGCATTAGGTGAAGAGCTTTACGGTTCTATGATTGATCATGGTGTGAAGCTAACCCGTGACGTTGCTGATTATATTAAAGCGACTGCAGGTTTAGAATTGTTGGTTGAACCACAATTTGCTTCAGTGTTGTTCCGTGTTGTGCCTGAAGGTTATCCTGCAGAGTTCTTGGATAGCTTGAACCAAAACGTGGCAGATGAATTATTTGCACGTGGTGAGGCCAATATTGGTGTAACTAAAGTCGGTAATGTTCAATCATTGAAGATGACGACTTTAAGTCCAGTGGCAACACTTGAAAACGTGAAAAACTTGTTAGGCCTAGTATTGGCAGAAGCAGATCGCATTAAAGATGCGATTGTCGCGGGTACTTATACGCCACCAATCGACTAATGCTTTCATTATTCAGATTGTTATGAAATACAACAAAAGAAGTCACTACGGTGGCTTTTTTTGTGTCTGATTAAAAATATTGCAGTGAAGTGTTGTACCGTTCTTGCTTGAATTTTGTGATGGATTGGGTGTTTTGGGCTCAAATAATGCACTGCGGATGACATAAAAATTACGCAATTGGCGAATAAACCATCAATTTTGGTAGAAAAAACCATAAATAATGATGACATTGGCATGAATTATTACAATTTGAAATTTAAATACTGAAAAAAATAAGCACTCTAGTGTTTTATTAGTTATTGATTTTAAATCATTTAAAAATTATTTCAGATACGAAAAGCAAATATAACCAAAGCGTAACAAAGCTGTAACATGGTTGTCATATTATAAAACCACAATGCAGTTATCGAAATAAGTACAAAACTTAATAACAAGTGACGTACTCCGAACTTGCATACTATGAGAGAGAACAGAATGCGCTTTACTAACATCGCCATTGCTTTAGCCGTATCTGCAGCAGCTGTAACAACTGCTAACGCAGCTCGTGACACCATCCAAATCGCGGGTTCTTCAACCGTTCTACCATACGCAAGTATTGTAGCAGAAGAATTTGGTAATACTTTCCCACAATTCAAAACTCCAGTTGTTGGTTCAGGCGGTTCTTCAGGTGGTTTGAAGCAGTTCTGTACAGGTGTGGGTGATAACACAATCGACATCGCGAACTCATCTCGTAAAATTAAAGATTCAGAATTAGCTGCTTGTAAAAAAGCAGGCGTAAACCAAGTTTTAGAAATTAAAATTGGTTACGACGGTATCGTATTTGCTTCTAACTCAAACAAAGCGGCTTACAAATTAAAGCCTTACCATGTATATGCAGCAATTGCAGCTCAATTACCATCTAAAGGTAAAATGGTTGCTAACCCATATACACGTTGGAACCAAATTGACAAAACACTTCCAAACGAGCCTATTACACTTGTAATTCCAGCGTCTAACCACGGTACACGTGAAGTGTTCCAAGAGAAAATGGTTGATGCAGGCTGTGAAGCTTATGCTGCAATCAAAGCATTAGACAAAGATGCGCAAAAGAAAGTGTGTACTACTTTCCGTAAGGATGGTCGTGTAATCGAAATCGCGGGTGACTACACAGAAACACTGGCACGTTTGAAAACTTCTCCAAGCGCAGTAGGTGTATTCGGCTTAGGTTTCTATTACCAAAACCGTGACCGTTTACGTGTTGCAACTGTAAACAACGTAGCGCCATCTGAAAACACAATTTTAAATGGTTCTTACCCTGTATCACGTCCATTGTTCTTCTACGTGAAAGGTGAGCACCTTAAATCAATCAAAGGTTTACCGCAATTTACTGAATACTTCTTGAGCAAGAAAGTATCTGGTAAAGATTCTAAATTAGACAAAGCAGGTTTGATCTCTATGTCTGACAAAGAGCGTGCACAAGTTCTTGCTAACTTCAAAGCTGGTAAAGCGGTTAAGTAATTTGAGTTAAAGCAGCTGATGGCAGGGAACAACCTGCCATCGGCTTTTTGCTAAGAAATGTTTTTTCAAAAACACAAATTGAAAAAACAGTGGAGAATACATGAATCTGCTACTCATAGGTGTGTTATTGGCGATTATCGCCGTAGCCTATCAAATCGGGTTAAGCAAGAGCCGTAACCTAGCAGGTAAGGGAAATAACTCTGCAATGTTACATTCACGCCCAGGATATTATGGCGCGTTGGTAGCATTATGGTGTGGTATTCCTGCTTTTTTAATTTTGATTGTTTGGAACTTGGTTGAACCAAGTATTCTAGAGCAAGTGGTAATTAATAATGTGCCAGCGCACATTGCTGCAAGCCTAGACCCTGCAAGTACAAGTGTTTTGGTTGATCGCGTACAAGCCATTGCATCTGGTTTTGGTGTAAGTGATACACCTGCTGCATACGAAGTTGCAGCGGCAGAGCAATTAGCGAAAATTGAAACCATTGGTTCTTATGCCAAACTTGCGGTGGTGATCTGTGCGGCCTTATTTGGTTTGCTGTGGGCAAAGAAACGTGTTTCACAACAATTCCGCGCACGTAACCAAGTTGAAAAAATCATCAACATTTCTTTGGCATTATGTTCTGGTGTTGCGATTCTAACTACGGTTGGTATTGTGATGTCCATGTTCAGTGAAGCGATGCGATTCTTTAGTTTCGTTAGCCCACTGGATTTCTTCTTTGGTACAGTCTGGAACCCTGGTTTTAGCACCTCGGGTAGTGCAGATGGCAGTTATGGTTTACTTCCATTACTGTGGGGTACATTAATGGTGAGTGGTATTGCTTTATTAGTTGCAGTACCTATTGGTTTAATGATCGCCATTTACCTTGCAGAATATGCATCGCCTAAATTCCGTGCATGGGCAAAGCCGACCATTGAAGTTTTAGCAGGTATTCCGACCATTGTGTACGGTGTATTTGCCATGATGATCATCGGCCCGTTCCTTAAAACTGCGGGTGCAATCATTGGACTAGATATTAATGCCACGAGTGCATTAACCGCTGGTTTAGTGATGGGCATCATGATTATTCCTTTTGTATCTTCATTGTCTGATGACATTATTACGCAAGTGCCGCGTGCGCTGCGTGATGGTTCTTTAGGCTTGGGTGCAACCAAATCTGAAACCATTCGTCGCGTGGTGATGCCAGCTGCATTACCAGGGGTGATTGGTGCATTCTTACTTGCTGCGTCACGTGCAATTGGCGAAACCATGATTGTGGTGTTGGCTGCAGGTAATAGTCCTTTACTACACGCAAACCCATTAGAAGCGGTATCTACGGTTACGATTACGATTGTGAACCAATTAACAGGTGATACAGATTTCGCAAGTCCGCAGGCATTGGTTGCTTTCGCACTTGGTTTGACCCTGTTCGTGATTACCTTAGGTTTGAACATTGTTGCACTATACATCGTGCGTAAATATCGTGAGCAATACGACTAATGAGTACTTCAAATACATCGTCTTTGGATCAGTTAGATCCACAAGCTGCTGCCGAATTACGTGAACAACGTAAAAAAACCATCGCCAGTTCATTGGGTAAGCGTCATCGTAAGGAAAAAACCTTCCGCTTGATGGGTTTCTCGGCAGTTATTGCAGGTTTATTCTTTGTCGTATTGTTATTCGGCAGTATCTTATCTAAAGGTTTGCCTGCGTTCTGGCAAAGCAGCATGAGCCTTCCAATTTACTTCGATCCAGCGATTGTCAATGCAGGTCCAAAACCTAAGGCGATTGCAGGCGAGTCACCAGCACAATACGAAGACCGTATGATTGCGTGGCAAACCGAAATGGGTATGGTCGATTGGGATGCTTTAATCGTGAATGGTATTGTGGCGAAAGACAAAGCGCTTGAAGCTAAGCGTGATGATCTTGGTTACTTATATACCAGTTCTGAAGCATACCGTATTCGTGACATGGTCTTGGCTGATCCTTCTTTAATTGGTCAAACCAAAGAAGTGAAAGTGCTTGCAGATGCGAACGTTGATGTATGGTTAGAAGGCAAGATTGACCGCAGCTTACCAGATGAGCAGCAACAATTAAGCCCTGAAGTACGTCAATTGGCAGATCAGCTCGAATCACAAGGTATTATTGAAAGTACTTTCAATACCAATATTTTTGTTAGCCCAGACTCACGTAGTTCTCCAGCGACTTCTGGTTTGGCAGGTGCATTCATGGGTTCATTATTCATGATGCTGATTGTGATCTTTATTTCGATTCCAATTGGTGTTGCATCAGCAATTTACTTAGAAGAATTTGCGCCAAAAAATGCGATTACTGATATTATTGAAGTGAACATCAATAACTTGGCCGCTGTACCTTCTATTGTATTTGGTTTGTTGGGTGCCGCGATCTTTATTGGTTGGATGCATTTACCATTGTCTGCACCATTGGTCGGTGGTTTGGTACTGAGTTTAATGACTTTACCAACAGTGATTATTACCACGCGTGCATCATTAAAAGCAGTGCCGCCGTCTATTCGTCAAGCTGCTTTAGGTTTGGGTGCTTCTCGTTTACAAACAGTGTTCCACCACGTACTCCCACTTGCATTGCCGGGTATTTTAACGGGTGCAATTATTGGTGTCGCACAAGCTTTAGGTGAAACCGCACCATTGTTATTAATTGGTATGAGTGCTTTCGTTGCCAGTGTACCAGCAACTCCACTTGATCAATCTACTGCGTTACCTGTGCAAATTTTCTTATGGCAGGGTAATGAATTGCGTAACTTCTTCGAGGGACGTACCGCTGCAGCCATTATCGTACTACTTGCGCTAATGATTGGCTTAAACAGCCTTGCAATTTGGTTACGTAAGAAGTTTGAAGTACGCTGGTAATTGAGGGCAGAGAATATGAATGCTGTAGCAAGCACAGAAAAACAGAATTCCTTAGAACAGGATAAGCAAGTGAATCCACAACAAAGCCAATTTACATCTACCGATGTAGAACAGAAGCAATCATCGACTTCGTTTGTTTCACAATTTGATACGCAAACTTCAAGCAAAAAAGAAGCGAAATCTTCAAATGTAAAGTTAAGCACCAATGACGTGCATGTGTATTATGGTGAGTCTGAAGCCATCAAAGGTATTGATTTAAATATCTATGAAAATGAAGTGATTGCATTTATTGGTCCATCGGGTTGTGGTAAATCTACGTTCTTGCGTACTTTAAACCGTATGAACGACACGATTGATAGCTGTCGTGTGACGGGTAAAGTAATGTTGGATAACCAAGATATTTACGATCCGAACTTAGACGTGGTGTTATTGCGTGCGCAAGTGGGCATGGTGTTCCAGAAACCAAACCCATTCCCAAAATCAATTTTTGAAAACGTAGCCTATGGCCCTAAACTGCATGGTTTAGCACGTGATAAGTACGATTTAGAAGAAATTGTAGAAAACAGCTTGCGTAAGGCAGGTTTGTGGGATGAAGTGAAAGATCGTTTGAATCAACCAGGCACAGGTCTTTCTGGTGGTCAGCAACAACGTCTTTGTATTGCGCGTACCATTGCGGTAAGTCCAGAAGTAATTTTGATGGATGAACCATGTTCGGCACTTGACCCAATTGCAACGGCAAAAGTAGAAGAGCTAATTTCTGAACTTTCTACTCAATATACGATTGCGATTGTAACGCACTCAATGCAACAGGCAGCGCGTGTATCTGACCGTACCGCATACTTCCATTTAGGTGATTTGATTGAAGTGAATGCAACTGAAAAAGTATTTACTCAGCCAGACCATCAATTAACAGAAGCATATATTACAGGTCGTTTTGGTTAATCTGCTTAAGTCCTGAAAGCTATTAAAACAGAATCTTAGGATTCTGTTTTTTTGTTATAGTATTGATTGTTTTGTACGCGCAGCGAAAATAAAAAATGCAGTTTCCTTCACAAGAAGAACGACAACAGGCAAAACCAGCACGCCAAGCCACGAAAAAAATAATCGATGCCTTGTTTGGATTTCAACATAGTGCAGAGACGATAGCAGCACTTTTGGTTTTGCTGAGTATTTTATTGGCAACGTTTTTTAACCATGATGGGTGGTTTCCAACTTCTCAAAGCCCCAATATGAGCAATTATCATCGTTGGTTGTATGATCAATTTGTGATAGTTTCAGGTGTGATAGTGCTTGTTGTTTATTTTAGGGTACAGCAGCAAGCAAGTGATCCCCATTTTCGGCAGGCTTGGCGAGACTATATTGATGCCAATGCTAAATTTAAGTTTTATCGCTATGTAAAAGCACAACAAAAAAATAAGTTACCGTTCTTGCACAGTGCAGTAGGTGAATTTCTTTGCGTAATGTGTTTCTGCGTAGGTTTAGTGTGTTTCTATTCAATGCTTACACCTTCAGATCATGAGCGTAGAGGTAGTTTTCTACTGTTTGGTTGGTGGCCGATCAACGCACTTATTATTGGGATTTGCTATCAGGGGCAAATTTGGTTTGCTGTACGTTTAATGGCTGTTCGGCAGATTTCTAAACGATATTTACGATTGATTCAAAAAGAAGCTGCTTTAAGATAGAAAAAGTATTGAAAAAGTCTAAATTGACCTAATGTAGTCCTAATAAACCGAATTAAATTGAGAACTCATTTTTATGTTATTTCATTTACCTAAACTACCTGCCGAAATTCGGATTAGTCATTTGAATGCGCGAATTAATGAACAACGAAAAAAAATTGCGCAAACCACGGCATCTAAACTCGAGCTATTACAACTTTCACAACAAATGGCACGTGAAGCGCGCGCCCGTAAAAAGAACAATCAAAAAATTTATGTGTTGGATTTTAAAGGTGATACTGCTGCGTCTGCTGTAGAGCAATTGCGTGAAGAAATCACCCTAATTTTGGCAACGGCCAAAGCTGGACGTGACCGTGTTGTGGTACGTTTGGAAAGTCCAGGCGGTATGGTGCATGGTTATGGGCTTGCAGCTGCACAATTGGTACGTTTGCGTGATGCAGGTTTCCATCTCACGATTTGCGTCGATAAAGTCGCAGCAAGTGGTGGCTATATGATGGCATGTATTGGTTCAGAAATTGTGTCAGCGCCATTTGCAATTTTGGGTTCTATTGGCGTAGTGGCACAAGTGCCTAACTTTAATCGCTTGCTCAAAGAAAAAAATATAGATTTTGAGATGTACACAGCAGGTCAATACAAACGCACTGTGACCATGTTTGGTGAAAATACCGAAGAAGGCAAGGCTAAGTTTGAAGAAGAATTGCAACAAACTCATGTACTATTTAAACACTTTGTCGAAAAATACCGTCCACAACTGAATGTTGAAAAAGTGGCAACAGGTGAGCATTGGTATGGTCAGGATGCACTGGATTTAAACTTGGTAGATAAGTTACAAACCTCAGATGAATACTTACTAAGTTTGTTGCCACAGCATGATATTTATGTGATTCAAACCCGTAAAAAGCCAACTTTGGGTGAAAAACTGGGTTTGCAAGCTGCACAAATGGCAGACAGTTTGATTCCTGCAGTGATGAATAAACTGGTTGATAGCCTAAGCAAAGCCAACAGCAGTTTGTTGCAAATCCGTGATCCTAAACTGTAATAGTGATGATCTAACTTCTAAAATTTATCTAAAAATTTCGCTCAATTGAGCGCAATTTTTTTATTCACTTTTATTCAAAAATATAGGGTCTTTGATTTAAGCATCTTAATTTTCAATTCAGCTTGATGTTATATCTTTGTGATAAGAACAAAACCACCTTGATAGATTGAATATGCAAACAAATAGTGTGCCCGCGAAGCAATCAACATCTACAGATTTAATGATTCGCTTTTTGCATGTGGTGATGCTGCTAAGTTTTACAGGGGCTTATTTAACAGGTGATGCGGAAGAATGGCATCAGTTACATATGGCTTTTGGCTATACGTTGGGGATTAGTTTAGCTTTACGAATCGTATGGCAGGTGTTGAGTATGTTGAACAGCACACAGCCAACAGGAATTTCTAAACGTTTAGGCATGATTCAACAATTTGTAAAACGCTATTGGAAACAGCCTCAGCAGTTTTTTTCATTGCAGTTTTTAAAGTCAAGTAGTTCTAGTGCATTTCAATTCAGTATTTTGTTGATTTGGTTGGCATTGCCTTTAACTGTGTTGGCTGGATTTTTCACCGATTATACCCAGAGTCATACCTTAAAAGAGGTGCCATGAATTTGCTGCAAATTTATTCTTGGCTGCAGTATTGGTGCATTTAGCGAGCCTAACTTTAAGCAGCGTATTGTTTAAAAAATGGCTTGCCAAAACCATGTTTTGGGGTTCAGGTAAACCTGCAGTATTAACGGTGTTGATCTGGATGATTTCAGTCGCAAGTTTAGCTGGCTTCTGGTGGTGGTATTGGCAATAAATTTGGATTTAGTACGAAAGAGGCATCCTGTTAGGGTTTCTTGATCAAGTAGAAGCATCCCATCAGCATTGCTCCTATCGTTGCTAAAAGCATATCCATGTGTGCATCCCAAATATCACCTTGCTGACCATTATAATTTTCAGCATCTTCTGGCGATAAGCCAAGCGCAATGAGCCATTCCACCCATTCATAAATTAAACTGCTTGCCATGATAAATTGAATGACCAAAAGATATAAAACGATAGGTTTGTTTTTTGGAAACCAGACTTCAAACAAGCGCAATAAAACAGGATAGAGCAAAATACCATAAGCCAAATGCACAAAACGGTCATACATATTGCGTGACCAACCCATGCTCTGATCTAAATTGAAGCCAAAGCTGTGCAAAATCCAATCATTATAGGGCACATAAGAATACAGATAATGTGCTCCGACAATATGAATCAGTAAAAATATTAAATACAGCACAAAGCTAGAAAAACTCAGTCCTACTTTTTTAAACGCAATCAATAAAGCCGCGAGCATAAAAACTGTGCCTGCCTGATGCAGTAGATACGATTCAAATTCCAGTGGTTGAATACTGGCAGCAAGCATGGCGAGTATAACCAAGCCTAAAGCACAGTAATGTTGAATGCGGAATTGATTTTGCATGTGATGTTTAAGTTGGAAGATTTGTTTTATTCTAATAAAAATGCGAAGCCGAAGCTTCGCATTTTTGTATTGTGATGAATGCTTTTACAAATTAGATTTTAGCAATTAAATCTTGAATTTGTTTTGCTTGTTCAGCTGCATTACCTGTGTAAGTTGCAGGCGTCATTGTCGCTAAACGTGCGCGATCTGCTGCAGGAACGCCTTCCAACTCATTACCATTCACGAAATCTACCATCATGTCACGTGTCATAGCTTGACCACGTGTAAGAGCTTTTAATTTTTCGTATGGTTTTTCGATGTTATAACGACGCATCACAGTTTGAATTGGCTCAGCCAATACTTCTTGAGCATTGTCTAAATCTTCAAGAATACGTTGTGCGTTCAATTCAAGTTTGCCAATACCTTTAGAGCAAGCTTCAAATGCGATCAAGCTTTGTGCAAAACCAACACCCATATTACGCAATACAGTCGAGTCAGTTAAGTCACGTTGCCAGCGAGAGATTGGTAATTTTTCGCCTAAGTGAGCCAAGACTGCATTGGCGATACCCAAGTTACCTTCAGAGTTTTCAAAGTCAATTGGGTTTACTTTGTGCGGCATGGTTGAAGAACCAACTTCACCTTCTTTCAGTTTTTGCTTGAAGAAACCAAGTGAGATGTAGCCCCAAACGTCACGGTTGAAGTCGATTAGAATGGTGTTGAAACGACGTAGCGCATCAAACAATTCTGCCATATAGTCGTGTGGCTCAATTTGAGTCGTGTATGGGTTAAAGCTTAAACCTAAAGATTCTACAAATGCTTGAGAATGTGCAGGCCAGTTGATTTCTGGGTATGCAGAAAGGTGAGCGTTGTAGTTACCTACTGCACCATTGATTTTGCCCAAAAGCTCAACTTGCTTGAACTGTTTGATTTGACGTGCAAGACGATATGCCACGTTTGCCATTTCTTTACCCAAAGTTGTTGGGCTTGCAGTTTGACCGTGAGTACGTGACAACATTGGTTGATCTGCGTGTTTTTCTGCCAATGCAACAATCGAATCAATGATTTGCTGCATCGCTGCAACCAATACTTCACGACCATTTTTAAGCATTAAAGCATGTGACAAGTTGTTGATGTCTTCTGAAGTACAAGCAAAGTGAATGAACTCACCTGCATTTTTTAACTCATCAATGTTGGCAATTTTTTCTTTTAAGAAATATTCAACTGCTTTTACGTCATGGTTGGTGGTGCGTTCAATTTCTTTAATGCGGTTGGCATCATCTTCAGAGAAATCTGCAACAATTGCATCTAATGCAGCATTCGTTGCAGCACTGAAAGCAGGTACTTCGGTAATTTCAGGACGATTGGCAAGCGCTTGTAACCAACGCACTTCAACAGTCACACGAGCATGGATTAAACCAAACTCAGAGAGGAAAGGGCGGAGAGCATCACATTTGCTTGCATAGCGCCCATCTAATGGAGAAAGTGCGGTTAAAGCGTTCATATCGATTCCTTAAACTTTGGAATTAAACCTAAAACAAAAGCGTGTTCAGCATGGTTTAAACCACCTGATACTGTAAACGCGCCAGATCTTGAATATCACGTAATAATTTACGTTTGCTAAATACCATGCCCCATGAACTGCCACCAAGTTGACGCCAAAGGTGTGCCATTTGTAAGCCTGTAAAAAGCGAAGCTCGAATTCGGTTGGTATGTGCAGAATCCTTAAATGCTTCTGCATTGCCACGTACCATAATGCGCGGGTTAATTTGTCCCGCAGTATCGACATAGGTTTGGGCTAAATTGGCAATAATACTGGGATGCAAATAGTTATGATCAAAAAATGAAAGTTGTTTTAAGATTTTTTGCTGCGATTGTTCAATAATTTCGACGTATTTAGGATTGCTATACACTTTCTTTTCTAATTGTAAGAGTGCCATCGCATACGACATGGGTAGTTTGGTATTGGATAATTTAGGTAAACGCGATTTAGGGGCAGTATTAAAAGGTTGGTTGATGCTGCTTTCTAGTGTTTTTAAACCTAAAGATATATCGGCCAAATGATTAAAAAAATCTAAAGTTTGCGAACTGTGGTTGCTACTTGGACGGATATTTAAACTGGCTTTAATCAATTGCTCAAAATAAAAGTTACCGCTTTCACCAATACTTTGTCGACCTGTGAGTGCAGTCATGTGCGTGAGCTGGGTGGCTTGAAACACACCCGCTAACGCCAAGGCACGATTTTGGCGAACATTCAGAGTTGGTGACTGTTGAAACGGTAACTCTGTCATCCGAAACAATCCTTAAATAAAATCGGGTTTAGGTGCATTGGTATGGTGAATCACACCACCACCTAAACACACTTCGCCTGAATAGAATACGACACTTTGACCAGGAGTGACTGCACGTTGTGGCTCATCAAATTCCACACGTACACCGCCAGGCATGCTGTCATCATTGAAAATTACACAGTCCTGATCATCTTGGCGATAGCGAGTGCGACAAGTACAACGGAAGCCTGACGCTGGAATTTCTTGTTCACCTGCCACCCAATCAATTGCTTCGCTCCATAAAATAGTGCTTTGCATGAGTGGATGTTCATGACCTTGACCAATCACTAAACGATTGTTTTCAATATCTTTATGCAGGACAAACCATGCACCTTCAGCAACACCTTTTAAGCCGCCAATACCAATCCCGCCACGCTGACCGAGCGTATAGTACATTAAGCCGTGATGTTCACCAACCTCTTTGCCATCGTCTAAAACAATTTTTCCAGCTTGAGCAGGCAAATATTGTTTTAAGAAATCATTAAAGCGACGTTCACCAATAAAGCAAATCCCTGTCGAGTCTTTTTTCTTGGCAGTGACTAAATCTAGTTCTTCGGCAATTTTTCGGACTTGCGGCTTTTCAATTTCGCCCACAGGGAACAAGGTTTTATTGATTTCACGACCATGCACTGCATGTAAGAAATAGGTTTGATCTTTATTTTTATCTAAACCACGTAACAGTGGAGCGTATGCTTCACCTTTGGAGTTGTACTGCGTTCCACCACGACGAGCGTAGTGACCTGTGGCGATAAAATCTGCACCTAAATTCATGGCGTGATCTAAAAAGGCACGGAACTTAATTTCTTTATTGCATAAAATATCTGGGTTTGGCGTGCGTCCTGCGGCATATTCGGCAAGAAAATGCTCAAAAACCCGATCCCAATATTCCATCGCAAAGTTGGCTGTATGCAACTTAATGCCTAGCTTGTCGCACACCGCTTGCGCATCGGCAAGATCTTCCATCGCGGTGCAATATTCAGTGCCGTCATCTTCTTCCCAGTTTTTCATGAAAAGCCCTTCAACTTGATAACCTTGTTGAAGTAGAAGTGCAGCAGAAACAGATGAATCTACACCACCTGACATACCGACGATGACACGTTGTTGCATAGGATTAGGCATCCAAACTAGAAATAAGGGGAGAATTTTGGTGCTCGTAAATGAGCGATAAAGGATAAGATTGACCACTGAGCGCATCTTGAACCGCTTTCAGTACCAACGGACTTCGGGCACGTGCCGATTCAGCCAGTTCATCTGCAGACATCCACACAGTACCGATAATATCGGAATCGAGCTGGGCTTGCGCATCATGTTGCAGCGATTCGGCTAGAAAGCAGAAGCGATAATAGGTGCGGTCAGGAAACATAGGCGGAGTATAGCTATAAATACCGAGTAAGGCATTAATTTTCACCCGATGCCCAGTTTCTTCCATGGTTTCACGTATTGCTGCTTCAATTAAGCTTTCGCCAGCTTCAACATGCCCTGCAGGCTGATTAAACACGCTATGCGTCACACCTTCTGTATGTTCTTCAACAAACAGGAATTTTCCGTTTTTTTCGATAACGGTGGCGACAGTAACGTGAGCAGTCCAAGCGGTCATTGAAAAGCACCATGGGGTAAAACGCATATTCTACAAAATTTAGGGGGATGTGGCTATGTTGAAAGGGGATTTCTTTAAAACTGTAAATGTAGGTTTGTGTAGTTGTGGGAAGATGTGAGGGGTACTTTGTTCTTTGATTCATTTGGTGATGCTGGATGTGATCTCATTTGCGCTAGGTGTTGTTGCCAAAGTCAAAGCTATTGCACAAATAGAAAAAGAGGCAGATATTGACCGTAAAGCTTTGTATAAAACTCTAAGTCAAGATTCAGCCTCTCGATTTGATAAGATTAATCATGTCATTCATACACTGAGTTTAAAATTAACGGTGCAGAACGTGTAATCCCTCAAATTACAACAATCAAAAAGAACTTTGAGGGGGGGATTATTGATAATTCCCCGCCACTTTTACATAGTGTCGTGCAGAATAAGGCAAAAACTCTTTTTCCTTGTCGGTTAAAGGACGAACTTTTTGCACAGGGCTACCCACGTACAAATAGCCACTTTCTAAACGCTTACGCGGTGGCACTAAAGACCCTGCGCCAATCATCACATCATCTTCAATAACGACATCATCTAAAACAATCGTATTGATGCCCAATAACACCCGATTACCAATGGTACAGCCGTGTAACGTTACACCATGTCCAACGGTGACATCTTCGCCAATAATTAGCGGAGAACCTTCAGGTTTGTCGGCTTTTTTATGGCTGACATGCAGCATGGCATGATCTTGCACATTGGAGTTTTGACCAATCCGAATATGATTAACATCGCCACGAATCACGGCAAAAGGCCAAACCGATACATTGGCAGCCAAATGCACATCACCTATCACAATAGATAATTCATCTACATAACAGCTTGCGTCAATTTTTGGGGTGTGGTCTAAATAGGCACGAATATTTTTTTTCATGATTGACACATCTATAGCTTATAAATTCAGGATTAAACACAGTATAAAATAAAAAAGCACACATGCGGGCATGTGTGCTTCGCTTTAGTCTAAGCTGAAAATCTTAGAATAAATTACTAAAGAACTGTTTGATATGGTCTAGCATACGTGCAAAGAAGCCTGCTTGTTCAATATCTTGCAAAGCAACCAATGGTTTTTCTGCAATCACTTTACCGTCTAAAGTTGCCACATATTTACCAATGACTTGACCTTTTTTCAAAGGAGCAGTCAATTTAGGCTGAACCACCAATTGTGTTTTGATTTGGTTGGCTTTGCCTTTAGGCATGGTCACGTTAAAGTTTTCTGGTAAACCAATTTGAGCTTCTTTACTTTTACCGTACCAAACTTTGGCTTTTGCCAAGACTTGGTTGGCAGGTTGAACACGTACAGTTTCGTAATTTGCATAACCCCAAGCTAACAATTCACGAGTTTGAGTTGCACGAGCTTGCATGGTTGGCGCACCAAAAATCACCGAAATTAAACGCATTGGGCCACGTTTAGATGAAGTGGTTAAGCAGTAACCCGCTTCGTTGGTATGACCTGTTTTTAAACCATCCACGCTTGGGTCGGTATATAACAGGGCATTACGGTTGCCTTGTTTAATTCCATTAAAAGAAAACTCTTTTTCAGAATAAATTGGGTAGTATTTTGAGCTGTCATGGATGATGTGCTGCGCTAAAGTCGCCATATCTTTTGCGGTAGAAAAGTGACCTTCAGCAGGCATACCCGTAGAGTTCATAAACTGGGTATTGCTCATGCCAATACGTTTGGCTTCTTCATTCATCATGTGAACGAATGTGCCTTCATTACCTGCAATGTGCTCTGCCATGGCTTTAGATGCATCGTTGCCCGATTGCACGATAATTCCGCGTAGCATTTCAAGTACGGTTGCTGTGCCATTTAAAGGAACATACATACATGATTCTGTGCTGCTGCCACGACACCATGCAGACTCATTCATGCGGACTTGTTCATCTTCCGTGAGTTCGCCTTTTAATAACTTTTGTTCAATGATGAAACTAGTCATCATTTTGGTCATTGAGGCAGGGGCGAGTTTTTCGTTTTCATTTTTTGAAGCTAAAATTTGTCCCGTCTCATAATCCATCAAAACGTATGATTTGTTATTGAGTTCTGGTGGTGTAGCTAAGACAGTTGCTGCATAAGAAAAGCTTGGTAATAGTAATAATGCAGCAAGGGCGCTTTTTGGGGTCATTCTAAGAGGTTCCAATACTTGAGGTATGCACAAAAGAGCTAGCATTTTAGGGCAAAGCTCAGCCGACTTCTATGGGAGAAATCGGCTTATTGATAAAAGTATTGTAACCAAATTGTATTATCTGCTATATGCTGTCAATTCTTGGCAAATTGCTTGGTTTTTGGCTGTTCCAGCAGCTTTGGCATCGGCACGGGCTTCTTTTAAAATTGGCTGGAAGCTTTTTTGTTTGCTGAGTTTACTTAAGGCAGTAACAGCGTCTTTTTCTTTAGGCATATATTCTTGGGCAAGTTTTGTATAACCCTGATGAAATTGATCTTGTTCTTTGACTAGTGAAGGGCAAACTTCAGATAACACATAAATAGCGGCTAATTCTTGCTGAGTCACTTGTTGTAATGGCGTCACTTCAATATTTTCTTCTTGCGCAATTGCGGCTTGACTTAAACCCAAACTGAGCGCAACTGCGCCAAAAAAATGAACTGCACGTGAATTTTTTAAGCCAGAAAATTGCATATCAAGTACCTTAAATATTGTTTGAACTGAATCTACCGATTCATTTAAGTGCTTATAAGATGAATCATTTATTTGCGAATTGAAAGAGTGAAAATGTATTAAAGCTGTGTGATCTGAGCGCAAATCATGTATAAAAAGTGAAGATTAAAGTCTGAAATTTGAAAATCAGTGGCTTGATATAAAGCGTAAAATAATAGTGGAAAAATACCAGATATAAAAACTAAGCATAAAATTTAAGGCAAACTTTGAAAGTTTGCCTTAAAGGGTGAGTATGCAAAATTATTTACAGGCTCAAAATAGTATTTAAATCATGTGATTTAAAGTGCTAATTCTAAAGCTTCCTGACACACTACTTTTTGCTCTTCTTTGGCTGTATCTTTTGCTGCTTCACGCGCTTCAGCTAAAACGGATTGATATTCTGCGTCGGCTTGTAGTTTGGCAAGCGTCATGTTCGATTCTGAATAATCTTGTAGATAAGTTTGAATCAGTGCTTGAATATTGGCATCTAATTTTGCATTTTTTCCAATCAGTGCAGGGCACATTTCAGTCATGACTTGTGCCGCTGCAACATCTTCTTTCACAATCGTATTGGCTTCTGCTGCAGTCAAATCTTCTGCAATTACAGACTGCGTTAATACAGCAGCAAAACCTAGACCCAATAAACGACGAAATGACAAAGCTAAAATCATGAGAATCACATATATTTTTGGATGGATGTTAAGCGCTAAATATATATAATCTTTTGTATATTTCAATGAAATGTGCTGATCAGTCATTTTGTTGTCGTGTGCTTATTAAATGTGCTTAGGCATGAATCAGGCACAAACAAGTTTAAGATTGAACCGACGTTGCTATATTTTAGTATATAACCTTTATATTTGTTTTATCTGAGATTTTTCTGTGAATATTTTGATAGCCAATGATGATGGCGTGTTTGCACCTGGTATCCAAGCTTTGGCGAAAGCCTTAAAACCTTTGGGTCGCGTGGTGATTGTTGCACCCGAAAGTGAACGCAGTGGTTTTTCGAGTGCGCTGACTTTAGACCGACCATTACGTCCTGTGCAAATTGCTGAAGATGTCTGGGCAGTGAATGGTACACCTGCAGACTGTGTCTATTTGTCGATGAATGGATTGTTCGATTTCGAATTTGATTTGGTGGTCAGCGGCATTAACAGCGGTGCAAATCTAGGGGATGATGTACTGTACTCAGGCACAGTCGGTGCGGCATTTGAAGGACGTTTGATGAAACAGCCTGCGATTGCGGTATCACTTGCAGGGCATAATGTACGTGCTTATCAGCATCCGCAAGATTATATGCAGGCAGCGCAGTGGGTACATGACTTTATTGCTCAAGGTTTACCAAGTTTACCTGCACGACATATTTTTAATGTGAATATTCCAGATGTGCCAGTGTTGCAGGGCACAAAAATTACCTATCAAGGACAGCGTACCCAATCTAAGCCAATTACTAGTCAGGTCGATCCACGAGGGCGTCAAGTGTATTGGATTGGTTTGTCGGGCGAGGCAGTGGCTGCACCGAAAAAAGGCTTAACTGAAATTGAGTCTGATTTTTTTGCGGTAGCAAATGGCTATGTCAGCGTGACACCAATTCAGATGGATGCCACCAATTATGACGTTTTGCAATCATTGCACAGTCAATTTTCCCAAATTGGCTAACTAATGTTATAACTTTGTGAAAAAGTAGCTTGTAAGCCTCATTACAAGGACTTTTTTGCTACTCTTAGCGCAATAGAAAATATTTAGAATTTGTAGAGAGGAAAGAATGCCTGTGGTGTTTCAGTATCGTTTATTTAGCACACCAACAGCATTGTTGAAAACCTTAGTGTTATCAAGTGCTGTTGTGGCTACCGTCGTGTTGAGTGGTTGTGCCTCTAAACCTCAAGTGAATAATTCTGCGCGTTATGCAACAGCGCCGAATTTTTATACTGTGCGTTCGGGTGATACTTTAAGTGGTATCGCTGCACGTTATGGTTTGAGCTATCTCAGCATTGCAGAAATGAATGATATTGCACCGCCGTATCGTATTTATGTCGGGCAGTCGATTCGTTTGAAAGCGGGCAATGCACCACGTACAACAAGCACTCGCCCTGTAACACAGGCTGCACCAATTCAACGTCAAACAGTCACATTACCAACGACACCTGTGACACCTGCACCGGTAACATCGACTACAACCACGACCACTAGCTCAACAACACCAAGTACACCTGTGCGTAGCAGCACATTGCGCTGGGTGAAACCATCACAAGGTGCTGTGATTGCACAGTTTAATTTGGCAAGTAATATCAAAGGAATTCGTTACGGTGGCAATGTGGGCGATCCAATTTATGCCGCAGCAGATGGGCAGGTGGTTTATGCTGCAGATGGATTAAAAGAATATGGGAACTTGATTTTAATCAAGCACATTGATGGTTATATCACCGCCTATGCACATAACAGTAAGATGAATGTGAGCAGTGGTCAAAATGTCACAGCGGGTCAAAAGATTGCTGAAATGGGTTCTTCTGGTGCAACACGTACCATGTTGGAGTTTCAGGTACGTCTAGATGGCAAGCCAATCAATCCAACTAATGTTTTACCAATAAATTAAATATCACGAATACAAAGCATAAATTTCACCGTATAATACAATAAGTTGCTTTTATCGATAGATGAGGGCAACGATTATAATTTCAGAGGGAATTTATGTTAGATCAACTTCGAGCAATGGGTGTATTTGCTTGTGTTGTTGAAAAAAGCTCGTTTAGCGGTGCAGCACGTGATTTAGGGATCACCACCAGCGCCGTCAGTCAGCAAATCCGTTCACTAGAACAAGATATGGAAGTCACGCTTCTGCATCGTTCTACTAGAAAACTGAGTTTGACTGAAGCAGGACAAGCTTTTTTCCACAGTTGTCAAGAAATGCTCGCCGCTGCTGAGCGTGGTAAAATACGCATTAATGAGTTAAGAGATGATTTGGTCGGTGATTTAAGAATTGCCACCACTCCAGAATTAGCCGCGAACCATGTGATTCCCGCACTTTCTCATTGGCTGTCTGCCCATCGTGGCTTGTCTGTACATCTAGAAACCGACAATCAATACATTGACCTGATTGATGGTCGTATTGATATTGCGCTGCGTATGAGTCCAATAATTGAAGATCAAAACCAGCATGTGATTCCTATTGCACTTATTGACCAAGTTTTAGTCGCATCACCTAGTTATTTAAATCAAACCGCGCCCATTTCACGTCCTGAAGATTTAAAACATCACGAGTTAATTCCATTAACCATTATGAAGAATTTTCAGCAACTCAATTTTAAGCATATCAGCACTGCTGAAAATGTGGATGTAGAGTTGGGCTCGCGTCTATCGACCAATAATGTGTTGGTGTCTAAATCTTTGTGTATGCAAGGGCATGGGCTTGCGCGAATTTTGCATTTGGATATTCAAAAAGATTTGCTTAATGGCAGTTTGGTTGAAATTTTGCCTGAGTGGAAATTACCCGCATTTACCTTGTATGCAATCATTTCCAAACATGAGCAACAACCGATGAAAGTACATCGTTGTTTGGAAGCCTTAAAACAATATTTTTCTCAATTGCAGGGTGGGCGAGTGTTTCAAGAAGCATCTTAATTGAATGTTGATAATATACTGATCGACCATTTAGTTAGCAAAAAGCCGCAGTTCAAACTGCGGCTTTTTGTTAGGGATTTATTTAAGCCAAGAATTTTTTAATCATTGCTACAAGGCGTTCAATCAATTGATCTGCCTGGGCTTGAGTAATATTTAATGTTGGCAATAAACGCACTACAGAACCTGCAGTTACGTTAATAATCATTTTGTATTCATCGCGGGCAATATCGACCAACTCTGCACATGGTTTTGGTAATTCAATACCAATCATCAAGCCAAAACCACGCACGCTTACATTTTGGTCTGCGAGTTGTTGACGCAATTGTTCCACAATGTAGCCACCCATTTTTGCTGCATTTTCTACCAAGTTTTCTTTCTGGATGGTGTCAATAACAGTGTAAACCACGCGTGAACCTAACGCAGTACCACTGTAGGTTGAGCCATGATTACCAGCAGTAAGAACGCCCACACCACGACCTTGAGTCATGACTGCACCAATTGGGAAGCCATTGCCCAAACCTTTCGCTGTAGTCAATACATCAGGCACAATATTGGTGTGCTGATAAGCAAAGAATTTACCTGTACGACCATTTCCTGTTTGTACTTCATCCAGCATCATCAGCCAGTTGTGTTGATTACAAATACGGCGGATGTCTTCTAGGTAGCTAAAGCCTTGTGGTGCAGTATTCACACCGCCTTCACCCTGAATCGGCTCGACTAAAATAGCCACAATATCAGGATGCTGAATCGCAGCTTCTTCAATGGCTTCGACATCACCAAAAGGCACACGAATAAAGCCTTCAACCAAAGGTGCAAAACCTTCCTGAACTTTTTTATTGCCAGTTGCAGACAGGGTAGCCAAAGTACGACCGTGGAAAGAGTGATCTGCAACAATAATTTTAGGATTGGCTACGCCTTGCATATGACCGAATTTACGTGCAATTTTAATTGCACCTTCGTTAGACTCTGCGCCACTGTTTGAAAAAAACACTTCTTCCATGCCAGCAACTTGCGCCAATTTTTGTGCAGCAGCAGTCTGCCACGGCACTTCAAACAAGTTACTGGTGTGAATTAAGGTAGCCGCCTGATCTGCAATGGCTTCGGTAATTGCAGGGTGTGCGTGACCTAAACCACATACGGCAATGCCTGTAAGTGCATCTAAATATTCTGTGCCATCTTCAGTATAAAGATAAGAACCTCGACCGCGGACAAAGCTGATCGGCTGACGGCCAAATACAGGCATCAAATGTGATGGTTGATCAGTTTGCACAGGAGCAAGGGTAATGTTATTCATGACTAACTCTTATCTGTTAGGTTGGAGGGAAAAACTTATATAAGCAAAATCTACTGCAGATGAAAAGCCTAATTGTAAATAAAATTGGATTTATTGCTTTAGACGTACTGTTTTGCTCGGTTTTGGGTATAATGCCACACAGATGAGTTGAGGATTTACCAATGACTGAACAAGTACGCGATACCGAAGCGTTAATTCGTGAACAAATTGCTACACATGCTGTTCTTCTTTACATGAAAGGCACACCACAATTTCCACAATGCGGTTTTTCTGCGCGCGCAGTAGAAGCACTCAGTCAAATTGGTCGTCCTTTTGCTTATGTGAATATTTTAGAAAATCAGGATATTCGTACCACTTTGCCAAAAATTGCGAACTGGCCAACTTTCCCACAATTGTGGATTAACGGTGAGTTGATTGGTGGTAGCGATATTATGTTGGATATGTTCCAGAAAGGTGAGTTAAAGCCTTTAGTTGAGCAATACAGCCCAGCACCTGAAGCTTAAAGTATTGGACTTGGGTCACACTAGACCAAAGTCATCCATACAAAAAAGTTGATATAAAAAAAGCGCCTTGGCGCTTTTTATATATCTGGAATTCACTTGAATAGCTGATTTGAATCACTGCACTTAGTTTACCGTAGTACTTTCAGTTGCAAGTTCAGCAGTTTCAGCCGACTCAGCAGTGACTTCATCAGAAGTTGCCGCATCAGATGGTTCAGCCGATTTCTGTTTTTTCTTGGCTTTTTGCGCTTTGTCCTTTTTCTCTGGGTCTTTTTTGTCCTTTTCTTTCTTGGACTTTTTCTTTTTCTTTGGCTCTTCTTCAATTTCAGCACCATCTTCAATGGCTTGCCAATACTCAAGTTGTTCCATCACTGCAGCGTAAATTGAACCTTTACTGTAACGTCCTTTTTTAGTGAGTTTACCCACAGGACGCGCCATTAAAATTTCTAAGGCTTGGTCAATGGTATCAATGGCGTGAATGTGGAACTGACCTTGTTCTACCGCTTCAATCACATCTTTACGCAACATAAGGTGCTGCATATTTTGACGTGGAATAATCACGCCTTGCTTGCCAGTTAAACCTTGCAGTTTGCAGGCATCAAAGAAACCTTCAATTTTTGCATTCACGCCACCAATTGGCTGTACTTGACCAAGTTGGTTCATGGAGCCTGTAATGGCCCAAGATTGGTCAATAGGTAGTTGGCTGATTGCAGAAATCAAAGCAGAAAGCTCTGCCACTGTTGCACTGTCACCATCAACCTGACCATAACTTTGCTCAAAGGCAAGGGCAGCAGAAAAATGTAAAATTTGCTCACGGCCAAAATGTGCTTTGAGGAAACTGGCCATCAACAACACGCCTTTGGCATGTAAAGAACCGCCAAGTTCAACACTGCGTTCAATATCTAAAATATCGCCGCCGCCTTGATAGACTGAGGCGGTTAAGCGCGAAGGTAAGCCAAACTCGACATCGGCATAGTGAATGACCGACAGGGCATTAATTTGCCCTAAACGATGTCCGCGAGTTTCTATTAACTGCGTACCGCGTGATAAATCTTGCCAGTACAGTTCTCTTAAATAGCCTAAGCGATATTTGCGATGATCCAGTGCGGTATTGATATGCTGTTCGGAAACCGTTTTATCGCCCGCCTGTGCCGCATGGTGATGCGATTCACGAATTAAATCCCCCAAGGTGAGGGCATGTAAGGAGAGTGAGCTTTGATCTTCAGCTTGACGGCTTGAGTCAGTAAGTAAAGCTGCCAAAGCAGAACGGTCAAATGGTAATAATTTGTCAGATTGCACATAGTCGGCAATCAGCTGCATATATGCCTGCTCGTTTTCGTCATTACGTTGTAATGTATCGGTAAAGTCGGCACGGATTTTAAACACGCTGCCAAGTTCGGGTTCTAGCTCTAAAATTTCATAATAAATTTCAGGCTCTGCCAGTAAAATCACTTTAATATTTAGTGGAATGGCTTGTGGTTCAATTGAAATGCTGCCTGTTAAAGTTAGCATGTGTTCCAAAGATGAAAGTTTCAATTGCCCCGATTTTAAAGCGCGTTTCAGTCCTTGCCATGCATAAGGCTGTTCCAGTAACTGCTCTGCTTCGAGCATCAAAAAGCCGCCATTGGCTTTATGTAAGCTACCTGCACGAATTAAGGTGAAGTCAGTGGTAATGGTGCCGTTTTGCGTGAGTTGTTCTACATGCCCCAATAAATTGTAATGGGTTGGAAAATCTTCAAAAATAACAGGTACACCGCTGTTGGGTTTGTGCGTCACAATAATATTGGCTTGGTAGCGCGCAGGAATACGGCTAAAGGTGCCAGGACGGAAATCATCTTCTTCCTGTTCTAAAACAAACTCGACATTATTAATAATATCTTCGGCATAGTATTGTAAATATTCAGTCAAACCTTCGACACTAGGATATTTATTTTGAATAATATCAATGCGTGGCATTACCACTTGTTTGGCAATATCACGGTTCAGGTCTTGTACTTTGTCACGTGCGTCATCTTCTAAATCGCCTAAATGCAAACCCAAACGCTCCAGTTTTTTATTCATATAACGAATATTGGACGCAATTTCTGCACGGGTTTTGCTGTCCAAGGCGTTAATATCTTCCTTAGACATTTCCTGCATTTTGTCATTTTTCAGATGCACGGGTACAAAGCAATGTTCATCTTCCTGCGCAATCAGTTTTAAATCGAGTTCTTCACCTTCACTGGTCAGCTCAATTAAGGCTTGTTGCTGTTCATCACCCGCTTGCTGACGAATCATTTCAATGCGGTTGTGATAGGTTTCTGCGGTAAAGCGACGTTCGAGTTGCTTTAAAATAGTTTGCCAAGTTTGATGTAACAAACTTTGAAATTTAGGCGCTTGACCTGCAGGCAGTTGCAAGGCAATCGGTTGGCGCGGGTGTTTGAAATTATTGACATAAACCCAGTCATTCGGTGTGGGCATGCTCTTGGCATGTTGCTGCAGCAAACGCTTGACCATGGTACGTTTGCCCAATCCCGCCGTACCCACTGCAAAAATATTGTAGCCAGAATATGGCAGGGAAATACCTGCTTCCACCGAAGCGCGTGCCCGATCTTGTCCTAAAAAATTATTCAGCGGTTTAATGCGTCGGGTCGAAGCGGGAATGTTATCGTAATTTGGAATATGGGTTAGTTGTGTTGCTTTGAGTCGTGTATTTTCTAAAGTCGTTTGTATTTCGCTTTGTTCAAAGGCAGAGCTGAGAAGCGGTTGTTGTTCATCTTGCGCTGCTGTTGTTGTGTTGGTTGTCATTGATGGGGTGATTTGATCAAGTCTTTGGGTCACTGTAGAAATCCAAAACGAAATATTGCAGTTAGAAGTTTAAAGGTATACAGGTTTAAGCGGAAAATTCAAGCTAAGCCGTAATTTTTACTACAAAATGACAAGGCTGTTGTGGATAATTTCATAAATACTGTTGAAACAGAAGCTATTCCGCGATTGAATAACAACAATTTGACTTGATAGAAAATAATAATCGAATGACCACACAACAGACTGGGCAAACTTCAGCACAAAATACAGGGTGGAAAGCTGCATTTACGGCATTTTTAGACCGTCGTGCGCTGATTATGCTGTTTTTGGGCTTCTCTGCAGGTATTCCAATTTTACTGATTTTTTCCAGTCTATCTTTGTGGTTGGGCGAAGCAGGCATTGACAAAAGTGCGGTCACTTTCTTTAGTTGGGCTGCCTTGGGTTATTCCTTTAAATTTGTCTGGGCACCATTAATTGATGAATTACCCGTACCCTATTTAACCAAAAAACTAGGGCGACGTCGGGCATGGCTGCTCATTGCTCAATGTTTAATAGTCTGTGCAATTGCAGTCATGGCATTTTCTGACCCAGCTTTGGGGCAGGCACATTTATATCAAATGGCATTGGGTGCAGTATTACTAGGCTTTTCTGCAGCCACGCAAGATATTGTGATTGATGCTTACCGTATCGAACTGGCTGAAACTCAAATGCAAACCGTGTTGGCATCGACCTATAACGCGGGCTATCGCATTGGGATGATTGTCGCAGGGGCAGGTGCTTTATTTTTGGCAGCCTCGTTAGGTACAGCCAAAGGCAACTATATTTATAGTGCATGGAAAATTACCTATTTGGCGATGGCTGCGGTGATGCTGATTGGCATTATCACGACTTTGGTGATTCGTGAGCCGCAAGTGAATCGGGTCAGCAAGCATTATCAACGACGCGACTATTTTCGTCTGGTTACGGTGTTTTTTGTTGCGGTATTCAGTTTTGTATTGTGCTACGTCTTTTCGGGTAATTTTACCGAAGCCTTAAAACAACAATTCCAACTCAAAGATGCATTTTTATTATTTTCTATAGAAGCTTTACGTTTTATTGCATCGGGTGCGGCTGCTGTAAGCATGGGCACAATTTTGGTCAAATTGGGCGCAGTCAATAAACAGATGGCATTTGAAACATGGGTGCATCCTGTTGCAGATTTCTTTAAACGCTACGGCATGAAACTGGCACTGGTGTTATTACTCTTGATTGGTTTTTATCGAGTTTCAGACATTATTGCAGGTGTAATTTCCAATGTGTTCTATCAGGATTTGAACTTTAGCAAAGAACAAATTGCCGAAGCGGTTAAGGTTTATGGGGTCATTTTCAGTTTAGTGGGTGGCTTCTTGGGCGGTTTACTGGCACAGCGTATGAACATTATGAAATTAATGTTTGTTGGCGCGGTGTTGGCATCATCCACCAATCTTATTTTTATTGGTCTGGTGAAGTCAGGACAGCAACTGAGCGATGTGCAAGTTTCTGTGGGGCAGCAACAATATCAAACCCAGGCCGATGAAGTTGGATATTGGAAAGTGGCTGTGCCTAGTCAGGTTTTAGCAACACAGGATGAAATTCAGGTACGTGCGCAATACCAAACGGGCGATACGCCGTCACGTTTAGTGTCGATGCCGTATTTGCACCAAACTGAGATTGAAACTGCACAACTCCAGTTTTTACCACTGACTTCGGATAATCGTATTAGCGAAAATGAAGCCAGCAACAGTATTGTCGTACGTGGGCAATATGCAGGGCCTGCCTTAACCGAACAGCAAAAAATTGTACTGCAGCTAGATGGTCAAAATTTTGATGCAAAACTAGATGCACAAGGAATGTTTACGGCAGCGATTGCAGGGCAGCTTTTGGCAGACTCACCAAGTAAACAACTGCAAGCCGTATTATTGAATAGACAGCAAACAGTACAACAACACAGCCAAACCTATCAGGTCGATTTAAACACACATGAAGCCAATGCTTTGGATGTAGATATACAACCTTTGCCGATCGTTCAATCATCTTCAAACAATATGGTTGAAATTCAGGGCAAGGTGATTAAGCCATATAGCACAGCATGGTTATATTTTGCGATTATTGTCGATAACTTGGCTTCAGGTTTAGCGGGCGCGGCTTTTATCGCATTTTTATCCAGTTTAACCAGTGTGTCATTTACTGCTGTGCAATATGCAATTTTTAGCTCACTCATGACCTTGACTCCTAAGATTTTAGGTGGTTATTCAGGTACTATAGTGACCAATATTGGTTATCCAAACTTTTTCCTCATGACCACATTAATTGGAATCCCTATTTTAATTTTAGTGGTGTGGGTGGCGAAATTGTTACGTGACCATCAACACATACAAGCAAAACCGATTGAACAAAAGGATGAATGACATGCGCATGCTGCATACCATGTTACGTGTAGGTAATTTAGAGCAATCATTAAAATTTTATACAGAAGTTTTAGGCATGACTTTGCTGCGTAAGCGTGATTATGAAGAAGGTCGTTTTACCCTTGCTTTTGTAGGCTATGGCGATGAAGAAAATCACACCGTTTTGGAGTTGACGCATAACTGGGATACAGACAGTTATGACTTGGGCAATGGCTATGGTCATATCGCAATTGCGGTAGACGATGCCTACAAAGCATGTGAAGAAATTAAGGCGCGTGGCGGCAATGTGGTACGTGAAGCAGGGCCAATGAAAGGTGGTGTAACTGTCATTGCTTTTGTTGAAGACCCAGATGGTTATAAAGTTGAATTGATTCAGCAAGATCAGAACGCACGTAATAACTAAGTCTTCATCAGTGAAGCAGTAAAAACCAAACCTTTATGGCGCAATAAACTGAATGTTGTTCAGTATTCATTTTGAAAATATTGAGCATCGCCTGAAAATGCTCGCTTTTTGAATATTGCTCAGTAATATACCTTTATCGAAAGGTAAAAATTGCTGGGCTTTTTTGCAACAGTAAAAGAATATACAGGATGTGTTTATGTTGAAGTTATTGGCATTGGATCGCTTTACCATTCTTTTGTTTGTGATGGTCATCCTCGCCAGTGTCGTGCCTGTGTCAGGGCAAGCAGCCGAAGTTTTTAGTGTGATTACGACAGTTGCCATTGCAATCTTATTCTTTTTGCATGGGGCGAAATTATCACGTGAAGCTGTCATTCAGGGCATGATGCATTGGAAATTGCATGCGTTGGTATTTACTTTTACCTTTGCGTTATTCCCAATTTTAGGTTTGCTGGCAAAGCCAATTCTAGTGCCAATGCTCGGGCAGGAGCTGTATTGGGGCTTTTTGTTCATGTGCTTTTTGCCTTCAACCGTGCAATCTTCAATTGCCTTTACGTCAGTGGCAAAAGGCAATGTTGCCAGCGCAGTCTGCAGTGCGTCATTCTCTAATTTAATTGGGATGTTTATTACCCCAGTTTTAGTAGGCATCTTTATTTTAGGGCAGTCTGAACACGGTTTTGACCCGACAAATTCGATTATTCAAATTACTTTATTGTTATTGGTGCCATTTATTTTGGGGCAGTTATTACGTCCTTATGTTTTTCCTCAGATGTTGAAATTACCAAAGCTGGTCAAGGTATTTGATCAGGGTTCGATTTTGATGGTGGTTTATGGTGCATTTAGTGGGGCAGTGGTAGCAGGATTGTGGCATCAAGTTAGTGGTATGACTTTATTGCTGTTGATTATTGCTTGTTCCGTGTTATTGACCCTTGTGATGTGGTTGGCGTGGGTTATGCCGCAATGGTTGGGTTTTGCACGTGAAGACCAAATTGCCGCATTTTTTTGTAGCTCCAAAAAAACCTTAGCCAGTGGTGTACCGATGGCGCAAATTTTATTTATTGGGCAGCCGTTGGGGATGATTGTTTTACCGATCATGATTTTCCATCAAATTCAGTTGATGGTGTGCGGTGTGATAGCCAATTATCTCGAAAAGCAGCCCGATTCGACTGAACCTCAGGAATTAAATTCCTAAGAATAATTAGCTTTAAAATATTTTATTCCGTATAATATTGCCCAACTTGTTGTGCTTAGCTCTGACGGTATCCGTCTCGGTGGGCCAAAAGAATGGTCTGTTGTGGTGTTGGTCTGCTTTTAAAGCATGTCCTCATTTTTTTAATGAGAGTGACCAATTGCGATGACAGCTTAAGCCTTCTTAAATCTTAGGAGTAATCGACGATGCGCGCCGATATTCACCCAAAATATGAAAAATTAGTTGCAACTTGTTCTTGCGGTAACGTAATCGAAACTCGTTCAGCAGTTGGTAAAGAAACTCTTTATCTTGACGTATGTTCTGCATGCCACCCGTTCTACACTGGTAAGCAAAAGAACGTTGACACTGGCGGTCGTATCGACAAGTTCAAACAACGTTTTGCTGGTATGTCACGTTCTATCAAACGTTAATATCCAGTACGAAAAAAACGGGCAATTGCCCGTTTTTTTGTGCCTTAAATTTTAGGGTCTACAAATAGACCCTAATGCACAAGACCTTATTGGTCTTGCACATCAATTAAATGATCGAGTTTTTTCTGGAAATAATCACCCTGAATAAAGCGCGCATCGACATTCCACGCATTCGCAAACAGGTTCATATCATTTAAGTCACGCAATAACACTTCTACAGGTTTAATTTCACTATAAATGCTCAATTGTTCCTGTAATTCTTGCGTCGAGTCATCAGCAGCCAGTTTTTCAGTCAGTGCACTGTGCAAGGTCAAGTAGTGAATATCGACTTGTTTCAAGATAGATTCACTATAAATCGAATGACCAAAATCACGCAGAGAAATTTCAGCGCCGTGCTGACGTAATAAACTGATTTGTTTCTGCGCATCACCTAAGTTTTGGCTGATGTCTTCTTCAGAGAATTGTAAAATTAATGGATGGCTGAGGCGGCTACCAATAATCGTTATCAGTTTAGACACAAACTCAGGGAAGCTGCGGTCTTGTAATAAAACAAATTTGTTTAAATTGATAATCAGCTTTGCTTCAGGATATTGGGTAATGAAGTTGTGCAATTGTTTACAGGCTTCGACCAAAATCCAACGATCCAGTTTAATGGATAATTCTGGGTCTTCAGCCAAATCTATTAAGCCTGTCAGTGATTTCCATTCACTATTGAAAATAAAGCCACTAGTTACTTCATAGGTATATAAATTGGTGTCTTGCTTATCATAAAGTTGTTGATACTTCAGATGAATTTCACCACGATCAAGACTTTGACGTATCGCTGCAATAATCGCAGATTCACTATACGATTGTGGTACAGCTGCAGCAGATTCAATTACATTTAAGTTAGATTCACCAAAGGACAAGTCTAAGGTTAAACCTGAGTTATGTTGTTCTTGCTGTTGTGGTAATGCGTTGGCAAAACCTTGGCTAATCAGTTGCTCAAAACTGCTTTCATTTTGAATGTCTGGAGTGAATGGCACATAACCAATACGCAAATTAAGTGGGTAAGTATGTTGATCTACCGTAAGTAATTGCGGTTTCGTGAGTGAATTTAAGCCAATCAGTTTCGATTCTAAAATTGCAGGCGATTCTGCTTGGAACAAACCAACCACTAAACCATTACTCACATTAAATAATGGTACATTGGTCTGTTCTTTTAAAAAATTTTGAATGTTGGTAAAGTAATTTTTTGTGGTTTGCCAATCGGCTTGGAAAATTGATTCAGGACAGTTCGCCAAAGAAAACACCACCAAAGCATTGGCATTAGATGGCTGTTTGGCTAAAGTGCGATTTACCAATTGGTATGTGCTTGGTTTTGCCGCTGCTTTGTCTGCTGTCGTTTGAGCAGGGACAGTATTTTGCGCCGTATTTTCAATATCTATGGTGATTTGTATGGCGTCGTCAGCTGCTCCAACAAATTCAATTTTGAGCGGGTTTTGTTTTGCCAGAAGCGGGTTTTGGCTATGAATATCAAAACGGCCGTGTTCAAATTGTCCTTGACTGACTTTCTTAAAGCGGAATTTAAAATCTGTAATATCTTGCGGTTGCAATAAATCCAATAATGGCAAGCCAATAAGGTCATCTTCACTTTTTAAACCAAATAGCTGTAAATATTCAGCATTGGCTTGTGCATGAATTCCTTCCTGAATAATGGCTACTGCTTTGCTACTGTCTTCGACCAACGCCTGAGCTTGTGATTGTGCATTTTCCAGTTCAGTCATAAGTTGTTCTTGTGACTGCTGTAAGCGACTAAAAGACAGTGCGCGAATTAAGCCAAAATAGAAGCGTTCGGGGTAATCTAAATTGATAATGTCATAGATGCCTTTGCGCACATAACTGGTGTATTGCGTGGCATCGTAATCGTCTGGTTTGAGCAAAAGTAGCGGTAAATTTGGTTGCTGTGATGCACGAATTAAAGTGAGTGCCTGATCGACTTTTAGGTCATAAGCACGACCAAAGATCACCAAATCCCAAGTTAAATGTAATTGTTTTTCAAAGTTTTTAATGTCATCTAATAGATAAGCCTGAACACGGTGCTCATTTGCAGTGAGTTGTTCACAAATTTGATTAAAACGTATTTGGTTGTCATCGATTATGAGTAAACGTGTTTCGGTACGTTTGAGCTTTTTAGACAATAATGGATTTCTCACTTTAATGCTTCCCATAAATCGTGATTTTTAACTTCATTCACTTGTTTCTGAATAAAACCATCAAGTAAAGGCTGTTGTTGGTCATTCAACAACTCAAAATCAAAGCGCATAAAGCTTTGGGTAATCAATAACGGCTTAATTAAGAACACTTTTAGTTCTTCTTCACCTAAACGTAGCTGTACGGTTTGTTTGTCACGTAATAATTGCAGACTTGGCAAAATCAATGAGGTATTGACTTCATTGACCTGCGTACTTTGTACCAATAATGCTGGATGATAATGTCCTGTATGCCGATCTGTTTTAACAAAAACAGCACAAGGGTAAATATCTTGGGTTAAAATTTCCAAGCCAAGTTCTAAGCTTTTTTCAGCAGATTGTTTAATCCAGCGAATGACACCACCACGCCACGGACTTTGGCTATTTTCCTGAACCAGAATAAATTCACCTGTTTTAAGGTTTTTCGGTGTTTCACCCGTCCATTTAATACGATAGCCATTGACACTAATATCTAAAACATCGGCATTGTAAATTTGTTTGGCTTCACGGTCTAAGGTTTTAACAGCGCTAATATCTACCGTAGAGTTGGTATGCATGGCATTGATAAACTGGCTTTCATTCTGGAATTGGTAGTTATCGCCCAAAGCCAGCGTTTCATTGAAGTTTTTGCCATTAGACAGATAAAAATGTGCCACAGTCAAACCAAAGCAAATTTTAATCCGTGCCGAATATTCATAACGCTCATGCACACGTTCTGCTGTATTGGTCAAAATATTGTGCAAATGGAAATGCAAAGCAGGGGTTAAGAATAGCTTTTCATTGCGTGATAAATGTTCACCTTTACGACCTTGAGCTTCATTTAAATGATCGAGTAGGGGTTGAGTTGCAATAAAAATATTGGCATGAAAACCTTGGCTTTGGTGCGTATTGTAAATAGGTGGATGATCTTTGCTTGCATCGACCACATAACGTGAAAGCGTCGTTTCTTTGGGTAAAACTTGAATCAGTTTTGCCCAATCAAAGCTGCAGAGATATAAGCCTTGAATTTCTGCAGGTCGAATTTGATGGGTATTGAAAATTTCCAATAAAATCAGCTGTGCATAGGCTTGAGCAATATTAATCAGTTGATGTTGTGTGCCTTGTAACTGATTAATATTATTTAAATAATAATGTTGTTGAATGGCTGTATCTAAAAGTTGGTGTGCAATTAACCACTGATTTGGCAAGGCGTGGCTATAAAGCATGTGTTGTTGATAGCGCAGTAGAGCTAATTGTTGTAAAGCATAATAGCTAGATAGAACTCGTGCAGTTTGTAAGTTCTTTTTTAAATTAAAGGCAAATAAAGAAAATTTTTGTTGGGTGAGTTGTTGGTGGCTACGTCGGGAAATATTAATATAGACTTTGGCGAAATGACTGCGTAATAACAGCGCGAGTTCAATAATATGATCGTTGCGGTCATTACTAATCAAAGCCTGGTTGAAAAAATGCTTTTCCAGACTGGTAAGCACATTTTCAAGTGTCGGATGAATAGCTTGAATTAAGTCAAAACGTAATGTTTCCTGACATTTCAGTTCTGAAATTTCTAAAAGTGCATTAAATAGAGCTTGGGAAGAATCACCCAATTGTAAAATGGATAAATCCGCTGCCCATGCCTGAATGCTTTTAACCGTATTTTGACAAAAACTCAATTGCTCCAGCTTTAGTTCGCTGGGAACTAGAAAAAGATCTGAAGTATTCATATTCATGATTGTTATTTAACTCAATAAGTTGAAACCCCAAAAAGCGGTGTCTTGTTTTTTTCGCCCGCAATTTCCCTAACGAGTTTAGGAACTAAATAGCCGGGTAAGTTCGCTAAAAGCTCTTTATAGATGTGATCAATGTCTTGCGGCATTAAATCAAAATGATGCGCTCCTTTTACTTTATCTAACACGTGTAAATAGTAAGGCATCACCCCCGCATCAAAAAGACGATAGCTTAAATCGACCAAGACCTGAGCAGAATTATTGACCCCATTTAATAAGACTGCTTGATTCAGAACGGTGATATTTTGTTCGACTAACTTGGCAAGTTGCGAACAGGTAAAGTCATCTAATTCTGATGCGTGGTTCGAGTGTACCACTAGAATAATACGCAGCCTACTATTTTTTAGTAAGGAAATCAGCGATTCATCGACACGGTTGGGAATAACAATCGGAACTCGTGAATGAATTCTCAAAAATTTTATTTGTGGAATAGACGCTAAACGCTCAATCCAGATATTTAATTTACGATTTGACAAAGTGAGCGGGTCGCCACCACTTAAAATCACTTCATTAATATCGGGCTGACTTTCAATGTAATTACGGATATTGTCCCAGTCTTCAGTTTTTGGCAGATTTTCCTGATAAGGAAAGTGCCTGCGGAAACAATAACGACAATGTACTGCGCAAGCACCAGTCAAGGTCAGCAAAAAGCGTGATTTATATTTGTGTAAGACTCCAGGTTGTTGATTGGCTTGTTCCTCACCCAAAGGGTCGGTCACAAATCCAGGATGATCTTCCAGTTCTAAATGATGCGGCAGAACCTGTAACAGTAAAGGATCGAGTGGATTGCCTTTTTGCATTTTGGCCACAAATGCACGCGGGATACGCAATTTAAACCGATTGGATGCCAGTAAAGCACCTGACAGCAACTGCTGTTCAGACAGCTCTAAAATATTTAACAATTCGCGTGGGTCGGTGATCAAGTCACTGAGTTGAGATTGCCAGTTTTGTTCTTGGTACAGGTAGTTGATCATGCCAGAAAAGATTTAAATATGAGGTGAAAGGAACCAAGTACACATCTATTTAGCGTAGATGAATTCTTTGTTCATTGAGCGTGAATGCCGCGAATGATTAATCGCTTTGAATCAGAATCATTACAAAACAGCTGATTTTACCGATATCTTGAGGTGATCGGTAGTGGATTTTCATTGCTTCGTTATGGCTTGCTCATTTACAATACGTCCGATGAAAAAAGATGTTGCAAGATGGCGAGCATCGCAAAGCTGCGTTGGTCATTTGCTTTGTAACATAAATAGTTAAGTTAGTCAGTTTGGAGTGTGCCAGTCATGGCCTATTATTCTACGAATGATTTCAAGTCAGGCCTTAAGGTTATGCTTGATGGTAACCCATGTTCAATCATGGAAAATGAATATGTAAAGCCAGGTAAAGGTCAAGCGTTTAACCGCGTAAAACTTCGTAACCTTCGTTCTGGTAAAGTTTTAGAAAAAACATTTAAGTCTGGTGATTCACTAGAAGCAGCTGACATTGTAGAAGTAGAAATGGAATACCTCTACAACGATGGCGAAATGTGGAACTTCATGGATCCTGTATCTTTTGAGCAAATTGCTGCTGACAAAACCGCAATGGGCGATGCTGCAAAATGGTTAAAAGATGATTCAAACGAAAAATGTACCATTATGTTGTTTAACGGTGTGCCTTTAACTGTAAACGCACCAAACTTCGTGGTATTAAAAATTGTCGAAACTGATCCGGGTGTACGTGGCGATACTTCTGGTGGTGGCGGTAAACCAGCGAAATTAGAAACAGGTGCAGTGGTACGTGTTCCTTTATTCGTACAGCAAGAAGAAAGCGTTCGTGTAGATACACGTACAGGTGAATACCTAGAACGCGCATAATGATTTATTGATAAATCATAAGTAAAAGAGGGGGATGATTCGCGTCATCCCCCTTTTTTGTTGATTTGATTATGTGGTAAAAGAATAGGTGAAAAGTATAGGAAACTGTTGGTGCTCCATTTAAGTGTACGGTAGCGCACACTATGGATGTAAGGGCAGCAGACATCAAAATAAAAGGAGCAGGATCAACCAAGGATTTAGGAAATAAAGCTACATCTCGACAATAAAAGTAACACTTAAAAAATGTAACAAGAAGAGAGATTGACATGGAAACAGTTCAACCGAAGTCTGGTCTGACTTCAAAAATTATATGGCTTTTGGTCGCTATATTGGGTGCAGTATCTTTTGGGATATTGGCAGTCAGTAGAGGCGAACACGTCAATGCAGTCTGGTTAGTTTTAGCTGCGGTCTGTGTCTATAGCATTGCATACCGCTTCTACAGTTTATTTATTGCCACCAAAGTATTTGAGTTAAATGAGCGACGCTTAACGCCCGCACATCGTTTGGCTGACGGTTTAGATTATGTGCCCACCAATAAAAGTGTGTTATTTGGTCACCACTTTGCCGCGATTGCAGGTGCAGGCCCTTTAGTTGGGCCTATTCTTGCAGCACAAATGGGTTATTTACCCGGCACGATCTGGCTTTTAGTCGGGGTGGTGTTGGCAGGTGCAGTCCAAGACTTTTTGGTTTTGTTTATTTCTACACGTCGTGATGGGCGTTCTTTGGGAGAAATGGCAAAACAAGAGTTGGGTTCATTTGCTGGTGTGATTGTCATGCTGGGTGCGCTGGGCGTGATGGTGATTATTCTTGCCGTACTCGCTTTGGTTGTCGTGAAAGCTTTAACCAATAGTCCGTGGGGCGTATTTAGTATTGCAGCCACCATCCCAATTGCGATTTTCATGGGCATTTATATGCGTTTTATTCGCCCGGGGAAAATTGCTGAGGTTTCCATTATTGGTTTTGTCCTGATGATGATGGGTATTATTTATGGTGAAAATGTTGCACAGCATCCATTCTGGGGGCCTTTATTTACTTTAAGTGGCACAGAATTAACGTGGTGTTTAATTGCCTACGGTTTTATTGCTTCAGTTTTGCCAGTGTGGTTGTTATTGGCGCCACGTGATTATTTATCGACGTTCTTAAAAATTGGTGTTATTGCGGGTTTGGCTGTCGGGATTGTGTTTGCAATGCCTGAAATGAAGATGCCTGCGGTGACCCATTTTATTGATGGTACAGGGCCAGTATTTGCGGGTTCATTGTTCCCATTCTTATTTATTACCATTGCCTGCGGTGCGATTTCAGGTTTCCACGCCTTAGTGTCTTCAGGTACGACGCCAAAACTAGTCAATAACGAAAAAGACATTCGGATGATTGGTTATGGCGGCATGTTGATGGAGTCTTTCGTGGCAATCATGGCAATGATTTGTGCCACGGTGCTAGACCCAGGCGTGTACTTTGCCATTAATGCACCCACTGCAGTTTTAGGTACAACGGTGGAAAGTGCAGCAGAAGCGGTACGAAATTTAGGCTTTGTAGTGACTCCTGAGGCTTTAACCATTTTGGCAAAAGAAGTCGGTGAAAGCTCGATTCTGTCACGTACGGGTGGTGCGCCAACGTTTGCAATTGGTATGGCACATATCATCACCGAGATTTTTAATAACCGCTCAATGATGGCATTCTGGTATCACTTTGCCATTTTATTTGAAGCCTTATTTATTTTAACTGCAGTAGATGCAGGCACACGTGCTTGCCGTTTTATGGTGCAAGATACTGTAGGTATTGTTATTCCTGCAGTGAAAAACTCACATAACTTCTTTGGTAACTTGCTTGGCACAGCAGTTGCGGTGGCTGGTTGGGGCTTCTTCGTCTATCAAGGCGTGGTCGATCCTTTAGGCGGTATTAATAGCTTATGGCCTCTATTTGGTATTGGTAACCAAATTTTGGCAGCGATGGCGCTCATTTTAGGTACAGTGATTCTGTTTAAAATGAAAAAAGAAAAATATGTTTGGGTGACGATTATCCCAACGGTTTTCTTGTTCATTACTTCAATGACCGCAGGTTGGCAAAAGATTTTCCACGACAATCCCAAAATTGGTTTCTTGGCGCAAGCAGATCGTTTCAATGCTGCAATTCAACGCAATGAAATTTTAGCACCTGCAAAAACAGTGACTGAAATGCAAACCATTGTCATGTCCAATCAAATTAATGCCGTGTTATGTGGTTTCTTTATGATTGTGGCATTTGTGATGTTGTTCGCTGCCATTGGGGTGATTCGTCGTGCCTTGGCAAGTCCAACACCAACTGTACATGAAGCTGAAGCGATTTATCGTGATCCTGAAACGATTCAGCCGAATAGTGGTCATTAGGAGTGAGCACATGATTAAGCTTAAATTTGCCCAACAGAGTAAAACGGTGATTTACAACATCATTAAAATGACCATCATGTCGCAAAAGGATTTGATTCTGAATCCGAAAAACTGGTCGCGTATCGCTACTTTATGGCAGCGTTTGCAACAAAGTTTTCGTTTAATGGTCGGTGTACCCGATTATCAGAATTATTTGGAACACATGCGTAAGCATCATCCAGATTTAGAAGCCATGGATCCGAAGACTTTTTATCGCTACTGTGTCGATGCGCGTTATCCATCGGCAAAAGGTGGTTTGAAAAAGTGTCCGTGTTAATCCCGTATCACGATGGAAACGTATAGAGATACGAGCTGTTTAAAACTTACTTTTTTAGGCAGTTTAGAATATCTCGAGGATTTCTTTGGAAATTTAGCAAAACGGTGTATGTTTAAACATGCGCCGTTTTTTATTGGGGATAAGGGGATTTACTGTGATTTGGGGTACAGAAAAAGTTCAAAAACAACAACTGACGCAAGCGCAGCAACAGCTCAATGCACAGATTGAATCTTATGCTGGAAAAATTCAGGCTTTTTTGACTGAAATTAATACCATTATTTTAGATAAAGAACAGCAGACCAAATTGGCGTTAAGTTGTTTGTTGGCGGGCGGGCATGTGCTTTTTGAAGATTTACCCGGATTAGGTAAAACGACTTTATCGAGTGCCTTATCGCACTTGGCGGGTCTGCAATTTCAGCGTATTCAGTTTACCAATGACATGCTGGCCAGTGATGTGATTGGCGTGAATATGTTTAATCAAAAAGAACATCAATTTGAGTTTAAGCAAGGCCCTATTTTTACCCAAATTTTATTGGCAGATGAAATTAACCGTTGTTCGCCTAAAACCCAAAGTGCCTTGTTGGAAGCGATGGAAGAAGGCGCGGTTACGGTGGATGGTGTGCGTTATAGCTTGCCGCAACCTTTTTGGGTGATTGCCACACAAAATCCACTGTTTCAAAGTGGTACTTATGCGCTGCCAGAATCACAGCTTGATCGTTTTTTAATGCGTCTGTCTTTGGGTTATCCATCGCGTTTTGCTGAAAAAATGTTGCTGCAACAAAACTCCAGACATGCGCTGATTGCCAGTTTGGCCCATATTTTTACTGAAACAGAAATTTTAAATTTACAGCAATTGGTCACGGAAATTTATGTGTCAGATACCGCGCTAGATTACTTACTCGACTTAGCCACAGAAACCCGTAAAGCGCGTCACGGATTATCTACCCGTGGTGTTTTGGCATTGAAAAAAGCAGCACAAGCACATGCTCTAATTGAGCAACGTAGTTTTGTCACTGCCGATGATATTCAAGCGGTATTTGTGGCAGTTGCTGCACATCGTATTGGATTGAGTGAGGCAGAAACTTTGTATGTGATGCAACAGGTTAAAGTGAGTTAGTACACGCATGTTTAAGCAGGCATGGCAAAACTGGATCAAGACACGTTTTAAATTTGATCGACACAAGGCCTTAAAACAAAAAGATATTTTGGTTTTTATTTACCAACAGGGCTATCTGTATTTAGTGCTGATTTTGATCACGTTTATTGCAGGCGTGAATTATGGCAATAACCTGATTTTAGGCTTTTGCTTTTTGATCAGTGCCATTTTATGTATCAGTTTTTATTTGACCTTTAAGCAGCTGCATGAATTAGAGATTGAAATTGTGACCACCGAAGTTGGGCAAGTAGGTGAAGTATTGCAATTACAATTGCATTTCAAACAAGAGGTCGCGCAGGCACGCTATTTATGGATTAAAGCCGATCATCAATTAGAAAAGGTTCTTATTCAAGACACTCAGCAGCAGTATGTGTTGACATTTTTTGCAGCGCAACGTGGGCAGTTTCATTATCCTTATTTACACATTTATTCGGTTTATCCTTTTGGCTTGGTACGTGCGTGGACTTATTTGAATTTGTCACGTACCGCGTGGGTGGCACCCAAAGCCGCCATGTATAGCGCAGAGAATAAACAGCATCAACACAGCTTTCAACCCGATTTAGACGAGTTTCGTGAGCTGCGTGATTTTCAATTGGGCGATTCCTTACAAGCCGTGTCGTGGAAGCAAGCGGCACGCGGTCAGGGCTTATATGTGAAAGTTTTTGAACAATATCAGGATCAACAGAGTATCGACATTCACTATGAACACATGCCTGCACCGACCCACGAAGAAAAACTAAGTTTGATGATGGGCTTAGTTGAACAATGTGAACAACAACAGTTGAATTATGCGATGTTTTTGCCGCATGCGACCCTTGAAAAAGGCGTAGGCGAGCGGCAGTTGAAACAGGCAAAAATTCTTTTGGCACAGGCTTGATGATCATGCACAATTCGATTCAGCAATCTATTCTGCTTAGCCTGATCTTAATTTTGGCTGCTCACATGCTGTTTAGCCCTGTGGCATTGAGTGTCATTTTCGGACTCATGTTGTTGCTGTTGTATCTTCACTATAAAAACAAGACAGCGCGTATTTCTAAAGTTTGGACTTATGGATTGACCTGTTGTGCCTTAGCCAGCATTTATTTGAGTTATAAAAGCCTGATTGGTGTAGAGGCAGGGGTTGCCTTATTAAGCACCTTTTTGTTTGCCAAAGCTTTAGAAAGTCATACTCAGCGCGACCTGATTATTTTATTTAATTTTGCGCTTTTTGTGAGCGCCAGTTCATTTTTATACAGCCAGAGCATGTGGATGACCGTGTTGGTCATTCTATGTTTAATCAGTTGTTTAATTGGGTTATATCGGATTCAAAAAAGTGCATTTTCAGATTATGCGTCGCGTCATTCGAGCAGGCAAGATGCAAAGCATGACCTTAAAAATGTCGCCAAGTTTATCGCATACGCTTTGCCATTCTTTTTATTATTGTTTTTATTCTTTCCACGTTTACCGCCATTGTGGCATGTACCTATTCCTGATGCCAAAGGCGTGACAGGTATTAGTGACACGATGTCACCGGGCGATATTGCCGAATTATCACAATCTTCTGCTTTGGCATTTCGTATTGTGGGGAATATGCAGCAACTGCCGCCACGTTCAAAACTATATTGGCGGGCGATGGTACTTGATCAATATGATGGTCGCACATGGACAAGCAATTTTAGCAATCAACAACCCGTTCAGGCAGCACAATTACAGCCAGAGCAAGTCGATTTTCAGTATCAATATATTGCAGCAGACCCACGTGCACAGTGGATTATGGCGCTGGAAAAATCTGTACCGAATCAACACGGTTATGTATTACGCCGTGATTGGAGTATGGTGCCACAGCGTCAAAATGGTCGGATTCAACCGATTGCTTTGCAGTGGGTTGGGGAATCTGCACGTATTCAAGGGGATGATGCACAGAACGAGCGTTATCGACGCTTTAGCCAGCGTTTAAATGTTCAGGTACAGACGCAATCTGACCCAAAAGCTCAGCAATTTGCCCTGCAGATGTTTGCTCAAAGTCAGCAACAACCTGAACGCTACGTGCAGAATGTATTGCAGTGGTATCGCAATAATGGCTTTAGTTATACCTTAAAACCTGGAATGCTCGGACAAAACCGAGTCGATGAATTCTTGTTTCAGAGTAAGCAAGGTTTTTGTGAACATTATGCCTCAAGTTTTGCCTTATTGATGCGTTATGTCGGGATTCCAGCGCGTGTAGTCGTGGGCTATCAGGGTGGGGAACTTGCACCCGATGGACAAAGCTGGGAAGTACGACAGCAAGATGCACATGCTTGGACAGAAGTGTTGCTCAATCAACAATGGGTACGCATAGACCCGACAGCCATCATTGCACCTCAACGTATAGATGATGGTATGCAAAACCTAATGGCAGATGATCGGGCCGTTTTGGGTGCTGACACACAAATGTGGCAATACCAACATTCTAATTTTATTCGTTCTTTACGGGTGTGGAGTGATTATGCAAGTTATCAATGGCAAAGCAAGGTCGTGGGTTATGATGCCGAGTCACAGCGTCACTGGTTTGGACGCTTAGGGCTGCACTCAAACTATGCTTTGGCAGCGGTGTTGGTTTCAAGTATTCTCATGATCTTAGCAGGGTATTTTGGCTGGATTTTTTGGAAAAAACGTCAGCAAGGTTCTCGCATAAATCGTGCCTTAGACAAATTTTCTAAAAGATTGCCCGCTCAGTTGCAAAAACAGGATGCAGAAACAGTGAGTGTGTGGATGCAGCGTTTAGCAGCGCAGGTAGATGCAAATGAACAAGAGGCATTTAAGCGTTTAGGCGTGTGCTATCAACAATATTCTTATGCGCCTGAACATGACCGTGTTTCAGAGCAGGTGTTTTTTGATTTGCTTAAAACTTGCTCGGATGTGTTGAAAAAACACAGAAAGGACTTGTCTTAAAAATCAAAACTGAATATGATGCGAAGCACTTTAGGCGTATAGCTCAGTTGGTTAGAGCGCTACGTTGACATCGTAGAGGTCTCCAGTTCGAGTCTGGATATGCCTACCAATACATTAAAATTATATGTTGTTACATAACTTCATATAAGTAATAAAGCTCTGAATTATAACGATTTAGGGCTTTTTTATTGCTTTTCTTAAAGATACATAAATTCGCTTATAGTTTAAAAATATGTACACAGTGGTGTACACATGTAAGTTTTCGGCTTATTTTGCACTAATTGGTTTTTATTTTGCACTAGAGCTTTGAAGCCTCTTTCCACATTTCATTTGTGCACTGATTCGTGAGCGAGAACATGGCACCATTAAGCATTTAACGGTTATGCTAGTCACGGTTTTTGAAATTATGCTGGCAAAGGTTTTATCGATGAGCCTTGTGGTGCTTTTAGCAGCTTTTTTAGGCTTAAAAGTAGTGGTGCAGGGGGCATTACAGGTACCCATAGAAGGAAGTTTGCTGTTATTTTTCTTTGGAGCCTTGCTGACCTTATTTGCAACAACCTCAATGGGTATATATATGGCAACCGTGTCTAAATCGATGCCGCAATTCGGTTTGCTGATGATGCTTATTCTGATTCCCTTGCAAATGTTGTCTGGGGCAAGTACACCACGAGAAAGCATGCCAGAAATTATTCAAAATATCATGTTGATTGCAACGACAATGCATTTTGTAACATTGGCGCAAGCAATTTTATACCGAAATGCAGGATTGGATGTGGTCTGGCCTTCCTTTCTATGGTTAATCGCAATTGCAACAACATTTTTCTATGTATCTTGGAAACGTTTTAAAAATACCATTCATACAATGGCTTAATGTAATAGATTGAGTTTGATCGCTGAAGCACAAATTTTGACTGGGGCGTATTAAGAGTTACACCGCGCATAATTTTTGCTAATATGTATGAAAATTGTTCAATAAAAGTAAATGACATGAAACACATTCTTGTGCCAGTTTTGGTGGTGTTGGTCGTTTTATTAGGTTATCTCGTTTACTTGGAAGAGGAAACGCGAAAGCAGGCAGAACTGAACCGAGTTTTGACTGAATCTGCAAATTTATCGCTAGAAAAAACAGAAGCGGCTACACCACAGATTTTGCAAGTCACAGAATAAGCGTAGAAATTTCTAACATAATGTGTGGTAATTGCTTTATTCATCACACTTTTGTGTGCTTCACTTTATCGTAAAATTTTATCTTTAATTCAAAAAACTAGAATTTTTAAAAAATCCCTATGGTATAATTTGCCAATTGAAACTGCTTCATCACAACTCAAAGGCATTACTTTTGAGAGTGACTGAAGTAAAAAAAAGATGAACAAAGCTGCATAAAATTTATGCGGCTTTTTTATTTAGCATTCCGAATTTTTGATTTTGATAAAATCAAATGCTTGATTGTGAATTAAGTTTATCTTTTTCATGTAATTTTACATGCTCATTGGGCAAATCCATTGCCGCAACTGACACAGGCTTTTAAGTGCTGACTTAAAATTGCGTCATGCTGCAAATTCAGTTTATTTACAGGGGCTAGGTCATGACGACTCCTAATCCATCCTCAGCGGGAATGCTTGAGCGCTTATTCAAATTAAGCGAAAACAAGACCACATTCCGTACCGAGATTTTGGCGGGTGTAACCACATTCTTAACCATGTGTTACATCATTATTGTCAATCCGATGATTTTATCTGAAACAGGAATGGATCATGGAGCTGTCTTTGTCGCCACCTGTTTAGCCGCAGCTATTGGCTGCTTGGTGATGGGAATTGTTGCCAATTACCCAATCGCACTCGCACCAGGCATGGGGCTAAACGCCTATTTCACTTACTCGGTTTGTTTAGGCATGGGTGTGCCTTGGCAAACGGCTTTGGCTGCAGTTTTTGTATCAGGGATTATTTTCATTGCCATTAGCATGTTTAAAATCCGTGAAGCCATTGTTAATGCCATTCCCATGTCATTAAAACTAGCCATTGGCGGTGGTATTGGTTTATTCCTAGCTTTAATCGCCCTAAAAAATGCAGGTGTTATTGTTGATAATCCTGCGACTTTGGTGGGCTTGGGTGACTTAAAACAACCATCAGTACTGTTAGCGCTACTTGGCTTTTTAATGGTTGTAGTAATGCATCACTTTAAAGTACGTGGTGCAATTATCATCAGTATTTTGGTGCTGACTGCTATTTCAACAGCTTTAGGTTTAAGCGAATTTAAAGGTGTGGTTGGTGAAATTCCATCTATTGCACCTACTTTTATGCAAATGGACTTTGAAGGTCTATTTACAGCAAGTTTAATTGGCGTAATTTTCGTATTTTTCTTAGTCGATTTATTCGACTCTACAGGTACTTTAGTGGGTGTTTCACACCGTGCAGGCTTGTTGCAAGATGGTAAATTACCCCGTTTGAAAAAAGCACTTTTTGCCGATTCTTCTGCAATTGTTGCAGGTGCGGCATTGGGTACATCTTCAACAACGCCGTATATTGAATCATCTGCAGGTGTTGCAGCGGGTGGTCGTACAGGCTTAACCGCAGTGATTGTTGGCTTGTTGTTTATTGCCTGTTTGTTCTTGGCACCACTTGCGCAATCGGTACCAGGTTTTGCGACTGCACCTGCCTTGTTATTTGTGGGTGTGTTGATGATTCAAGGCATTGTGCATATTGATTGGGATGACATCACCGAAGCCGTGCCTGCATTCTTAACAGTCGTGTTCATGCCATTTACTTATTCTATTGCCGATGGCATCGCTATGGGCTTTATTAGCTATGCGCTGATTAAACTACTCACTGGCAAAGCCAAGTCTGTACCTTATATGGTGTGGATTATTGCTGCACTTTGGGCATTAAAATTTGCCATGTTTGGCGGTTAATATTCTTAAACTGAAAAGGGGTGTAAACTCAGTTTGCACCCTTTTTTATTTTGATCAATTTTTTAATATTCTCCCATAAAATAGCAAAAAGGACAGAACATGAATCAACTTGAGCTAATCTGTGCATTACCTAAAGCAGAATTGCATGTGCATATTGAAGGTACTTTTGAACCTGAATTGATGTTTGCCATTGCGCAGCGCAACCAAATAGACATCCCTTATCAGTCCGTAGAAGAAGTCAAACAAGCATATAACTTTCATAACTTGCAGTCTTTTTTAGATATTTATTATGCAGGCGCACAAGTGTTGGTGCATGAGCAAGATTTTTACGATTTGGCTTGGGCATATTTTGAAAAATGTGTTGAAGACCGTGTGGTACATACCGAAATGTTTTTTGATCCGCAAACCCATACCGAGCGTGGTGTGGCATTTGCAACCGTGATTAATGGCTTACAACGTGCTTGTGATGATGCGCAAACAAAATTAGGCATCAGTTCAAATTTAATTATGTGTTTCTTGCGTCATTTAAGCGAAGATGCAGCATTTGCCACACTTCAACAGGCTTTGCCTTATAAAGATCAAATTATCGCAGTGGGTTTGGACTCAAGCGAAGTTGGACATCCACCTTCAAAGTTTGAACGTGTCTTTGCCAAAGCACGTGAAGCAGGCTTTTTAGTCGTGGCACATGCAGGCGAAGAAGGGCCAGCCGAATATGTTTGGGAAGCATTAGATTTACTGAAAGTAAACCGTATTGATCATGGTGTGCGTTCTGAAGAAGATCCTGTATTAATGCAACGTCTAATTGCAGAGAAAATGCCGCTCACGGTCTGTCCATTGAGTAATTTAAAGCTATGCGTAGTGGATGATATGGCACAGCACAACATCCGCCGTTTATTGCAGCAGGGTGTTAAAGTGACAGTTAATTCAGATGATCCATCTTATTTTGGTGGTTATATGAATGATAACTTTGTTGCTATTAGCCAAGCTTTAGATTTAAGCAATGCTGAATTAAAACAATTGGCGGTTAATTCTTTTGAAGCTTCATTTATTTCGGCTGAAGAAAAGCAAAAATGGATTGAGCAAATTCAAGCATTGGGATGAGTTAAACTGAATTTAGATTAGCTTAGACTACAAAAAAGCAGCTTAATTTAAGCTGCTTTTTTGTGGGAGAACGATTTGAATCGCTTTAAACTCAAGCTTTAAAAATTATTTACCTTGTTGCGTCATACTACGCAATACATCGTCTTTATCTATAAAGTGATGTTTAAGTGCTGCAAGCATATGCCCAACCACCATTGCCCCTGCAAACCATGACAAATAAGTATGCACAGGTTTAACAATTGCTAATAGTTCGGGGTTCTTATCCACCAAGGCTGGAATTTCAAATAAATACAACACAGGCACAGGTTTACCCACGCTCCAGCTAAACAAACAGTCCGTGATTGGAATCGCAATCAGCATAAAATACAGACCTAGATGTCCTAAATGCGCTAGTGTTTTCATCAACGGTGACATGCTGTCAGGCAGTTGTGGCGCAGGGTGGGTGTAACGCCAAAATAAGCGAATCACCAATAAAAATAATCGCCATGAGCCAATGTAAAACTTGTGCGGTACGGGTGTAATATGAATGAGAACTGTTCATGTTGTGTTTCAGGCGAATAGTGTGCTTGCATGCTAAACAACAGCATGTAGCGAAAAAAGTATCCACCTGCAACGGAGTGTTGAAAATCTGCAACGCTGCAAAAAAAATAGCGTTCTTGAGGGGGCTGTTGATATTTCATAAATAGTTTGCGCTGTAGGCTAAAACTGAGCAGATCAGGCATGAAACGCAGGGAATAGCGAGACTATTGCCAAGTTTCATAACGCAATCTGAGAAAGTTTTAGCCACAGCCTTTCAGGACAAGCATATTTTTTGCTGCTATTGCGTTATGAGTCAGTCATTTAGAATGACTAAATTTCCTACCTCATGCCTTATATCAGCTAAAAAATATGCGTTGTCGCAAACATAGAAAAATTGTCAACAGCCCCTAGCCTTAAGCCTAAGCACATGAATGTAGAAATTGCAAAAAGCTATTCCTTCGTCAAACAAGTTTAGGCACAATAGCGGCATTGTTTCACTCAAATGACTTGAATATTAAATACAGGAAATATCCATGAAAAAACTACTCGCTGTATTGGCACCTATCGCTTTGGTTTTATCTGCATGTACCACCACTACAGGTACTACTACAGGAACGACAACTGCACCGACAGCAACTCAACAATTGGGTATGGCGGCGATTAAAATTGCAATTAATGCCAAGTGTGTGACTGAATTAAACAACATTCCTGCATGGCACACTGCGACACGTGTTATGACACCAACGCAAAAGCAAAATGTTCAAGCGGAAATTTGTGGTTGTGTTAGTGAAAAAGCACCACAAAATGTGACTGCAGTAGATTTAGCCACTGCAGCAATTGACCCTGCTGCACGTGCAACCATTGTGAGCAATGCAGTATCAAGAACCATTAATGCATGTGTGGCAGAAGCAGTAAGATAAGTTTTACCGATTCTGTAAAATTAAAAATGGTGCGTTGTGACTCGCATCGTAAGATAGGCTGAAGATTTCAGCCTATTTTTTCTGGAAAAAGATGATGAAAATTGCAGGTGTAGATGAAGCAGGGCGTGGGCCTTTAGTGGGTTCTGTTGTCGCTGCGGCAGTTATTTTAGATCCGAATAACCCGATTGAAGGTTTAAATGATTCTAAAAAACTGACAGAAAAAAAGCGTGAAAAGTTATTTGTTGAAATTCAGGAAAAGGCTTTGGCTTGGGCAATTGCAGAAGCATCTGCAGCCGAAATTGATGAACTGAATATTTTGCAAGCGTCGTTATTGGCGATGCGTCGTGCGGTGGAAGCCTTATCTATTCAACCTGAGCATGTCTTAGTCGATGGCAATAAAATTCCGCAGGGTTTAGCGATGTCTTGTGATGCCGTTGTTGGGGGAGATGCATTACATGCAGAGATTTCGGCAGCCAGTATTTTAGCTAAAGTGGCGCGTGACCGTGAAATGGTATTGCTTGATCAAGCATTTCCACAATTTGGTTTTGCCAAACATAAAGGTTATCCAACCAAAGCACATTTTGAAGCCATTGCACAGCATGGCGTGATTGCGGCACATCGACGTAGTTTTGCACCTGTGCGTAAAGCTTTAGAATTAATGGAAAACTCACAGTAATTTTCATGCAAAACTTGTGCTGAGTTGCCTGTAAAATAGTCTTTACATGCTTCGAATCAGCGAGCAACTCTGAAATGATGCGAGTTTTTAAAAAGCATTCAGCAGAAAAATTTAAAGCGGCAAATGAGCCGCTTTATATTCAATTACCTTAATCGTTTAACGATTAAAGTCATTTTGCGAGTAGTTATCTTCTTCAAATGAAGGTTGATAATCTTGATCTAAATGTTGCAAATGCTCATGCATGGCACGCTCGTGTTGAATACGTTGATAGATTTCTTCACGATGAACCGATACTTCTTTCGGGGCATTTACACCAATACGAACTTGGTTACCTTTGACACCAAGCACAGTCACGCTGACTTGGTCCCCAATCATTAATGTTTCTCCGACACGTCGGGTCAGAATCAGCATGTTTATCTCCTTGCAAAATGCTAAACCTGCATTGATTTTTAAAGCAATTTAAAAGTCACAACCAAATAAAAACCAGTAAATTTTAACGGAACGTATCATTATTTATTTTATAAGATACAGCGCTGCCAAAATTTATGAAAGCATGTTGCTCAATATAACAGAGCCACTATAAAAAAAACTATAGTGGCTCTATTTTTTTGTACTTTTTCGCAAAATTTGTCAGACAATTACATTTTCTGACAGGGGCGTATTAAGCGCGTGCGCTAGACTCACCGCTTTCACGATCTAGACCAAATACAGTGTGTAAAGTACGTACTGCAAGCTCTAAATAGTTTTCTTCAATAATGACTGAAATTTTAATTTCAGAAGTAGAAATCATTAGAATGTTGATGCCTTCATCTGCAAGTGCAGTAAACATTTTGCTTGCAACACCTGCGTGTGAACGCATACCTACACCTACGATAGATACTTTCACGATGTCACCACGTGTAGCGACTTCACGTGCACCAATTTCTTTGGCAGTTGCTTCAAGAATTGATTTTGCTTTGGCAAGTTCGCCACGGTTTACAGTAAAAGTAAAGTCGGTAGTACCATCTTCTTCTACGTTTTGGATGATCATGTCAACTTCAACATTGGCAGCGCCAATAGGTGACAAGATTTTAGATGCAATACCTGGCTCATCAGGCACACCTAAAATAGTTAATTTTGCTTCGTCACGGTTAAACGCGATACCTGAGATGATAGGTTGTTCCATGTTGTCTTCCAATTCAGTAGTAATGAGTGTGCCGACATTTTGTTTAAAATCTTCGTCGAATGCGCCATCATTGTCATTATCAAAACTTGATAATACACGTAAAGGTACTTGGTATTTACCTGCAAATTCAACCGCACGAATTTGCAATACTTTAGAACCTAAAGAAGCCATTTCTAGCATTTCTTCAAAAGAAATACGATCTACTTTTTTGGCTTTTGGTGCAACGCGTGGGTCTGTGGTGTAAACGCCATCTACGTCAGTGTAAATTTGACATTCATCGGCTTTCAATGCAGCAGCAAGTGCAACGCCAGAAGTATCAGAACCGCCACGACCTAAAGTCGTGGTGTTACCTTCAGCATCAAACCCTTGGAAACCAGCAACCACAATCACACGGCCTGCGTCTAGGTTTTCAGTTAACACGTCAGTATTAATCGCTTCAATACGTGCTTTGGTAAATGCGCTGTCAGTTTGAATACCAACTTGGCGACCAGTTAGTGATTTTGCTGCAACGCCAATAGAATTCAGCGCCATCGCTAACATCGAAATCGTCACCTGTTCGCCTGTAGACACCATTTGGTCTAATTCACGCGGATCAGGGGTTTCGGTAATGGCTTTCGCGAGAGCGAGTAGGCGATTGGTTTCGCCACTCATGGCAGAAACGACAACCACTACTTTGTGGCCATGATCATGCCAGCGCTTCACACGACGAGCAACATTTAAAATGCGCTCGGGAGTACCCATTGAGGTACCGCCATATTTTTGAACGATTAGTGCCATAGTTGTTCCATATAAGCCATGACCCCGAATTTACCTGCTCAGGGTCAGTTACACAAAAAGTGAGATTATTTTGCCGCAAGCCAAGCAGTTAAACCTGCCATCACCGTTGCAAAGTTCTCGTTAAGTGGCGCGCCACCTTGTGCCAAATCAGGTTTACCACCACCTTTACCACCTAGTTCTGTAGCCAAGTGTTTGATGATGTCTCCTGCTTTAATCGTAGCAGTAAAGTCTGGTGCAACAGAAGCGATTAAGCTGACTTTATCGCCTTCTACACCTGCAAGTACAATCACTGCTTGGTCGAGTTTGGATTTTACACCGTCGTGCAAATTACGCAGTGATTTTGCATCCATATTTTGTACAGTGGTAATGAGCGTGGTACGTCCAGCAAGTTCTTGTACTTGACTTAAAAGTTCAGCTGCTTGGAAGTGCGCTAATTTTTGATTGAGCTGTTCAATCTGCTTTTGAAGGCTAGATGCTGTATCGACCAATGTATTCACTTTTTCTAAAGTTTGGTCTTTTTGTGCTTTCAACAAAGCATTGATGCTGTTGATATCGCGTTCAGTTTTTTGAACGGCTTCAACGGCTTTGCTGCCTGTAATTGCTTCAATACGACGTACACCAGCTGCAACACCACCTTCAGAGATGATTTTGAACAGACCAATATCACCTGTACGTTTCACGTGAATACCGCCACAAAGTTCAATGGAGAAGTTTTTATCTTCAATGATTGAACCCATAGAAAGTACGCGAACTTCATCGCCATACTTTTCACCAAATAGCATCATTGCGCCTTTGGCTTTGGCTGCTTCAATATCCAGTAATTCAGTAGAAACTGCGGTATTGGCAATGACTTCTGCATTTACCAAACGCTCAATTTCTTGCAATTGTTCAAATGACACAGGTTGGTCATTGGCAAAGTCAAAACGTAAAATATCAGAAGCAACCAACGAACCTTTTTGCTGTACGTGTGCACCTAAAACTTGACGTAGGGCAGCGTGCAATAAGTGTGTTGCAGAGTGGTTGCGTGCAGTAGCTTCGCGGATGTCTGCTTTTACAATCGCTTCCACCGCTTGCGCAGCTTTTAAACTGCCCATGGTAACAATACCTTGATGAACAAAAGCACCGCCAGATTTTTTGGTGTCTTGAACTTCAAAAATACCTGTTTCGTTTTTGAATAGACCTGTATCACCAATCTGACCACCGCTTTCTGCATAGAACGGGGTTTGATTGAGTACGATTAAAGCTTCATCGCCTTCAACTACTTCATCGACTTGTTCGCCATCTTTATAAATAGCCACAATTTGACCCTGACCAGTCGTTGCGTCATAGCCATCAAATTGAGTTTCACCTTCAACTTTTACAATTGAGTTGTAGTCAACTGCAAATTTACCTGCATCGCGTGCACGTTGACGTTGCGCTGCCATTTCAACTTCAAAGCCTGCTTCGTCAATGGTCAAGTCGCGTTCACGTGCAATGTCTGCCGTTAAATCTGTTGGGAAGCCGTAAGTGTCATATAGTTTAAATACCACTTCACCAGGAATGACCGAGCCTTTAAGCTGTGCCAATTCACCTTCAAGCAATTTCAAACCTTGCTCAAGCGTTTTGGCAAATTGTTCTTCTTCTTTTAGAAGTTGCGCTTCAATACGCGCTTGATTTGCTGCAAGTTCAGGATAAGCTTGACCCATTACTTCAATTAAAGGCTGAAGCATTTTGTGGAAGAATGAACCTGTTGCGCCAAGCTTGTTGCCGTGACGTACTGCACGACGAATAATACGACGCAATACATAACCACGACCTTCATTCGATGGATTCACGCCATCGGCAATTAGGAAGCAGCAAGAACGAGCGTGGTCAGCAACTACTTTGAGTGAAGCAGGGTAGTCTACAGGCTTGCCAGTTTGCTGTGCAGTTACTTCAAGAGCAGTCGTGTCTAAACCAATAATCTGTGCTGCATTTTTGAGTAAGTGCTGGAACAGGTCAATTTCGTAGTTTGAATTCACATGTTGCAATACTGCAGAAATACGCTCCAAGCCCATACCTGTATCTACAGAAGGTGCTGGAAGCGGGTGTAATACACCATCTGCAGTGCGGTTGAACTGCATGAATACGTTGTTCCAAATTTCAATGAAACGGTCGCCATCTTCTTCAGGTGTGCCTGGTAAGCCACCCCAGATATGATCGCCATGATCATAGAAAATTTCAGAACACGGACCGCAAGGACCTGTATCACCCATTGCCCAGAAGTTGTCTGAAGCATATTGGCCGCCTTTGTTATCGCCAATACGGATAATACGAGAAGCATCTAAACCAATTTCTTTGTTCCAGATGTCAAATGCTTCATCATCGGTGTGGTAAACCGTGGCATATAAACGGTCTTTTGGTAGCGCTAACCATTGTTCACTGGTTAAAAATTCCCAAGCAAATTTAATTGCATCACGTTTGAAATAATCACCAAACGAGAAGTTACCTAACATTTCAAAGAAAGTATGGTGACGTGCGGTATAACCCACATTGTCTAAATCGTTATGTTTACCGCCTGCACGCACACATTTTTGTGACGATACAGCACGTACATAATCACGTTTTTCTAACCCAAGGAAACAGTCTTTAAACTGGTTCATACCTGCATTGGTAAATAACAGGGTTGGGTCATTGGCGGGTACTAGAGAACTCGATGCGACACGTGTATGCCCTTGCGATTCAAAGTAACGCAAAAATGCTTCACGAATTTCAGCTGATGTCATAAAACGAGTACTCACAACCAAGTCACTCCATAATTTCCGATTGGGCTAAACGCAAGACAGTCTGACAAAAATAATTCTTTTGCTGTAATGCAGGCTTAAAATTTTAAAAACGCCAAATTATAACGGAAAAAGCCATTATCACCAATCATTTTAGTGTGAATAGATGACAATTCTGACGCAAACTTGGTTGCGATTACGCAGAATAAATCTTTGCAATAGAAGATGATGAACATTTACATTCAAAATAAGCGTTTACTGTAGGTCACGGAGTATGCCGAACTGCCATAAAGTAGAATACAAAATTTAAGAAAACGTAAATGTAAGCTAGAAAGTCAAAGCTGATATTTTTGATTTGCCGAATTAAACAACAAATTGCGTGAAAATTCGCAGAATTGATCTGATTTTTTTCAGTAAGGCCTCAAAATCTATTAACATAGTCTGTGCTTAAATTTTGATTTCATTATGAAAGGATCAGTCATGCAACGAGTGGCAATCAATGGCTTTGGTAGAATCGGGCGCAATGTGCTGCGGGCTTGGTTTGAAAATCCCAAAGACTTTCATTTTGAAATCGTCGCCATAAATGACATTGCCGATGTAGAAACCTTGGTTCATTTATTTAAATACGACAGTACCCATGGTCGTTTTAAAGGGCAGGTGGAAATTAGCCTTGAAAATGAACAGATTTTTTTGAATATTTCTGCAGGTTTGGCGCAATTAAAAGTTCAGGTGTTGAATCAGGCTCAACCTGCACAGTTGCCGTGGCAAGCTTTAAATGTAGATGTGGTATTGGAATGCACAGGGTTGTTTCGTTCCCGCGAGGCGGCAACGCAGCATATTACTGCGGGCGCCAAACGTGTGATTATTGGCGCTGCACCATTCGATACTGTAGATGCTGCGATTGTTTATGGTGTGAATCATCATGAAGTCAAAAGTACCGACCAAATTATTTCCAGCGTATCTTGTACCACGCAGGCTTTAGTACCATTAGTTAAAATCATTGATGATGCTTTCGGAATTGATACCGCATTAATGACTGAAATTCATGCAGTCACAGCCGATCAAACTGTATTGGATCAAGCACACCGTGATTTACGTCGTGCGCGTGCATCAGGGCAAAATATTATTCCTACAACTTCATCTGCCTTGGGTGCATTAAAACAAGTCATGCCAAAAATGGCAGATCGGATTGATGGTTACTCGATTCGTGTACCGACCATTAATGTTGCAGCTATTGATTTAACTTTTATTTCTCAGTCACCAATTACGGTGCACAAATTGAATCAGGTGTTGTGTGCTTCGGCAGCGCATGATTATGCCGAAATTATGCAAGTGACCGATGAGCCTTTGGTATCGAGCGACTTTAACCATTCACCTTATTCTTTAATTGTCGATTTAAGTCAAACCATGGTCGTGGGTCATCAAGCCAAAGTTTTTGCGTGGTATGACAACGAGTGGGGTTATGCCAACCGTTTACTCGACTTGTGTGAATCTTTTAGTCAGCGGGTAGCGTGATTTTTAGCTTATGCGGTTTGCTATACAAAGCCGCTAAAGCATGTAATAGTGATGGGTGTGTAGACGAAAACCCGAAGTTAATTCATTGATGAATATAGCAAATTTAGCCTATAAGATTGAAAATAGAGTAGTGGGATGATGATTATTTTATTGTGGGGATTTATTTTTTTGCTGGCACTTGCTGTCATTTTTCTGATTTGGTTGCAATTTAAAAATCAGGCAGACAGCAGCAGCGACGTGCAGCATCAACAGCAAGTCGAGCAAAAAGTATTACATTTAGAAGAGCATCTAAAAAAGACGTTGGAGATTATGCAAGATTTGGCTAAAAAGATGCAAGTTCAGCAAGATGCACTCGATAAAACTGTGCAAAAAACCGCACAGCTTGAAATGCAAAATGCTGAGTTGGTCAGTTTATTGGCAAAGGCGGTCAAATCAAATCAGGACTTTTAAATGACGGCTTTGAAAGATGTGGTGTATTCATATTTTTTACCGCATATTTCAGAAAAAGTCAGGTGCATGAGCAAAAGTATCATGCTAAACTAGGAGAAATCGGGTGTGCTCCCGATTTTTTTATGCGGATTCGTTCCGCGCAAACAAGAATTTAGGTTTACAACATGCCCATTTCAGAGACATGGTTATTACCTGATGGTGTAGCTGATGTATTACCAGAACAAGCGCAAGTGATTGAAAGCTTGCGTCGTAAGTCACTGGATTTCCTCGCATCTCGAGGTTATCAGTTGGTGTACACGCCATTCATAGAATACATTGAATCTCTATCTTCTCTTTCAGAATCGAATCAAGATTTAGACCTTGCCACATTTAAAGTGATCGACCAACTTTCAGGTCGTTTGCTGGGTGTTCGTGCCGATATGACACCACAAGTGGCGCGTATTGATGCGCATGTACATCCTGTAGATGGCATTGCACGTTACTGCTATGCAGGTACGGTTTTACATACCAAACCACAAGGTTTTAATACCACACGTGCACCATTGCAATTGGGTGCAGAGTTATTTGGTTCAGACAGCATTGATGCCGATGTAGAAATGGTTGATCTGATGCTCAGCTTGCTAAAAGAAGCAGGTTTGGCAGAAGGTGTGCATTTAGACTTGGGTCATGTCGGCTTGTTCCGTAGCTTGGTTAAACAAGCAGAATTAAGCAAAGCCACTGAACGTCAATTGTCAGATTTATATCAGCGTAAAGCATTGCCTGAATTGGCAGAATTTACCCAAGATTTAAATTTCGGTTCAGATTTTTATGCTTTAGGTCGCTATGCCAGTGATTTAACTGCTTTGCAGGCTCATTTAAGTGCTGATGTGTTGGAAAATACCGAATTTAAGCAAGCGTTTGAAGCCGTGAAAGCAACACAAGCTGAAATTCAGGCACGTTGGCCAAACTTGCATATTGGTATTGATGTGGTTGAGCTGCGTTCTTATCACTATCACACAGGTTTAATGTATGCAGTGTATGCGCCAAATCGTGCTGCACCATTGGCACAAGGCGGTCGTTATGATGGCATTGGTCAGCATTTCGGACGTGCGCGCCCTGCAACAGGTTTCTCTTGTGACTTGTTTGTATTAAGTGCAGGTCGTTTTGAATCATCGTCTGTTGTTGTTGCGCCTAAAGGCTCACAACCTGATTTAATCGCGGCTATCCAAAACACACGTGCGCAAGGCTTTAGTGTAATTCAATTGTTGGGCAATGATGATTTAAACTCGGTTCCATACGCAACGCACCAATTGGTTCTTGCAAATGGTGAGTGGACAGTCGAAAAAATTTAATCGCCAAGGCATGTTTCATGTTACAGGTCTTGGTTTTCAATTTTAACAGCATGATGTAATGAGGCTATTATGGGCAAGAATGTTGTGGTACTTGGTACCCAATGGGGCGACGAAGGTAAAGGTAAGATCGTCGACCTGCTCACAGATCAGGCGGCGGCAGTCGTTCGTTATCAAGGCGGACACAACGCAGGCCATACTCTCGTGGTTGGTGGTAAGAAAACTGTATTACACCTCATTCCATCAGGTATTTTACGTGAAAACGTACTGTGCTTAATTGGTAATGGTGTAGTACTTTCTCCTGAAGCACTCATTAAAGAAATGGGTATTTTGGAGCAAGAAGGCGTGCCAGTGAAAGAGCGTTTACGTATTTCACCAAACTGTCCGCTTATTTTGCCGAACCACATTGCACTTGACCAAGCACGTGAGAAAAAACGTGGTAATGCCAAAATTGGTACAACAGGTCGTGGTATTGGCCCAGCTTATGAAGACAAGGTTGCACGTCGTGCGATTCGTGTTGCTGACTTGGTTCGTGGCGGTGAAGCATTACGCGCTCAATTGACTGAATTATTGGACTATCACAACTTCCAATTGACACAATACTACGGTGTTGAAGCAGTTCAGTTAGATGAAGTTTTAGCGCTATGTGACCAATGGCGTGAAGTGATTGCACCATTAGTGGTTGATGTAACGACTGAAATTCATAATTACCGTAAAAACGGTGACAACATTATGTTTGAAGGTGCGCAAGGTTCATTACTTGATGTTGACCACGGTACTTATCCGTATGTGACTTCATCGAATACAACTGCGGGCGGTGTAAGCTCTGGTTCAGGCTTAGGTCCATTACATTTAGACTACGTTTTAGGGATTACCAAAGCTTATACCACACGTGTAGGTGCAGGCCCATTCCCAACTGAGTTGGTGTATGACGCAGCAAATGACGTAGGTGATGCGATTGGTAAACACTTAGGTACTGTGGGTCACGAGTTCGGTGCTTCTACAGGTCGTCAACGTCGTTGTGGTTGGTTTGATGCCGAAATTTTACGTCGTTCAGTCGATGTAAACTCACTGTCTGGTATCTGCTTGACCAAGTTAGACGTATTGGACGGTTTAGAAGAAATCAAAATCTGCGTAGGTTATGAAAATACCGATTCAGGTTGTGTAGGTTCTTCTGATGCGCTTGCATACGAAAACTTAAAGCCAATTTATGAAACAATGCCAGGTTGGTCTGAATCAACTGTGGGCGCGACCAGTGTAGAACAATTGCCTGAAAATGCAGTGAACTACATCAAACGTCTTGAGCAGTTAATTGAATGTCCAATCGACATTATTTCTACAGGTCCAGACCGCGCAGAAACTATCGTATTACGTCATCCATTTGATGCTTAAGTCGTTGTGCTTTAGCATAGCATTTAAGCTCTGATGATGTATTCAGCCCTGTCTAAATGATGGGGCTTTTTATTGCTGTTGTTTCAGTTTCAATAGCGACTCATTTTTGGAAACATTATAGATGATGCTGAGTGAGTTGTTTTTTCAAGACTAAAGTTGCAGATGACTGGCGCTGTGCAGAGCAGGGTGGCTTGTTACAATGGCTTTAGAAAATTAAATTTAATTAAGGTTATGCAGGATGCATAAAAATATTACCAGTACGATTTTTTATTCTTTATTGTTTGCGATGGGCGGCGCACCGACCATTGCCATGATGCTGATTTTATCGCAAAAGCATGATCCGAATATTATGTATCAGGCATTTATTGGTTTAAGCGTTATTTTTGCCTGTATTTTGGTGCCACTGATTCTGATTCAAAATGCTTACCTACTCTACAAACGCAAAAATCCAGAAATGGAAGAAAAAGTAGAAGTAGTGTCTAAAATTTACTTGGGTTTAAATGTTTTCTGTTTAGTATTTTGGTTGTGTTATCAATTTCTTTACTAGGGTAGTGATTGATCGCTCAGACATACAATCTGTACACAGCTTAGGCGTTGTTTACATAAATGATATGATTATGAAGTGATTATAGATTTAAAGCCTTGAATTGATTTCATATAATTGATTGGTATGAAGATAGCTCGCAAGGCGGAGATTATTATAATGAACAAAAAACTGATGTTAAGTTTATGTGCCGCAGGCGCAATCACAGTTTCAGGGTGTACGACTGTTGCAGACATGGCGGGTGCAGATACTGCGACCTTAAATGCAACTGCAACCAAAAGCTATAATGAAATGGTGCAAGACGCACGCAATAAAAATCAGTTAGACACAAGCTCCACCACGTATAAACGTATCAATACTGTGTTTCAGCGTTTGATTCCACATGCCAATCAAATGAACCAAACAGGTCAGCCTTTCCAGTGGCAATTGGCGGTACTTAAGTCTGATCAAGTCAATGCTTTTGTCGCACCTGGTGGTAAAGTGGTGTTCTACACTGGTATTGTGAATAAACTGAATTTAACTGATGCTGAAATTGCCGCAATTATGGGGCATGAAATGGTGCATGCTTTAGAAGAACACGCGAAAAGTAAAATTGGTGCACAGGCTTTAACCAATATTGCCTTGAACGTAGGTTTAAGTGCGGCAGGCAATAACGTTGGTCAATTGGGTGCAGCAGCAGCGCAATTGGGTACCCAAATTGGGATTGGCTTGCCATATTCACGTAATTTGGAAAGTCGTGCCGATCAGGGTGGTTTAATGCTGATGGCGCGTGCAGGTTATAACCCACAAGCTGCAATTACCCTTTGGGAAAAAATGAACAAGCTTGAAGGTGGCGGCGGTGCGTCCTTCTTATCGACTCACCCATCGAACAGTCAGCGTATTGAAGCAATGCGTAAAAACTTGCCAGCAGCACAAGCGCTATATAACCAAAGTCGTCGTTAAGATGACCTCAGCCAGTTCAACTGGTTAAGATAAAACACAAAAAAGATGCGCATGGTTTTATGCGCATCTTTTTTTATGAAGACTTTTTGACTTTAAACAGCATAAAAATGATGAGTTATTGCTGAGTTCATATTTTTAATTTCATTTTAAAGCAGTGCTTAAAATAAAATTAGGGCGCTGGATTGGGTTGTTGACGATGAATGGCTTCAATGCCTTGTAAAATTTCATCTGATAAGGTGATGTCAAAGGCATCAATATTTTCTTTGAGTTGCGCCATATTGGTCGCGCCAATAATGGTACTTGTCACAAAAAATTGCTGCTTGATAAATGCCAGCGCCAGTTGCGTCAAACTCAAGCCGTGTTGTTCTGCAAGTTGGGCGTATTGCTCGGTTGCCCATTCGCTTTGTGGATTACTGTAACGGCTAAAACGTGAATATAGCGTGACACGTGCATTGGCAGGGCGTGCGCCATGACGGAATTTACCAGTTAAATAACCAAAAGCCAAAGGTGAGTAGGCGAGTAGTCCAACACCTTCATAATGGGCAATTTCAGACATACCAATTTCATAAGTACGATTCAGCAGGTTATACGGATTTTGTACGCTGACAAATTTACTTAATCCTAATTGTTCTGCCAAGTGTAAAAACTTCATGGTGCCCCAAGGGGTTTCATTCGACAGACCTATATAGCGAATCCGTCCTTTTTGAATTTCTTGTTGCAACGCGGTTAAGGTTTCAGCAAGGTCGGTTACTTCTTGCGTATTTTGTGCTTCTTGGTTGCCATAACCAAGTTTGCCAAAAAAGTTGGTTGGACGCTGCGGCCAGTGCAGTTGGTATAAGTCGATATAGTCGGTTTGCAGGCGTTTTAAATTGCCATCCAGTGCAGAATGAATATCCTCTGCGTTAAAGCGGGTTTTGCCGTCTCGAATATGACTGCCGCCTTGCGAAGGGCCTGCAATTTTAGAGGCTAAAAACAATTTGTCACGTCCGCCACGTTGTTGTAACCAATTGCCAATAATAGTTTCAGTTGCACCTTGAGTTTCTACTTTTGGTGGTACGGGATACATTTCTGCGGTATCCCAAAAATATAAGCCTCGTTCTAGCGCATAATCGAGTTGTTGAAAGGCTTCTTGCTGGGTATTTTGTTCACCAAATGTCATGGTGCCTAAACAGATTTCTGGAACTAGAATGCCTGTTTTTGCCAAAGGTCTAAATTGCATCTTAGCATCTCGCTTAACATTGTCTTTATGAAGTCATGTCCTAAGAGGCTAAACCATTTTGAGCCGCTTGTGGCAGTTAAAATTGCTGATGCTTTGTAATGGTCGTAAGAATTATATTTTTATAGTTGAAAATGGCTATAAGTTATATACAGGCAATAAAAAAGCAAATCCGAAGATTTGCTTTTTGCTTAGCATGTGGATGGCTTATTCGTCATCAAAGTCGCCATCAGTGGCTTCATTTTGCTCCAAAGAAGCATCAAAAATCAGAATGGCTTTACCATCAGTTTCAATCATGCCTTGTTCTTCAAGTGTTTTTAGAACACGCCCGACCATTTCACGTGAACAGCCGACAATACGACCAATTTCTTGGCGTGTAATACGAATTTGACGACCGTTTGGCAAAATCATGGCTTCTGGTTGCGCAGAAAGATCAATCAAGCAACGTGCAATACGACCAGACACATCTATAAAGGCAAGGTCAGTTACCTTACGTGTAGTATTTTTTAAACGACGTACCAGCTGTGCAAAAACGGCATAGCTTAGGTCAGGATATTGTTTGCTGAGTTCGTGGAAGTTTTCATAAGTAATTTCTGCAATTTCACAGACATCACGAGTACGAACTTCTGCAGTACGTTGTGGATTCGATTCAAACAGACCCATTTCCCCAAAAAAGTCGCCTGGATTCAAATATGCCACAACAATTTCGCGATCATCATCTTCGCGAAGAATAATTGATACTGAACCTTTTAAAATCAAATATAACGATTTAGATTCAGTCCCCGCATCAACAATAGTTGTCCGTTTTGGATAACGGTTGATGTATGCACGTTTTAATAATGCTTTGACTGAGTCAGGCAGTTGTCCAGGGGACAATGCATCAGTGCTCAGCTGTGAAAAGTTTGAAGTCATGCTAACGGTTCCGAAAATGGATAAATAATAGATCGCACAAGACCTAGTCTGAACTTGTCACACAGTAGAGATGAAATTCCTTATCAACTCAAGTTATGTTAGTGTACAAATACCCGTGTCAATTTATAGTTTTTTTTAGGTAGTTGCAATGCAAACAAGTGTTCAGTGGTTAGAGAACGTTGCTTTTGAAGCCAAATCGGAAAGTGGTCATTCTGTGGTGATGGATGGATCTGCAGAATATGGCGGTGAAAACCGTGGTCCACGTCCTATGGAGTTAATCTTAATGGGACTTGGTGGTTGTGCTTCATTCGATATTGTGACTATTTTAAAGAAATCACGCCAAGAAGTGACGCATGTTGAATGTCAGTTAAAAGCAGAACGTGCCGATAGCATCCCTGCCGTGTTCACCAAAATTCATTTGCATTTTGTGGTCAAAGGCAAGGCTGTCAAGGAAAAGCAGGTTGCGAAGGCGGTTGAACTTTCAGCAGAAAAGTACTGTTCTGCCAGTAAAATGCTATCTGATGGTGGCGTCGAAATTAGCCATGATTTTGAAATTATTGAACAAGATTAAGCTTTGACTGATAGGTCATACAATGGTTGGTATATTTTGCCAATCATTGTAACTAAATATTTCAAATGGCATAAATAACAATCAAAAGCCTTTAATTGATTGATATGCAAGTGTATGTCAATGACTCAACTAAAATAAAAAATTACCAGACTAAACTTGAAATTTACTTTAATCAGTCCAATATTATTACTGAAATCTATCTGTTAATTTTAATTAAGATTTTGAAAAATATATAAAAAATTTAATTGAAATTTACGCCTGCGTTCCCATATATCCATCAAGTACACAATTTGTTGTGAGGAATAACAAGAATGCGTTTTGAAAAGTTTACCAACCGACTACAGCAAGCTTTATCCGATGCCCAATCTCTTGCGATAGGGAAAGATCATACTGCCATTGAAGGCATTCACTTATTGGCGACTTTGCTCGAAGAAGCCTCCAATGTCAGTTTATTACAACAAGCAGGCGCCAACCTACGTGATTTGCAAAGCAAATTACAGCAAGCGATTGCCGATGCACCGACTTTGGCCAATCCAACAGGCGATATCAACTTAAGTCCAGATGCGGTTAAAGCCTTGAATTTGGCTGACAGTTTTGCCCAAAAAGCAGGTGATGAGTTCTTGTCAACCGATTGGTTGATGCTGGGTTTGACCGAAGTGGGCGCGACCAAAACACTACTGAACAGTGTAGGCGTGACCTCAGATAGTTTGCGTAGCGTGATTGACAAAATTAGAGGGGATGAAAAAGTCATGAGCAATAATCACGAAGATCAACGTGACTCACTCAATAAATATACCATCGATTTAACCGAACGTGCGTTGGCGGGCAAGCTAGACCCTGTAATTGGTCGTGATGATGAAATTCGCCGTACCGTTCAGGTGTTGTCACGCCGTACCAAAAACAACCCAGTACTCATTGGTGAACCTGGTGTGGGTAAAACTGCGATTGTTGAAGGTTTGGCGCAGCGTATTGTGAATGGTGAAGTGCCTGAAAGTTTAAAAGGTAAACGTGTTTTATCTTTAGATTTGGGCTCATTGTTGGCAGGTGCGAAATATCGCGGTGAGTTTGAAGAACGCCTAAAAGCGGTCTTAAAAGACTTGGCGAAACAAGAAGGTGAAGTCATCTTATTTATTGATGAATTACACACACTTGTGGGTGCAGGTAAAGGCGATGGTGCCATGGATGCAGGCAATATGTTGAAACCTGCATTGGCGCGTGGCGAATTGCGCTGCGTCGGTGCCACTACTTTAGATGAGTATCGTCAATATATTGAAAAAGATGCGGCTTTAGAGCGTCGTTTCCAAAAAGTATTGGTCGATGAGCCAAGTGTAGAAGACACCATTGCAATTTTACGAGGTCTGAAAGAACGCTACGAAGTGCACCACGGGGTTAAAATTTTAGATTCGGCGATTATTGCCGCCGCTAAAATGTCGCACCGTTATATCACTGACCGTCAACTTCCCGACAAGGCAATTGATTTGGTGGATGAGGCAGCGTCACGGATTAAAATGGAGCTAGATTCTAAGCCTGAAGCCTTAGATAAATTAGAGCGCCGTTTAATTCAATTAAAACTGCAACTTGAAGCCGTGAAGAAAGATGAAGATGCAGGCAGCCGTGCTGAAGTTGCACATCTGGAAAAACAAATTATTGAAGTTCAGAATGAATACAATGATTTGGAAGAAGTCTGGAAAGCGGAAAAAACCTTGGTTGAAGGCACCAAGCAAATTCAGACTCAGCTTGATCAGGCACGTATGGCATTGCAAAAAGCGCAGCGTGAAAATGACTTGGCGGAAATGTCACGTTTACAATACGGTGTGATTCCTGAGTTGGAAAAACAACTGGCACAAGATGAGTTGGTTGAAGAGAAAGAAGAACCAAAATTATTGCGTAACAAAGTTACGGACAATGAAATTGCTGAAGTCGTGAGTGCTGCAACGGGCATTCCTGTATCGAAAATGCTGCAGGGTGAACGTGAAAAATTGCTACACATGGAAGATTTCTTGCATAACCGTGTGGTGGGGCAAGATGAAGCTGTGGTGGCGGTGTCGAATGCGGTACGTCGTTCACGCGCAGGTTTGTCTGATCCTAACCGTCCAAGTGGTTCGTTCCTGTTCCTTGGCCCAACAGGGGTAGGTAAAACAGAATTGACCAAAGCGTTAGCGAACTTCTTGTTTGACAGCGATGACGCCATGATTCGGATTGATATGTCTGAATTTATGGAAAAACACTCGGTCAGCCGTTTGGTCGGTGCGCCTCCAGGCTATGTCGGTTATGAAGAAGGTGGTGTATTAACCGAAGCAGTACGTCGTAAACCGTACAGTGTGGTGCTGTTTGATGAGGTGGAAAAAGCCCATCCAGACGTATTTAACATCTTGTTGCAGGTGTTGGATGATGGACGCCTAACCGACTCGCAAGGTCGCGTGGTGGACTTTAAGAACACTGTAATTGTGATGACTTCTAACTTGGGTTCACACGAAGTACGTGAATTGGGTGACAATCCAACACGTGAAGAAGTGCGTACCGTGGTCATGGCCGCAGTTTCACAACATTTCCGCCCTGAGTTTATTAACCGTATTGATGAGTTGGTGGTGTTCCATTCACTGGAAAAAGCACAAATTCGTGGCATTGCCGATATTCAATTGGATCGTTTACGTGCGCGTTTAAGCGAACGCGACTTGAGCTTGTCGATAGACGATACTGCATTTGATCAATTGATTGAAGCAGGTTTTGACCCAGTCTACGGTGCGCGTCCATTGAAACGTGCAATTCAGCAACAAGTGGAAAACACATTGGCGCAAAAAATCCTCGCAGGTGACTTTGTTGCAGGTGATACGATTTTAATTAAAGCTGAAAATGGTCATTTGCTGTTTGAAAAAATGAAACTCAGCTAATTGGCTATGTGTAAGCAACTTTTAAGAAACCCAGCTTCGGCTGGGTTTTTTATGACTGACAATTTAGGTCACATAAGTAAAATTTTTGGTAAAAAATGACAGCTATTTTTAATATTTTGTGATGAATATTATATTTAAGTGATTTATTTGCAAAACAATTATCTTTTTTAAAGAAGATTAATTATAATTTATTGTTCAATAAGAATAGATAAATTCTGAGCAGAATCTATGTCAAAAATAGTATGGGGTGGAATGGGGGTTGCAGTGTTGGCAGGAGCTGTCACTGCAGGAAATTTATATGCAGATAAGAGCCTGCGTGAGCATTATCAACAAAATTTAAATCCTGTACCCAATGTGAGCGTCCAATATACGGACTACGACATGGGGACTTTAACAGGTACTGCCAAATGGAAAATGACCATTATTGCAGACCCATGTAATGCTAAAGAAAAACTGGTGTTTCACGGACAAGATCAAATTCAGCGGACATGGAAAGGTTACCAAATTGATTCTAAAATGAATCTGGAACAAGGGCAGGGACAATTTTCCGAGTTCTTTCAGCAGCCTCTAAATGTGACAACGCAAGTGAATTGGTTGGGTGTATCGACCACGAAATTGAGCATACCTGCTATAGAGAAAAAAGAAGCAGGACTTGAAGCTAAATTTTCTCCTATGCAGATTGAGTTTCAGGCGAAACAAAGTCAGGGGCAGCAGAAAATTGTAAATATGAGTTTTGATGTGCCTCAATTGACGGTGCTGGATCAATTTGGACATCTTCAAGTAAAAGGCATGCAGTTTAAAACCAATCAGGCTTTGAATGTGCAGTCTTTAGAGCCGGGCTATTTCCAATTCAGTATTGCAGAAATGCAGCGTCAAGACCCAAAAGCAGTGGGTTCAGGCAAAATGAAAGACTTCAGTTGGCGTATGGATACTCAACTGCATGAGCGCACGGTAGATATTCAATCGAAATTTAAAATTGCCGAGTTGGGTTTAAATAATGTGCCTGCCATGCAAGACCTGCAAGTGAATTGGGATGTTAAAAATTTGCAGCGCAGTAAAATGCAGACGTTTCTTGATATTGTGCAAAAACAAAACAACTCATGCCTAGAAGCGGAAAACTTTGAGAAAGATGTACAACAAGCCTTGTTGGCTGTGATTAATGAGGGCTTTCAGTTCGAATCCAAGAAGAATCAGTTGAAATTAGGCACAGGCAGTATTCGGGCAGATTTGGTTGGTAAAGTGATGCCAGGGCATCAAACCACTGTAGAAGGCTTAGCGAAAATGTTCCCAAGTTTGCTAGAAGTGCAAACCGATGTGAGTTTTAACAAACAAGTAGTCAAAACTATTATGAATAATTATATGAATGCTGCGGGTAAAAGCATGTCTGATCAAGAATTAGAACAGATGCTCAGTGCGATGCAAAGCAATCAGCAAATTCAACGTGATGGTGATGAATTTAAACTGTCGATGCATTATCAATATGGTGAAAAGAAGTTTTTAACTGGTCAATAATCTAGATACTGATCTACGATACAACAAAGCCTGTTCAAATGAACAGGCTTTGTTGTATTGCCATATCGTTTATTTAAACAGGCGGGTGCTGAATTTTCCAAGCACGGTGGATTTTGGTATTGCGTTTGAAATCTAGCCCAATAGTTTCATGGCTAATTTCTTGCACATCAAACATGGCTTCAATTTCTTCATCCATTTCAAAACCACGGTAGTTGTTGGAGAAGTACAGCGTTCCGCCTGTGGTTAAGCGGTTCATGGCACGCTTAATTAAAGAAACGTGGTCGCGTTGTACGTCAAATGTTCCGTAGAACTTTTTAGAGTTTGAGAAAGTTGGTGGGTCAATAAAGATCAGATCATATTGTTCATGACCTTCTTTGAGCCATTCAAAACAATCACTGGCAAAGAATTGATGTTGTTCATCGGCATGGTCTACCGTTAAACCATTCAATACAAAGTTTTCTTTAGACCAATTCAAATAAGTATTGGATAAATCGACGCTGGTGGTACTTGCTGCACCGCCAAGCGCGGCATGTAAACTTGCAGTTGAGGTATAACTGTATAAATTCAGGAAGTGCTTGCCACGTGCTTCTTTGGCAATACGTAAACGCATTTGACGATGGTCAAGGAACAAGCCTGTATCTAGGTAGTCGGTGAGGTTAACCAAAATTTTAGCCTGACCTTCTTGCACAATAAAACGCTTCGAGGCGGTACTTTGTTTGGTGTACTGGTTTTTACCTTCCTGACGGGCACGGGTTTTAATAAATACCGCATCGCGCCCTAAACCTGTCACGGCACGAATGGCTTGTAAGGCAAGGTTAAAACGCTTTTTGGCTTTTTCAGGATCAATTTTTTTCGGCGGCGCATATTCCTGCACGTGCAAACGGTCGCCGTATAAATCGACTGCGACATTAAAGTCAGGTAAGTCTGCATCGTATAAACGCAGGCAATGCACATTTTCTTTCACCGCCCATTTTTTCAGGCTCTGCATGTTTTTTTGCAAACGGTTGGTGAAATCTTCTGCGCCTTCAATGGGTTCAAACTGTTGCGGTTGCCAATCTGCTAAGAATGGACGCGCGACGGTTGCAGGTTTGATCGTACCAAAACGGACATAAATTGGCAGTTTACCGTTCATCAAACGTAAAATTTGCGGGTCATTGAAAGCCAACACATCGGCTTGTTCAACTTGGGCTGCAATGACGGCTGCTTTTTGATTTGGGAAATGCTTTTGCAAGAGGGCAGACAGACCCAAATATAAGGCACGGTTCGAGGCTTTATCGCCCAAACGCTCACCATAAGGTGGGTTGGTTACAATAAAGGCCTTTTTACCTTCGGCTTGAAAGTCGGGCCAGTCAGCCAAAGTACGTTCTTCAATTTGAATCTGATCGAGCAGACTTTCAAAACCTGCTGCAATAATATTTTGCTTGGTGGCTTTGACTGCTTCCCAGTCGGCATCGAAAGCATAAAATTTTGGCAATGGTTGTTGTAATGCAGTTTGATGGCGTTCAGCCGCTTCTGCTTTAATGCTCATCCATAATTCATGGTCGTGACCTTGCCAACCGTTAAAACCGAAACGACGTACCAAACCCGGTGCACGGTCAGTCAGCATCATCAATGCTTCAATAATAAACGTACCCGAACCACACATTGGGTCTAAAATAATGTCGGGTTGAATTTGTTGTAATTGACCTTTTTGCAGAATCGCTGCGGCAAGGTTTTCTTTAATTGGGGCATCGGTCATAAAACGACGATAGCCGCGTTTATGCAGTGAATCGCCAGATAAATCTAGGCAGTATGTATGTTCTTTTTTACCTGCCAACACGTATAAGGTAATTTCAGGCTGTTTGATGTCAATGCTTGGACGTTTGCCCACTGCATCCATAAATGAATCGACCACACCATCTTTAACGCGCAAGGTCGCAAATTGGCTGTTCACTTTAATGTCACGCTCTATATGCAAACGCACTGCAAAAGTACTTTGTGGCGCAAAAATCAGTGACCAGTCAAAGCTCAGCGCACCTTCATAAAGCTCTTCGGCTACATCGCGCGCGTCGTGACTAAATTCAATTTCGTGTGTGTGAATTGGTGTAAGGACACGTGAGGCTAAACGTGACCACATGCAGACACGATAGGCATTTTCGAGTGTGCCTTTGAAAATTAAACGACCCGGTAAACGTTCGATATTTGGAATACCTAAACCTTGCATTTCTTCTTGAAGTAAGGTTTCAAGTCCATCTGCACAGGTGACCCAATATGTAGAAAGACGGGGTTTCGAATTCATGAAAATTTCCAAAAGCAATTCAGCAATCGGCTATTTTAACGTATTTTGTGTGGTAAAACTTAGTGATTTAGCCTGAATTCAGCAGAATTTTAAACAGTGTTGAATAAGCATCTTGGTTAAATTCTGCAGTCATCATTGATATAGCGAAAATTTACACATTAGATCTGAGTTAAGTTCATCACATTTTATGCTTAACGCTTTTTATTGGTTTTTAGATATCTGAATATTCACATGATTGGTACGAATCTTGCTAATACTTGGTGGCATGAGTTCAAGCTGCAAATACACATCGTATTTGCGTGCGTAAATGTGAGTTGCATACTGAACATCATGCAAATGAAAAAAGCATTTTAAAAGCAAAAAAATTTAAGGGGTTATATTCAGATGAGTACATTGCATGCGCTTGGTCAAAGTGAACTTTTTTCGGTTGCGACTTTAATTTATACCCGTTTAAGACGTGTGAGTGGACGTGTAATAGATGTGATGTATTTAGTGGAAAATACCGATTATGCACGTTATGTGGTGCAGTTGGCTTTGGCGACACAAGACGCCGAACTGCATCATCATATATCCCGTTTGGAAGCAATATTAGTGAAATTGGCACCGCAGTATGATCTTGGCAATGATATTCAAAATGATCTGAGCATAGATAAAAAAGAAGATAATGAGGAGCTAACAGACAGTTTAGAAGAGACGCACGAACCAACAGAAGAAGAAATTTATCAGGCACAGGTCGCACACCATTATATTGGTGCATTACGCTAGAAGGCATTTGGCGTCGAGCACTCGATTTGCTTCCAAAAAGATCTGAAATTTGAAGTGCAAAGAGAGTGCTGAGTTTTAGCAAGCGAGTTTTTTCATTGAAAGTCTAGATGTATTGCACTGACTTAATTTTTAAAATCATCTATTTCTTTTGTTGAAATCACGCCAACGGGCACTGCTTTGGCAAATCAATTTCTGTATAATGCGTTAACTTAACGTATAAGGAATCTCTCATGCATTTGGCGGCATTGCATACTCCGAGCCAGATTCAATTGAATAAAGATGGGCATTTAAAACACTTTTTGACCATCGAAGGTCTTTCCAAAGAAACCCTTACTAAAATTCTGGACACAGCACAGTCCTTTTTCAATGAACAAAATCAACTGATCACCAATAATTTGCTGGAAGGGCGTACGGTGATGAACTTGTTCTTCGAAAACTCTACCCGTACCCGCACCACATTTGAAGCCGCAGCCAAGCGTCTTTCTGCCAATGTACTCAATATTGATATTGCCCGTTCAAGTACCTCTAAAGGTGAAACTTTACGTGATACTTTGTGGAACTTAGAGGCGATGGCAGCGGATATTTTCGTGGTGCGTCATTCATCTTCAGGTGCAGCACATTTTATTGCTAAAACGGTTTGCCCAAAGGTTGCCATTATTAATGCGGGTGATGGCCGTCATGCACATCCAACGCAAGCGATGTTGGATATGCTGACCATTCGCCGTGAAACCCAACGACCTTATGAAGAATTAAGTGTTGCGATTATTGGTGATATCAAACATTCACGCGTGGCGCGTTCCGATGTGGCTGCCTTGCAAACACTGGGCTGTAAAGACATTCGCGTGATTGCACCGAACACCTTGTTGCCCTACGGTTTTGATGAATATGGCGCAGGCGTGCGTTTATTTAACAAAATGGAAGAAGGCATTAAAGATTGCGACGTGATTATCACCCTGCGTATTCAAAATGAACGTATTGATTCGCCAGCACTTGCCTCACAAGCCGAATTCTACAAAATGTACGGTTTAAACAAAGAGCGTTTGGCGCTTGCAAAACCAAACTGTATTGTGATGCATCCTGGTCCAATGAACCGTGGTGTCGAAATTGATTCAAGCATTGCCGATGGGCCTCAATCGGTGATTTTAAATCAAGTAACCAACGGTATTGCGGTACGTATGGCGGTATTGGCCTTGGCGATGCAAGGTCAATTGCAAGAACAAGGTTTGATTGACGCGATTGCGGTATAAGGAAAAAGTCATGGCGATTGTAAAAATTGAAAATGTACGTGTGCTTGACCCAATCCAGCAAATTGACCGCGTACAAACGGTATATCTTGAAAATGGCAAGTTGGTTGCAGAAAGTGCAGATATTAGCGAAAGCATAGATGCCCAAGGTCAATGGCTCATGCCAACTATGGTCGATTTATGCGCACGTTTACGTGAACCTGGTCAGCAACAACATGGCACGCTCAAATCTGAAGGCAAGGCCGCACGTGAAAACGGAATTCTGCACTTATTTACGCCACCCGATTCTAAACCAATCGTGCAAGACAACGGTGCACTCATTCATGGTTTGGTCGAAAAAGCCATGTTGGATGGTGGCATTTATTTAGAAGTGATTGGTGCACAAACTCAAGGTTTAAACGGCAAGCAGCCTGCCAATATGGCGGGACTGAAAAAAGGCGGCTGTAGTGCAGTGTCCAATGCCAATGCACCTTTTGAAGATGATGATGTCGTGATTCGCACACTGGAATATGCTGCAGGTTTGGACATGACCGTGGTGTTCTATGCCGAAGAACCGCAAATTGCTAAAGATGGCTGTGTGCATGAAGGTTTTATTGCATCGCGTCAGGGCTTGCCTATGATTCCAACTTTGGCAGAAACCGTAGCGATTGCCAAATATTTGCTGATGATTGAAGCCACAGGTGTACGTGCGCATTTTGGCTTATTGTCTTGTGGTGCATCAGTTGAATTGATTCAACAAGCTAAAGCCAAAGGTTTACCTGTCACTTGTGATGTTGCGATGCATCAACTGCATTTAACCGATCAAATTATTGATGGTTTTAACTCGTTAGCGCATGTACGTCCGCCACTGCGCTCAGAGCAAGACAAAGCATTACTGCGTCAAGGTGTAAAAGATGGTGTGATTGATGCGATTTGTACTCATCATGAGCCGTTAAATAGCTCTGCAAAAATGGCACCATTTGCAGATACTTTGTCAGGTTTTACTGCATTTGATACTTATATTCCATTTGGGATTCAACTGATTCAGGAAGGTCTGTTCAGTCCATTGGAATGGGTAGAAAAAGTGACACTTGCACCTGCGCGTGTGGCAAAAATGCAAAGTCGTTGGGAACAGGAAGCGGGTTGGGTCTTGGTTGATCCAGAAGTGGAATGGACACTGAACAAAGAAACGATTGTGTCACAAGGCAAAAATACGCCTTTGATTAATCAAGTTGTAAAAGGCAAAGCAGTACGCGTCTTTACTGCTTAATATGCTCTGATTGATATTTTATTTTCAAGTTTAAATAAGAGTCAGCTTCGGCTGGCTTTTTTATTGAATTTTAACAATCCCCAAATAGAAAATCGAAGAAGAGACTCTACATTCCGTTGACTCAAATTTCACAACAAAATCAAAACACCACAATTTATTACATTTGTTTAAATTTTAAGCATATACACTAAAAAACAACTTGAAAACAAAGACAAAAAAGAGGGCATATATATGCAAACAGATTTTATAGACTTGCTCAAACAAAGTGTGTCATCCATTGTATTGGAAGGGGAAACCCAGCATTTGCTTGAAAAAAATCAGGCATTAAATAGTTTTTATCCCATTTTATTGTCTATTTTAAATTCACGACCTGAACTGATTGACAATCTGCTGCGACAACTGAATCCACGTGTGGGCGATGTATTTGGTTCAAATCTATCTTTAAAACAGCAGTTTTTAGATTTGGTCAGCGGCACAGCACCGCAAACCGAAATTGAAAACACCCTGAATCGTTCAATTGCACCAAGTTTAAACTTTTTGGAAAATCAGGCAGGTTCATCTGACCCAGTTGCCATTCAGCATTTACTGCAAAACAATTTAGATTCAATTCAGGCGGCTTTACCGCAGTGGGCAACAGCATTATTGGCTGCTTTGGGGGTAAATAATGCTGCGGGCCAAACCGTACATCAAGCACCTGAAGTCATTGTGACTGAGCCCGTAGAAGAACGCCGTTCGTGGTTATTGCCAATTTTAGCTTTAATTATTTTAATTGGTTTATTGGCATTTTTATTCCGTGCATGTAGTGACCGCAACCAAGCGCCTGCAACCACACAGACCCAAGTGGCAGCGAATCAGGCTGCAATGTTGCAAGTCAGTACAGGCAGTGATGGTAATTTGGTGACCTGTCAAATTTTGCTGAATAATCCAAGCTATATGGAAATTCTGCAGAATGAAGTGAAGCAAATTTTCAATCATCCAACAGGTTGTGGTGCAGAAAATTTTGCCAACTATCATTCGGAATTTATTGATCAGGACGTGATTCCAAGCGTTTTAAAAATGCTGAAAGGTGTACCGAATGTCAATTTAAACTGGGTGGGTAATCAACTGTCTATTCAAGCCGCGAACCCTGCCGATGCAGAGCGTTTAGCCAGTCAAATTCGTCCATTGGCTAAAAACATGACTGTAGTGACTCAGCAACCTGCAGAAACTACAGTAACCGATGTGAATCAGGCTGTAACCAGCAGTATTAGCAATGCCGAGCAGGCTTTGGCTGCAATTAATCCTGACAATATTCAAGCTTTGGATATTGCGACGGCACTCAATATGCAAATCATTAATTTTGATTCTGCATCGACTGAAATTCCAGCAGCCAATAAGTCTATTTTAGATCAGGCTGCGGTATTGATGCAGCGCGCGCCACAAGTGCAATTAACCGTGAAAGGGCATACCGATGCCGTAGGTGATGCCAATGCCAACAAAACTTTGTCACAACAACGTGCGCAAGCAGTGGTCGATTATTTAGTATCACGTGGTGTAAATCCGGGTCAATTGCAAGCCATTGGTTTTGGTTCAGAGCAGCCGATTGCGGCAAATGCAACGCCAGAAGGTCAATTTAAAAACCGCCGTATTGAGTTTGAAGTCTTGAATGTAGATACAGGCACGGTGCGTAGTGTGGAAGATGCTGGCGTGGTAGAGCAAAAGGCGCCTCGATCTTAAAATAGGTCTATTTTCTTGTAAGCCTTCACTTTGCAAAGTGAAGGCTTTTTTATTGTGGATCAATCCCGAAGTATTGTGCAAATATCGAAATTGAAAGTGATTTTTTAAATGATTTTTGGTTTAGTGGAATCGTTTTATAAATCAGTGATTTATTGGTTTTGTTGAGTGGAAAAGTATAGGAGTCAAAATAAACTCTCTCCCTTGTATTAAGTTTTAAAGCAGTGCATCAAAACTTGCAAAGGAGAGGGTTATTCACTCGAGATAAATTCATCAAGCTGCGACTTTTTGTAAGGCAACACCTGTGACTTTTTGAATTTCATCAAAACTGACATCGGGTGCAAGTTCAATCAACTTTACGCCTTGTGGAGTAATATCAAGCACGCCTAAGTCGGTAATGATACGATGCACCACCGCTTTACCTGTGAGTGGCAAACTGCACTGCGATACAATTTTAGGCGTACCATCTTTGGCACAATGTTCCATCAGCACTACAACTTTTTGTACGCCTGCAACCAAATCCATTGCACCGCCCATGCCTTTAACTTTCTTGCCGGGAATCATCCAATTGGCAAGATCGCCTTGTTCAGAAACTTCCATTGCCCCTAAAATGGCGATATTGACATGCCCGCCACGAATCATGGCAAAGGAATCTGCGCTGGAGAAAAATGCCGCACCTTTACGTGCAGTCACAGTTTGTTTGCCTGCATTGATCAGGTCGGCATCTACAGTGTCGGCAGTCGGAAATTCACCAATGCCAAGTAAGCCATTTTCAGACTGCAACCAAACATTGATATGTTCAGGAATATAATTGGCGACCAGTGTGGGTAAGCCAATGCCTAGATTGACATAAAAACCATCTTCTAATTCTTGTGCAGCGCGCTGCGCCATTTGATTACGCGTCCAAGCCATGTCTTAAGCCTCCGCCTTTAAAGTCATTTGTTCAATACGTTTTTCTGGGTTTGCATTGAGGACAATGCGGTTCACATAAATACCGGGTAAGTGGATTTCGTCTGGGTCTAAATCGCCAATTTCAACAATCTGTTCAACTTCGGCAATGGTGATTTTGCCTGCCATGGCACAGACAGGATTAAAGTTTTGTGCTGTTTTACGGAAAACAAGATTGCCCGCTTTATCTGCTTTGTAGGCTTTGACCAAAGCGACATCTGCGGTCAAAGATTCTTCTAAAATATAATCTTTGCCATTAAATTCACGGACTTCTTTGCCTTCTGCAATGACAGTGCCTACACCTGTTGGGGTGAAAAATGCAGGAATACCCGCACCGCCTGCGCGTAATTTTTCTGCCAGTGTGCCTTGCGGGGTAAGTTCAACTTCCAGTTCACCGCTTAAAAACTGGCGTTCAAATTCTTTATTTTCGCCGACATAAGATGAAATCATTTTTTTAATTTGTTTGGTTTCAAGCAATAAGCCTAAACCAAAACCATCGACCCCTGCGTTGTTGGAAATACAAGTCAGCTGTTTCACACCTGTATCTTTTAACGCAGCAATCAAGGCTTCAGGAATACCGCATAAACCAAAACCACCCACCGCCAAGGTATGCCCATCTTGAACCACGCCATTTAATGCAGCTTGTGCGCTGTCATATACTTTATTGGACATTTGTCACCTCTTTATTCTCTGCACGGCATTCACTTGCCATGTTGTGTTGTTGCCATCCTTATTGCTTATGTTCCAATGCTATTGAGGATGAAATAGGTTTTAAGCACAAACCTTTTGCCAGTAGGCATTGGCATAGTGAGATGGATTATTGCGCTGTAAGACATTGCTGATGTTACGACTAGCTGTCATCAGCGGTTCTAACCGCACACCTGTTTCAAAACCCATCTTGGACAGTAAATAGTACAAGTCTTCGGTAGACACATTGCCCGATGCACCTTTGGCATACGGACAGCCACCCAAACCAGCAATAGATGAATCAAATACACGAATGCCTTGCAAGAGCGACTGATAAATATTGGCAATCGCCATGCCGTAAGTATTGTGAAAATGACCTGCTAAAACTTTGGCATCGACCTCTGCCAAACATGCATCCCAGACTTTTTGCACACGGTCAGGGGTTGCTGTACCAATGGTTTCACCCAAAGACACTTCATAGCAGCCCATGTCCAATAATTGCTGTGTGACTTTTGCGACTTGTTTCGGGTCAATTGCGCCTTCATAAGGACAGTCCACCATACAAGATACATAACCACGCACGCGAATGTTGTGCGCTTTGGCTTGACGCATGACATCGCTAAATTTTTCCAAACTTTCTTCAATTGAACAGTTGATATTTTTTCGGGTAAAGCTTTCAGAAGCGGCGGTAAACACGGCAACTTCTTTGCAACCCACCGCCAAAGCCGACTCAAAACCTTTTGAGTTTGGGGTCAGTAAACTGAATTGAATGTTTGGGTTTTGTGGCAGGCTGGCAAACAGCACATCGCTGTCTGCCATTTGCGGTACCCATTTGGCCGATACGCAAGAACCGACCTCAATGCTGCTTAAACCTGTTTGCATTAAATCCAAAATCAGGTTTTTACGGTCTGCCAAAGTGAGTGGCGTTTTCTCATTTTGCAGACCATCTCGTGGGCCAACCTCTACAATTTTGACAAATTCAGTCATGCAACTTCCTCCGTCAAGGCTTCAAATTCAACCAGTTCATCGCCTGCTTTGACCTGATCGCCCGCTTGGAAGTACGAACTTGCCACAATGCCATCGAAAGGCGCACGAATTGAATATTCAATTTTCATGGCTTCCAGTGTCATCAGTACATCATCTTTTTTCACACGGGCATTGGCTGCCACCAAAACTTGGGTGATTACACCCGGCATTGGTGCAGTCAGATTGTTGGCATTGTCTTGTTGATCATCGCTGTTAAAGTTTGCTTGTACATAGCTAAACACATGACGCTGACCGTTTTGGAACAGGGTGATGCCTTGCGCATGTTGGTTAAATGCTATTTTTTGTTGCTGACCATTGATACAAACCTGTAGACGATGTGCATCCAAAAGCTCGCCTTGAACGCTCAGCGTTTGCCCATTGTAGTGAGCCTCAAAACCAGAAGTGCATGGTTTTAACTGGATTTTGAGTGTTTGGTCATTGCACTGTAATTGCACTGTGTGGGCGCTTTGCTGATTTAAGCGCCAGAAGTGGTCTTTTTGCCAAACCGCGTTGTTTGCCGCTTTGTTGTTTTGAATACGAGAAAGTACATCAATTAACGCAGCTGCAACGACAGTTTCTGTAGCGACTTCAGGTTTTGCGTTAAGTAAAAATGCTTCCTCACGTTGAATAAGCCCTGTATCCAAATTGGCATGTTTAAAGGAATCACACAGCACCAAACGATCCAAGAATGCAATGTTGTTGCCTAAACCATCGACGTGGAACTGACCTAAAGCATGGTGCATTTGCGTTAATGCTGCTTCACGGTTTTTACCCCAAACAATCAGTTTGGCAATCATTGGGTCGTAGTAGGTGCTGATTTCATCACCTTCGACAATCCCGCTATCGACACGTACGGCATCATTTTGCTCTGGATAATGCAGATAGCTGATTTGACCAATGGCAGGAATAAAGCCTTTTTCTGGTTCTTCGGCATACACACGCGCTTCAAGGGCATGACCATGAATTTGCAATTCATGTTGCTGTTTTGGCAATGGCTCACCAAAAGCAACTCGCAATTGCCACTCAACCAAGTCTTGCCCTGTAATCATTTCTGTGACGGGGTGTTCGACCTGCAAGCGGGTATTCATTTCCATGAAATAAGCAGTACCGTCTTGCTCGACAATAAACTCTACCGTACCTGCGCCCACGTAATTTACAGCACGTGCGGCATCAATTGCGGCTTGGCGCATAGTTTCGAGTTTATCTTCTGGCATTTTTGGTGCAGGTGCTTCTTCAAGCACTTTTTGGTGGCGACGTTGTACCGAGCAATCACGTTCAAACAAATGCACGTAGTTGCCGTGAGTATCGCCAAAAACCTGTACTTCAATATGACGTGGTTGAATCACATAGCGTTCAATCAGCACATCTTCATTACCAAAGCTAGAACGTGCTTCACTTTTACATGAAGCGAGTGAGCTGAGAAAGTCTTCACTGCGTTCTACTAAACGCATGCCTTTACCGCCACCGCCTGCACTGGCTTTAATGAGCACAGGATAACCAATGCTGTCGGCTTGTTGCTTTAAAAATGCCGCATCTTGATTGCTGCCGTGGTAGCCCGGAGTTAGTGGCACACCTGCTTTTTCCATCAAGGCTTTAGAGGTTGCTTTTAGACCCATCGCCAAAATGGCTTCAACTGGCGGGCCAATAAAAACAATATTGTTGTCTTTACAGGCAAGTGCGAATTGGTCATTTTCAGATAAGAAACCATAACCCGGGTGAATCGCTTGTGCACCTGTGCTTTTGGCTGCCTGAATAATACGTTCAACTTGCAAATAACTTTGTGCCGCAGGCGATTCACCAATATAAATGGCTTCGTCTGCCAGTTTAACGTGTTGTGATTGCGCATCGGCATCTGAATACACCGCGACAGTCGCAATCCCAAGTTTTTTTGCGGTACGAATTACACGGCAGGCAATTTCACCACGGTTGGCAATTAAAATCTTTTCAAACATCGTGCGATCCTTCTTTTATTCTGCCGTGGTCTTGATCCAAGCCGGGCTTTGTTTATTTAAAAAAGCATTTAAGCCATTTTTCGCCTCAGTTCCTTGGCGAACATGTGCAATATGCTGTGCAGTTTGTTGGAGTAAATCTTCGGTCAAAACTTGATGATTAACCATCTGAATCAGTTGTTTAGAAGCATGTTGCGCTTCTGGGCCACCAAGCAATAAGGCTTGCACAATTTCATCAATTTTGCTGTCTAAGTCTTCGGCTGAAGTGACTTCATGCGCTAAACCAATTTGCTGTGCCTGTTCTGCAGAAATACGCTCTGCCGTTAAAAAGTAACGTGATGCCTGACGTGCGCCAATCGCACGAATGACGTAAGGGCTAATGGTAGATGGTGCTAAACCTAAACGTACTTCAGAGGTCGCAAACTTGGCATCGGTGCTGGCAACGCAAATATCACAGGCAGCTGCCAAACCCATACCACCACCAAAGGCAATACCATGCACACGGGCAATAGTCGGTTGTTTTAACGTCGCTAAACTTTGCAGCATTTTTGCCAGTTTTAGGGCATCGGCTTGATTTTCTGCTGTAGAAGCTTGACCTGCCTGTTTCATCCAGTTCAAATCTGCACCTGCAGAAAAGCTTTTGCCGCGTCCTGCCAAAATCACCACTCGAATATCATCACGGCTATTCAGTGCCTGAAAGCAGGCGTGTAATTCTTCAATCACCTCTGTATTGAAAGCGTTATGCAATTCCGCACGATTAATCCAAACCGTAGCCACTTGGTTGTTCTGTTCGAGCTGTAAAAACTGATAATCCATTTTGTCACCTCTTACATGCGGAACACGCCAAATTTGGTCGGTTGGATGGGTGCATTGAGGGCAGCGGCTAAACTTAATGCCAAAACTTCACGCGACTGTGCTGGATCAATCACACCATCATCCCATAAGCGTGCAGACGCATAATATGGATGACCCTGACGTTCGTATTGTTCACGAATTGGCTGTTTGAACTGATCTTCTTCTTCTGCAGACCAGCTACCACCTTTGGCTTCAATCTGATCACGCTTTAAGGTAGACAATACGCTCGATGCTTGTTCGCCACCCATCACTGAAATACGTGAGTTTGGCCATGTCCACATAAAACGTGGTGAATAAGCACGACCACACATCCCGTAGTTACCTGCACCAAAAGAACCGCCAATCACCAAAGTCAGTTTAGGCACATTGGCTGTGGCAACCGCCATCACCAGTTTGGCACCATTTTTGGCAATGCCTTCATTTTCATATTGGCGTCCAACCATGAAGCCTGTGATATTTTGAATAAATAACAGGGGAATGTTGCGTTGGGTGCATAGTTCAATAAAGTGTGCGCCTTTTTGTGCCGACTCGGAAAATAAAATACCGTTGTTGGCAATAATCCCGACAGGCATACCATATAGTTTGGCAAAACCTGTAATTAATGTGGTGCCAAAGCGCGCTTTAAATTCATCAAAACGTGAACCATCGACAATACGGGCAATCACTTCACGTACATCAAACGGTTTACGCGCGTCAGTCGGAACAATGCCATACAGTTCAGAGGCATCGAATAATGGTGCTTCTATATGCTCAGGCTGCGGGTTTGGCTTTTTATTTAAATTGGCAACGATGTTGCGGGCAATTGCCAAGGCATGTTCATCATTTTCTGCCAAATGATCGGCTACACCTGAAAGGCGAGTGTGTACATCGCCACCACCCAAGTCTTCGCTGCTAACCACTTCACCTGTTGCGGCTTTAACCAGCGGTGGGCCGCCCAAGAAAATTGTCCCCTGATTACGCACAATGATGGTTTCATCTGACATGGCAGGGACATACGCACCGCCTGCGGTACAACTTCCCATCACAACGGCAATTTGGGCAATGCCCATGCTCGACATACGCGCTTGGTTATAGAAAATGCGTCCGAAATGATCACGGTCTGGAAAGACTTCATCTTGTAGCGGCAAATATGCACCGCCAGAATCGACCAAATAAATACAAGTCAGGTGATTCTGTTCGGCAATTTCCTGTGCGCGTAAATGCTTTTTCACAGTCAGTGGATAGTACGTTCCACCTTTTACTGTGGCATCGTTGGCAATGATCATGCAGGTCACGCCATTCACTTGACCGACACCCGCCACTACACCCGCAGCAGGGACATCATCCTGATAGACCTGATAAGCGGCCAACTGACCAATTTCAATAAATGCAGTACCCGGATCGATCAGGTGGTCAATCCGTTCACGTGGCAGTAATTTGCCACGGTCTAAATGTTTTTGGCGTGCAGTTTCGCCACCACCCAAAGCAATTTTTTGGACTTTTTCTCTGAGGTCATCGACTAGGCTTTGCATCGCAGCTTGGTTGTTTTTAAACTCGTCGCTGCGAATATTAATTTTGCTCTGTAATTGATTCATGCCAACATCCTTGTCTATTCTTGTGATTTATTTTTAGGCAGTTTCGTTAAACAATTCACGGCCAATCAACATACGGCGAATTTCTGAAGTACCCGCACCAATTTCATAGAGTTTGGCATCACGCCATAAACGTCCTGCAGAGAACTCATTGATATAGCCATTACCGCCCAAGGTTTGAATGGTTTCACCTGCCATCCATGTGGCTTTTTCGGCAGCGTATAAAATGGCACTGGCTGCATCTTTACGTAAACTACGGCTGTGTTCAGCTTTGTCACATTCTGCGCCAACGGCATAGACCAGTGCTTTACATGCCAACCAAGTCGAATACATATCGGCAATTTTGCCTTGCATAAGCTGGAATTCACCCAATGCCTGACCAAACTGTTTACGCTCATGAATATAAGGAATCACGGTATCCATGCAGGCATCCATAATGCCTAGCGGCCCTGCACTTAAAACTGCACGTTCATAGTCCAGTCCACTCATTAGTACTTTTGTACCATTGCCCACACCGCCCAAGACGTTTTCTTTTGGTACTTCAACATTGTCAAAGAACAATGGATAGGTATTTGAGCCGCGCATCCCGAGTTTGTCTAAATGGCTGCCGTGGCTAAAACCTGACATGGTTTTTTCAATTAAGAAAGCAGTCATACCTTTGGCGCCTGCCTGTAAGTCAGTTTTGGCATACACCACCAAAACATCGGCATCACCGCCATTGGTAATCCACATTTTTGAGCCGTTGAGCAAGTAATGATCGCCTTTATCTTCAGCTTTCAGTTTCATGCTAACCACGTCTGAGCCTGCATTTGGTTCAGACATTGCCAAAGCGCCGACGTAATCGCCTGAAATCAGTTTTGGTAAATAGCGTTGCTTCTGTTCTTCTGTCCCATTTCGCTTAATTTGGTTCACACATAGGTTAGAATGAGCACCGTAAGACAAACCAATGGATGCTGATGCACGAGAAATTTCTTGCATGGCAATGATGTGAGCTAAATAGCCTAAGTTAGTGCCGCCGTATTCTTCACTCACGGTTAAGCCAAGTAAGCCCATATCGCCAAATTTTTTCCAAAGCTGGGCAGGGAATTCGTTATCACGATCAACCTGTTGAGCAATGGGTGCAATTTCCTTTGCACAAAAAGCAGCGATTGAATCGCGCAGGGCGATTAAGGTTTCATCTAAGCCGAAGTCTAAGCTTTGTAAAATCATGTGTTCATCCATCCTGTGGTTATATTTGTTGTTCCTAAAACAAGCATTGTTGTTGTGCTTAGGTTCTAACATACATCGAAAATTTAAAAAAGTGAACTAAAATTCACAAAATGATTTACAATTCATTTTATCTGGTTGAGAATAAGATATGAGTTATAAAAGATCATCATTGATGCAGGAACGTATGGAACAAAATCGCATGGCGATTTTAGATTCTGCTCGTGAACTTATTGCTCATGGGGGCTTTAAAGAAGCGTCTATCCAAGCCATTGCAGAACGCGCAGGCGTATCTACAGGTTTGGTGTATCGCTACTTTGAAAATAAAAGTCAGATTTTGATTGAAGTTTTATCGGATGCGATTCGTCGTGAGGTCGAAATTTTGGACCACATTGCGAAGTCAGATTTAAGTGCAAAACAAAAATTGCAAAAATCTGTCACCACTTTTGTGAAGCGTGCGATGAACAGCCCTCAATTGGCGTATTCGTTAATGTTCGAGCCTGTAGACCCAGAAATGGAACATGAGCGTTTTCGCAGTAAACAACTGATCAAACAGAGCATCAAGGAAATTTTGGCTGAAGGAAAAGTCAATGGTGAGTTTGATTTTGAAGATTTGAACACTGCTGCTTTAGGTGTGGTTGGCTCCATGACCTTTGTAGTGATTGAACCTTTAAACCCGTCTCGCAATGTGATGTTTGATCAAAATTATAAAGATTACTTTGTCAAACAAATTGCCGACTTTTGTGTAAATGCAGTGCGAAAACAGCAGGGAGGGTAGTAAAAACAACGCACAAAACAGGCAAAAAGTAATCGTCGTCATAATGGAAAACAGAATTACAAAGAATCAAGGAGATCGATTCAATGACACAAGTACGGTTAAGTTATGCCTATGGCACCAGTAATCAGCCTTTGTTAGGCATGACCATTGGTGAAAAGTTTGATCAGGCTTGCCAGCAATATGCAGATCAGGATGCTTTGGTAAGCGTGCATCAAAATGTGCGTCTGACCTATAAGCAACTACAGCAACAGGTCAATGCCTTTGCCTGTAGTTTGTTAAAACTCGGTTTTAAAAAAGGTGACCGCCTTGCCATTTGGTCTCCGAATTGTGTGGAATGGACGATCACTCAATTCGCAGCCTTTAAGGCAGGGGTGATTTTGGTGAATTTAAACCCAGCCTATAAAAGCAATGAACTGGAATTTGTGCTCAACAAAGTTTCCTGTAAAGGTTTGGTAATTGCATCGCAGTTTAAAAGTACCAACTATCAGGACATCTTAACGAAAATTGCCCCAGAGCTGTGTCAGGCAGACAATAAAGTCCTCAACGCCAAGCGTTTACCGCATTTAAAGCATGTGATTAAAATTGATGATCAAGCACATACAGGAATGCATCGTTTTCAGGATTTATTGACAGCTCCAACCACACACATGCTGAAAAAACTGCAACACATTGCTAGTGAGTTGCAGTTCGATGAAACCATTAATATTCAATTTACCTCAGGCACGACGGGCAATCCGAAAGGCACTATGCTGACCCACAACAACATTTTAAATAATGGTTACTTTGTAGGAGAAGCAATTCATTTAAGTCCACAAGACCGTGTTTGTATTTCCGTGCCGCTGTTTCACTGCTTTGGTATGGTGATGGGTAATTTAGCTTGTATCACACATGGTTCAACCATGGTCTATCCATCGGCAGTGTTTAACCCGCTCGATACCTTAAAAGCCATTCAGCAAGAAAAATGTACAGCTGCTTACGGCGTACCGACCATGTTTATTGCCATTTTAGAGCATGAACAGTTTGATGAATTTGATTTATCTAGCTTGCGTACAGGCATCATGGCAGGCAGTCCGTGTCCGCAAGAAATTATGCAACGCGTCATCGACCGTATGCACATGGCGCAAATCACCATTTGTTATGGCATGACCGAAACAGCGCCTGTGAGCGCACAAAGTTCGACTGAAGATTCGGTGGAACGTCGAGTCAGTACGGTGGGGCGTGTACATCCACATCTGGAAGTAAAAATTGTCGATGAAGAAGGCAAAGTCGTGCCGCGCGGACAGTTAGGAGAATTGTGTGTGCGTGGTTATTCAGTCATGCTGGGTTACTGGGATGAACATGACAAAACCCAAGAAGTCATTGATGTTGCACGTTGGATGCACACAGGCGACATTGCAGAAATGGATGATGAAGGCTTTGTAAAAATCAAAGGTCGCATTAAAGATGTGGTGATTCGTGGCGGTGAAAACCTGTTCCCGAAAGAAATTGAAGATTTCTTATATACTCACGATGCGGTCTGCGATGTGCAAGTAATTGGCGTGCCAGATCATCGTTATGGTGAAGAACTATGTGCCTGTATTATTTTGCATGAACACCATGAATGTACCGAAGAGGCAATTCGCCAATACTGTGCAGAACACATTTCACACAATAAAGTCCCACGTTATGTGCGCTTCTTTAGTGAATTTCCAATGACCGCTTCAGGCAAGGCACAGAAATTTAAATTACGTGAATTTATGCGTGAAGAATTAAATTTAAAGGAAATTGCTTAAGACATTATTTCAGCTATTTACTGCTGCAAGATCGACCTTTTAATTTTGTCAGCACACACCCTTTATTTCTCACGCAGAGATAAAGGGATACTCTATACAGGAATAATCACACTAAAAATATATCGCATGCTCAGCTTAATAAAAGATGGCACAAGTTTAAGCATGATGCGTGATAATCAAGGATGAAAATAATGACCGTACGCAATGATTGGACTCGAGAAGAAATTCAGCAGTTATATGAACAGCCTTTTCTGGATTTAGTCTTTGAAGCACAGCGTGTGCATCGCCAACATTTTGCTGCCAATACCGTACAAGTCAGTACCTTATTGTCTATTAAAACAGGCAAATGCCCTGAAGATTGCAAATATTGCTCGCAGTCTGCGCATTATGATTCACAGCTTGAAGCTGAAAAACGTATTGCAGTGGATAAAGTCATTCAAGAAGCTAAAGAAGCCTTAGCATCAGGTTCTTCACGTTTTTGTATGGGCGCTGCTTGGCGTAATCCGCATGAACGCGATATGCCCTATGTTCTGGAAATGGTGCGTGAAGTCAAAGCTCTGGGCTTAGAAACTTGCATGACTTTAGGGATGTTAAACCAATCGCAGGCAGAACGCTTAAAAGATGCAGGCTTAGATTATTACAACCATAACCTAGACACATCGCGTGAGTATTATCCTAATGTGATTAGTACCCGCTGTTTTGATGATCGCTTAAACACTTTGGATATTGTGCGTCAAACAGGTATGAAAGTATGTAGTGGCGGTATTGTCGGTTTAGGTGAAGATACCCAAGACCGTATTGGTTTATTACATGAATTAGCGACTTTACCGTTACATCCTGAATCTGTGCCGATCAATATGTTAGTTCCGATTGAAGGTACACCATTGGCTGAAGTAGAAAAACTGGATGTGATTGAGTGGATTCGTACCATTGCAGTTGCACGTATTATCATGCCAAACAGCTATATTCGTTTATCTGCAGGGCGTGAATCATTATCTGATTCAGATCAGGCGTTGGCATTTATGGCAGGTGCGAACTCGTTATTCTCAGGTGAAAAGCTTTTGACCACACCAAACGCAGGCGAAGGCAAAGACAAACAATTGTTCCAAAAATTAGGCTTAGTGCCTGAACGTGCCAAGCCAACCGTTTCGGAATTGTCGGTAGATGCAATGGCTGTGGCTTAAGCAGATCTTGAAAAAGACTCAGATATTTAATGTCAGTAAATTAAAGAAGAATCATGTGATATGGCAAAAGATTTTCACAGTGCAACTGTGGTTGCAGGCTATGACAGTCATATTCGGAAACTCATTCCCGGATATGAATTGGTACATCAACACATCAATGCAATTTTAAGTAGTCATTTGCCCGAAACAGCACAAGTTTTAGTGGTGGGGTGTGGCACAGGCTATGAGTTGCAGTATTTACTGCAGCAACATCCACAGTGGCAATTTACGGCCATCGACCCATCTTTAAGCATGTTACAGCAGGCAGAAAAAAACATTCAGTCTGTGGCAGGGCATGAGCGAGTACGTTTTATACAGGCAGATACCCACCAATTTGCCCAACAAGCGCAGGTTGAAAATTTGCAGTTTGATGCGGCATTGGCGATTTTGGTGGCGCATTTTGTGCCAGTCGCAGAAAAAACATTATTTTTTCAAGATATTTACCAAACATTAAAACCTACAGCGATTTTATTAAGCTATGATCTGATGCAGCAGACTGAAAATATAGAACTGCGCTGGATGCAGAATTTGGCTTTGGATTGTGGTTTAACTACGACTCAAGCGGAAAAAATGCTTGCACGACTGGCCGATGATTTTCATTTAATTACGGCAGATGCGCAGGCAGCATTGCTTACTCAAGTGGGTTTTCGTCAGTGTAAAACATATTGTCAACTTATGAATTATTATGGTTTTTTTGCAGAGAAATAGTTGATCAATAACATTATTTAGTCAGTAATCTTTGTAGTAAAAGTATCCGCACAAGAAAAGTTAGATCAGGGAAAGAGACAAAATGTCAGCATATTACACTTTACTCAAACGTGAACAACATGCCGATGGTGGCTGTACTGCGCACTATCGTTGCAACATTCATGCACAAGGCGCGTGGAATCCGCATGAACAACACATGGCACCTGCAACGGGTATTTTGTGTGCAGAACTTGAGCAATTTATGCCGCGTGATGATATGCGAATTGGTCGGGTCGGTTTAGATATTTTTGGCTTAATTGCCTTTGGTGAATTTAGTATCACCACCCGTATGATTCGACCGGGTAAAACCATTGAGCTGATTGAAGCGGAAATGTGTGCTGAAGGAAAAACCTGTATTGTGGCGCGTGCATGGAAAATGAAAACCTCAGATACACGCGCAATTGCAGGATTGGAAGATTTACCGATAGAAAACCCTGAATATTTGCCCGATTGGGATGGCATGCGTTGTTGGCCGGGCGGCTATATTCAAAGCATTGAAACCCGTGCGCATTTAGATCGTCGTGCAGGTAAGGGCATCGTTTGGTTAAGAAACCAATTGGATATGGTTGAAAATCAAAACACATCCAGTTTTGTGCGTTTATTGGGGATGGTGGATACCGCCAATGGCGTAGTGCCACGCTTAGACCCGAATGCGGGCTGGGGTTTTCCAAATTTAGATTTGCAAATGCATTTACACCGTTTACCGCAAGGCGAATGGCTAGGCTTGGAAGTAACACAACAATATGGTGAAGATGGTATTGGCTTAACGAGTGCAGTTTTGCATGATACTCAAGGGCCATTTGGACGTAGTGAGCAGATTTTAACTTTGCGTCAATTCTAAATCTATTCAATATCAAACAAAAAACATCAGGACGAATTGCTTCGTCCTTTTTTTATTGGCATGCTGTGTGCAGATTATTTCATCTTATTTTATCTGAAAATATTATGCGAATTAGTTTGATTGGTGCAGGGCGCGTTGCACATCATTTGGCTTATGTTTTAAACGCACAGCATCAAATTGTGCAAATTTATAGCCGTAGTCTGGACAAGGCGCAGCATTTGGCTGCGCAGGTTGGCGCAGAAGCGATTGCTGAAGTAGAAAAACTTCATTCAGATCTAGATTTAGTGATTATTGCAGTGAGTGATCAGGGCATTGCACAGGTGATTCAGGAAGTTCATCGTGATTTAAATCATGTGTTGATTGTGCATACCTCAGGCAGTACTAAATTAGATGTATTGCAACAGCATCATGTACGTTCAGGGGTATTTTATCCCTTGCAAACCTTTAGTTTAGAGCGTGAAATTGATTGGTCAGAAACGCCTTTATTTATAGAAGCTGCATTTGCTGAAGATCAGCAGCTTTTAATGACTTTGGCAAATAGCCTAAGCAAAAGGGTTTATGCCTATACTTCAGCACAGCGTTTGAGTTTGCATTTGGCTGCGGTATTTGCCTGTAATTTTAGTAATTATTGTTATGACATGGCCAAGCAAGTGGTCGATGCTCAGAAAGTAGATTTCAGTCTGCTGTATCCTCTTATTTTGGAAACTGCGCATAAAGCGACCCAGAATGATCCGCGTCAAATGCAAACAGGGCCTGCTATGCGGGGTGATCACAATATTTTAAAAATGCATCAGGACTTATTGGTAGCAGGGCAGCAACATGCACTTGCCGAAGTTTATGCGCTAATGAGCCAACAGATTTTAACGCGGCATCAATCTTAGTCATTTGATACGATAACACGAGTTCAAATAAAAAATGCTTCCTTGTGGAAGCATTTTTTCTAGCAGAAATTAGTTAATTTTCTTGAAGATAAAATCATTAATCTTATGACCTGCTTCAATTCCGCGGCGTTCAAACTTGGTTTGTGGACGCCATTCAGGGCGAGGGTAGCTATTGCCTTTACCCGCCAAGTTTTCTAAACGTGGACGGTTGTCCAATACATCCAGCATCCATTCTGCATACGGTTCCCAGTCGGTTGCTGCATGGAACGTACCACCTAACACTAATTTTTGCTCTACCAATTCCATGCGTTCATGAGCAACAAAACGGCGTTTGAAGTGACGTTTTTTCTGCCATGGGTCTGGGAAATATAACTGCACCGTATCAATGCTATTGTCTGGCATTTCACGCAGTACTTGAATTGCATCGGCATCTAAGACACGTAAGTTGCTTAAACCTGCTGTACCTGCTTCATAAACGCACTGTGCAATCCCTGGAATATGGACTTCAATCCCGACAAAGTTACGTTCAGGATTGGCCTGCGCCATAAGTACCAAAGAACGCCCCATCCCAAAACCAATTTCTACTGTAAGCGGGCGTTCAGGGTGTTCAAAATGTTGACGTAAATCGCCAACAGGATATTCCAAAATTAAGTCGCCGTATTGTTCCAAGGCGCTACGTTGTGACGTATTCAATGGTGAAGAACGGCGCATGAACGTTACAATTTCACGATGCTCGTTGAGGTTGTCCAGCTCGACAACGTGCTGGTCTAATTGATCGTTCGACATAATTTTGGCAAATCTAATAAATTCGAATGCGGTATTTTAAGTCCTGAGCCATTGAAGTCAAATTTTTTCGCTCTTTTTCGCAGCGCCGTGCAAGATTGCGATACATCTGCATCTTTTGAGCATAAAAAATGCCGAATCATTAAGATTCAGCATTTAACATCATCAACGGTATTTTAATACAATAATTACGAATGGGTACTGTATTGATCAATTAAGGTATGACTGGCCTCATTCAATCCAATAATATGCACTTTAATTTGTTGGGCTTTAAATTTGTTCACCACGCTATTCAGCATATTTACAGAGGTAATATCCCAAATATGCGCATGCGTTAAGTCGATGGTGACATTGCTAATATCTTCTGAAAAATCAAAAAACTGATAAAACTTTTCTGAACTGCCAAAGAAAATTTGTCCAGAAATCACATATTGGCGGGTATGTTCGCCCAATAAAAATGAGCTGACTTTAACTTCACTTTCCAGTTTATTCACCAAAAATAAAGCAGAAAGCAGTACGCCAACAAAAACACCCAAAGCAAGGTTATGGGTAGCTAACACCACAATCACCACAGCTAACATGACTATATTGCTTTGTTTCGGATGCTTTTTAAAATTACGGATGGAATCCCAGTTAAAAGTCGTGAATGACACCATAATCATAATCGCAACCAAGGCTGCTATAGGAATATATGCCAACCAATCTTTGAGAAAAACCACCAAGCACAGCAAAAATACGCCTGCTGTAAGTGTAGATAGCCGTGTACGCGCCCCAGAACTGACGTTGATAATAGATTGCCCAATCATGGCACAGCCTGCCATACCGCCCATAAAGCCACTCACAATATTGGCATAACCCTGACCACGACATTCCTGATGCCGATCTGCTTCTGTGCCTGTGGCTTCATTGACAATCGTAGTGGTCATCATGGTTTCGAGTAAACCGACTGTGGCTAAGGTCATGGCATAAGGAAAAATAATAAATAAAGTTTCAAAATTCAGTGGAATGTCAGGCACTAGAAAAATAGGCAGCGTGTCGGGAAATTGTCCCAAATCGCTTACGGTACGCATATCTGCACCAAGTAATAAGGCAACCATACTCAGCATAATAATGCAGACCAAAGGCGAGGGAATGCTTTTACCAATTTTAGGAATGTATGGAAACAGATAGACCACCGCCAAACCTAATCCTACAAATAAATAGCCTAAGCTATCCATTTGCGATAATTCAGGCAGTTGCGCCACAAAAATTAAAATCGCTAAAGCATTTACAAAGCCATAAACCACCGATTGCGAAACAAAACGCATCAGTTTGGCAACTTTAAAATAACCTGCCACAACCTGAATCAGCCCTGTGAGTACTGTTGCAGCCAATAAATATTGCAAACCATGTTCTTTGACGAGGGTAATCATCAGTAATGCCATAGCGCCTGTCGCGGCAGAAATCATGGCAGTACGCCCACCAAAAAAAGCAATCGTGACCGCAATACAGAACGATGCATATAAGCCGACTTGCGGATCGACGCCTGCTATAGCCGCAAAGGCAATTGATTCAGGAATTAATGCCAAACCCACCACTAAACCTGCCAAAACATCGGTGCGGATATTGGAAAACCATTCTTCTTTTTTCAGGCTAATCACAATCTCAATTTCATGAAACTTTAAAGGGCTGTATGTTAAAACATCTAGAGATAAAAAAGCAGGCAAAACAGACTTGAAAAAGCCTGTCTTTTGCAGGATAGTCAAAGCGTAAGGGCTTTTTAAGACATTTACGCTTTTTTGCAATTTATAGGTTCAATCACTTGCAAGTTTGTGACAAGCGATTTACAACATAGATAGTTATATAACAAGGATCAAATATGAAGCTTTATTATTCACCTGGCGCATGCTCTTTGGCAGCACATATTATTTTAAATGAAGTGAATGTCGATTTTGATATTGAGCGTGTAGATTTAAAAACCCATAAAACAGAAAAGGGTGCCGATTATTATGAAATTAACCCTAAAGGTTATGTACCTGCTTTAGAAATTAACCCAGGTTTAATTTTGACGGAAAACGTAGCGCTATTGCCATTTTTAGCGCAGCAAGACCCTAAACAGGATTTAATTCCGCCATCTGGTTTAGGTCGTGCTAAAGTTTTGGAATGGTTGGGTTATTTAAACTCTGAATTACATGACGCTTACGCAGTATTTTTTGGCGCGCCTTTAGATGCAGAAGCCAAAGAAAAAGCCTATGCAGAAATTGATCGTTTGTTGACTTATATTGATCAAGCGATTGCATCATCAGACCATGAATATTTGGTGGATGATAACTTTGGTCCAGCCGATGCGTATTTGTTTGTTATCACTAATTGGTCAAACTATATTGAGCATGATTTAACTCCGTATAGCCATGTGGTTGAAATCCGTAATAAAGTTGCTGCGCGTCAGTCGGTACAAATTGCTATGCGTGATGAAGGCTTGATTCCTTAATCGGCTTTTATTTGCCCAAATCGCATAATAAAAAAAGACGTTGAGTTAACACTTAACGTCTTTTTATTTGTGCTGTCGGACTTGGAAAAGACCCTAATGATTATTTAAAGAAATAACCCGTTTCAGGTGAGCTGGCATTCGCCATACGCTTACGTGGCATACGTCCTGCCAAATAAGCTTCACGTCCTGCTTCTACTGCTTTACGCATCGCAGATGCCATTAGCACTGGGTTTTGTGCTGCTGCAATTGCAGTATTCATCAGCACACCATCGCAACCTAATTCCATTGCAATCGCAGCATCACTGGCAGTACCCACACCTGCATCTACCAATACAGGTACTTTGGCATTTTCTTTAATAATCGAAATGGTATGCGGGTTAAGAATACCTAAGCCTGAACCAATTAAACTACCTAATGGCATAATTGCCACGCAGCCCATACTTTCCAATTCTTGCGCCACAATCGGGTCATCGGAAGTGTAGACCATGATCTCAAAACCATCGTCAATTAGCGTGCGTGCAGCTTTTAAAGTTTCGGTGATATTTGGGTAAAGGGTTTTTTCATCGCCCAAAACTTCCAGTTTGACAAGGTTGTGACCATCTAGCAATTCACGCGCCAGCATGCAGGTGCGCACGGCACTGTTGGCATCAAAACATCCTGCTGTATTTGGCAAAATGGTGTATTTTTCTGGTGGAATCACGGAAAGTAAGTTTGGCTGATCTGGATGTTGCCCAATGTTTACACGACGAATGGCAACCGTGACAATTTCTGCGCCACTGGCTTGAATCGCCAAATCTGTTTCGGTTAAATCTTTATATTTGCCCGTACCCACCAATAAACGTGAATTAAAGGTACGTGAACCGATTTTAAAGGTATCTTGCATGGGTGCTCCGAGTTTAGCCGCCACCAACGGCATGAATAATTTCAATGCGGTCTTGATCGCAAATAGGGGTTTCGGCAAGTTTACTTTTGGCAATAATTTTTTCGTTTTGCTCCACAGCAAAACGTTTGCCTTCTAAATCTAATGCCTGAATCAGTTGTAACAGGGTCGTGTGAGAGGTCTGTTGTGCTTCGCCATTCAGATAAATTTGCATGACCGAGAATCCATCTTCAAAATTACAAAATACAATTGAGCTTTATTTGGCATATTTCATGGCTTGCCATGCTAAGGTCAGCCAACCAGCAATCATGAGCGCACCACCAATTGGGGTAATCATGCCCAAACCGCGTACAATGTCCAATGCCATGATATACAGTGAACCGCAGAAAAATAAAATACCCAGTTGAATCAGAATAAAACTGGCTTTAATAGGAAGTTGTGGAATTACTTTGGCCAATATGCCCAATGCTAAAAGTCCAAGGGCATGATAGAAAAAATAATCTGTTGCAGTTTGCCACCAAAGCAATTGCGCTTCAGTTGCACGGGCCTTTAAGCCATGTGCACCAAATGCACCGAGCATGACTGCTATAGCTAAATTCAGGGCAGAAATTGCAATCCACATACGCAAATTGACCTATTTAATTTTGCGCTTAACCTTAGCACATTTTTAGGGGCGGGAAAATCTGAGATTTGCCTGCCTGTATGTAGCTGTACCAATTAAAGACAATAAAAAAGGGCAGTTTGCCCAATTTTATTTTTCGATGTGTCTGCATCAATTTGGAGAATGTCAGTTTAGTTTGATGACATTGCCACTTTAATTTTTTCCATGGCATTTTTTTCGAGCTGACGAATACGTTCTGCCGAAACATTATATTCTGCTGCCAATTCATGCAGGGTCGATTTATCATCATCTAACCAGCGACGCTGCAAAATATTACGTGAACGATCATCCAACTGCTCCATAGCTTCATGTAGGGCAGAAGTGCTTTGTTCTTCGTAGTCTTCGTTTTCGACTAAACGTGCAGGGTCGTAACGGTTATCTTCCAAATACAATGCAGGTGCAACATAAGTTGAACCTTCATCGTCATCATCGCCTTGTGCTTCAAAAGCCGCATCATAAGCGGTTAAACGACCTTCCATTTCCAAGACTTGTTCTGCAGTCACATTTAAGTCATTGGCAATAGATTGTGCTTCTTCGAGCGTCAGTTTTTTGCTAGATTTTTTGAGGCTACGCAAATTAAAGAACAATTTACGCTGCGCCTTGGTGGTGGCAATTTTAACAATACGCCAGTTACGAATCACATATTCGTGAATTTCAGCTTTAATCCAGTGCACGGCAAATGACACCAAACGCACGCCCATATTCGGGTCAAAGCGTTTCACGGCTTTCATTAAGCCCAAGTTGCCTTCCTGAATTAAATCGCCCTGCGGTAAACCATAGCCCGCATAACTTCGTGCAATATGCACCACAAAACGTAAATGCGACATGACCAACATTTTGGCCGCGTCTAAATCTTGATCGTAATAATAACGCTCGGCTAACTCTTTTTCTTGTTCAGCCGTTAAAATAGGAATTTGGTTAACAGTACTAATATAAGCCCCGAGGTTTACCCCTGGTGCAGATAATGACAGGGGCATCAACTGATTGCTGCTGTCACTCATGAGATCTCCTTATAGGATTAGGTAGGTAAAATAACCGATGTCTTTATCTTAATGCCAATATTCTACTTAAATAAGTAAAATTGGTGTAGATATGTAAATCTTTATAGCAATAAGCGGCGAATATTAAGTCATTAAAACAAATGAACAATCAAACAGATACGCTTATTACGATGCTTTTGGCTTGGCAACATCAATCACATAATGAAACTCTGTTGCCGAAATCTGACTTGCTTCACAGCTATATTGATGTAACTGACAATAACGCGCCACATCTTGCTGGCTGTGCGGATCAGATGACTTCAATAAAAACCGTGCAGAATCTGAATGTTTAAGGGCACGTTTCAGCATCAATAAAGGCATAGGACAAGGTTGTCCCATGGCATCAATCACTATGATAGGTTGTTCAGCATCACACAGCATTGAAGTAAAAATTCGCCTTAAAAAACAGAATGATCATACTAGCAAATTCGCTCACAAATCCCAAATAAATTTCATCTGAAGCATCGGGGCTATTCATTGCGCGGCTTACTGCGCATAAGGGCAAGAGAATTGGCTTATTTTGCGAGATATTTGCAATAAAATTTATAGATCAAAATTGTGCTAAGTCACTTAACAGAAATAAAAATTTTCTATTTGTTCAACTCGTTTCAAACTGAACAAGATAAATCAAAAAAAATCTATTAATTGTCATAAAGCCGTGTTAAGCTCGATGCGTATTTAGGATTTTAGATAGACAATCGTTGTTTGTCGCCCTATTACAAATGGATGTAACCGGGATTTTGTTAATAGTTATACAGAATGATTACAAGCTTAGAAATAAAAATATTTTTAAACTTTGTTTGCTCTGCTGTTTGCAACACCGGGTGGTCCTTCTTTTTAATCAATGAGGATTAACTTATGACAGCTCGTGAACAAGGCGTAGTTAAATGGTTCAACGACACTAAAGGCTTTGGCTTTATCCAACGCAATGGCGGCGACGATGTATTCGTTCACTTCCGTGCGATCCAAGGTGACGGCCACCGTTCACTTCGTGACGGCCAACGTGTTGAATTCAGCGTAGTAAAAGGCCAAAAAGGCTTCCAAGCTGAAGAAGTACAGCCACTAGACTAATCACTCGATTATTCTAAAAAAACGCTCCAATCCTGATTGGGGCGTTTTTTATTTGTATTTCTGTTTATAATAGGTCAGTTTTTTGTCTGTATAAGTTCGAGCACATATTTATGTCATCTGGTTTTGAAACCTTAAATTTACATCCGCAATTGAAACAGGCTATTGATGCTTTGGGTTTCAAGGAAATGACGCCAATTCAGCAAAAGGTTTTAAAATTTACTTTGGCTGGACATGATGCCATTGGTCGTGCGCAAACAGGTACAGGAAAAACTGCTGCCTTTTTAATTAGTGTCATCAACGATTTATTGAATAACCCAATTCAAGGGCAGCGTTATCGTGGTGAACCACGTGCATTGGTTTTAGCGCCTACGCGTGAATTGGCTTTGCAAATCGAAAGTGATGCAAAAGACTTAACCAAATTTACCGACTTAAATGTGGTGACTTTGTTGGGTGGTGTAGATTTTGATAAGCAAAAGTCACAACTCAATAAAAACTTTGTCGATATTATTGTTGCGACACCAGGGCGCTTGATTGATTTTGTAGAACAAAAAGAAGTTTGGCTAGATCAGATTGAGTTTTTAGTGATTGATGAAGCAGACCGCTTGCTGGATATGGGCTTTATTCCATCGGTAAAACGTATTGTGCGTTATTCACCGCGTAAGGAACAGCGTCAGACGTTAATGTTCTCGGCAACTTTTAGTTATGATGTGTTGAACTTGGCTCAACAGTGGTTATTTGAACCTGTTACAGTCGAAATTGAACCTGAAAAGAAAACCAATGCCGATGTTGAGCAACGGGTATATATGGTTGCCAAAACCGATAAATACAAATTGCTTGAAGAAATTTTACGTGATGAGCCGATTGAAAAAGTCATGATTTTTGCCAATCGGCGTGATCAGGTGCGTAAGCTTTATGATCATTTAAAGCGTGATGGCTATAAAGTGGTGATGTTGTCAGGTGAAATTGCCCAAGACAAACGCTTAAAAATGCTGGATCAGTTTAAAAATGGCAAACATAACATCATGATTGCAACAGACGTTGCAGGGCGTGGTATTCATGTCGATGGTGTTTCGCATGTGGTGAATTTCACTTTGCCTGAACAGTCAGATGATTATGTGCACCGTATTGGTCGTACAGGTCGTGCAGGTACACGTGGTGTGAGTATTAGCTTCTTGTCGGAAGATGATGCGTTCTATTTACCAGAAATTGAAAAAGCCATTGGTCAAAAATTGCCATTAACACGTTTAGATGGTTATTGCTAATTACTCATTTAAGCTATTTTTTAGTTTAAATCCTGCTGTTCTTAGTTTAAAAGTCGCTCTCAGTGGAGCGACTTTTTTGTATTTGCTTCTTATGTCGTGCTGTAATAATTTACTTTGCCTGACATCTAAAGGTCAGCACAGTTTGATAATCATCATCACGGGCAATATCAGTATTACGTCCCGCAATTGTACCTAAAACAGTTGCTGCCGCCTGAATCATTTGTCCCGTTTGCTCATCGACTACACCTTTGAGTGCGCCGTTATAAGATGTTTTTTCATCAACCAAGACTGGAGCGGCACGAGTACCACAGGTTTTATTGGCAGCTGTAATTGCATTATTTTTGGCAATAATATTACTTTTACCTAAACCTGTGACTTCATATAGGTTGTTTTCTTTTTGAATGGCAAGAGAATTATTTGGCGTGGTGGCACATGCGGTTAAAAGTGCAAAAACGGCAAGGCTAGAAAAGGCGACTATTTTTTTCATATCTACCTCGGGGCTAAAACGCTGTAGCGCGTATTGTTTGTTGATGATATTTCAATTCAAATGTGTAGAGATTGAAAATAACAATTTGATCTAGTTGAACATAATCTGGATGGTTTTAGATGTAGACACTGTATAGGCTGTGTTGATAATTCGTCATTCATTTATACACATCAAACCCAATCCATAATGTATTTTCATGCTCTTAAACTATAGATGAATGCGTCAAAGCATCATTGTTTAGATGTGCTGAGCAGGTTCATCTTAAAAGTGCAGACATATAGACCCTAATCAGAATCTTGCAAATAAGCATACGGAAATAGCGCAATTTTTTGAGTTTATGCTAATCTTAACCGAGCTTTTTGAAATAGTTATATAAGTCAATGACGGATACAGCGGTAGAAATCGTTCATCAAAATATTCATCAACGTCAGTCTACGGGGCAGTTAGTTGAACCTGCACCAAATACTGAGCAGCTAGAAATGGCTTTTCAGGCAGCTTTAACCGCACCAGATCATCATCGTTTAAAACCTACGCGCTTTGTGGTGATTACTGCCGAGCAACGTGCAGCATTTGGTGAGTTACTTTCTCAAGCCTTGGCAGATATGGGCGAAACCGATGCGGTTCAGTTGGAGCGAGTGAAACAGCATCCATTTCGTGCGCCACTTTTAGTGTTGGCGTTAACGCAATTTCAGGATCATTCAAAAGTGCCACGTTTTGAGCAGACTTTAAGTACAGGCGCTGCGGTACAGAACTTTTTACTGTCTTTGCAGGCGCAGGGCTTTGCCAGTATGTGGCGTAGTGGGGCAGTCGTTGAGTCGAACTTGCTGAAACAAGCTTTAAACTTAAATGCAGATGATTTAATTTCAGGCATTATTTATGTGGGAACAGCAGCCAAAGCCATTCCTGCCCGCACTGAGTTGAATACGCAAGCTTATGTTCGTTATTGGAACGCATAAGTCTTTATTTTTTAGGATATAACAATAATGTCAGAATTAAATTTTACCGATTTGGTTGAACCTGTTGCAATAGATCGAAAAACTGCGTTACGCATTACAGTGCTAGGTGGTGGCAGTTTTGGTACAGCAATGGCCAATACAGCAGTGCGTAATGGCTGCGACACGATGATTTGGATTCGTGATGAAGCGACTGCCAAAGAAATTAATGAAACGCATATTAATCGACGTTATTTGCCAGATTTTCAGTTGGAGCAGGGTTTAAGAGCCGTTTCAGATTTGGAAACTGCAGTTCGTGACCGTGACATTATTTTAGTGGCTATTCCAAGTCATTCTTTCCGTGATGTGTTGCGCCAAATTAAACCTTTTATTAGCGCACAAGCAGTGGTGTCTTTAACCAAGGGTATTGAAGCCAAAACCTTTAGTTTTATGAGCGATATTATCCGTGAAGAATTGCCAGAAGTGCCGTATGGTGTATTGTCTGGCCCGAACCTTGCCAAAGAAATTGTGGCGGGGCAGCCTGCAGGTACGGTTATTGCCAGTCATTCTGAATTGGTGCGTTATGCGGTGCAGCAAGCTTTACACAGTGCGTTATTCCGTGTTTTTGCCAGCGATGATGTGAATGGTGTGGAATTAGGCGGTGCGCTGAAAAATATTTATGCTGTGGCGATGGGCATGGCAGCCGCTTATAACGTGGGTGAAAATACCAAGAGTATGATTTTAACCCGTGCATTGGCAGAAATGAGTCGTTTTGCGGTTAAGCTTGGTGCAAATCCATTGACCTTTTTGGGTTTGTCTGGTGTCGGTGACTTATTTGCAACGTGTAGCAGTCCATTGAGTCGTAACTATCAAGTGGGTTATGCATTGGGCAAAGGCAAAACTTTGGAACAAGCCACAGAAGAATTGGGGCAAACAGCCGAAGGGATTAATACCATCGTGCAAGTGCGGGCGCGCTCGAATGAATTAGATGTGTATATGCCAATCACTTGTGCGCTTTATGAAGTGATTTTTGAAGGTGCGCCGCCTATGAATATTGCACTGTCTTTAATGAAAAATGGACATCGCAGTGATGTGGAATTTGTCTTGCCGCATCATCAAGTTTAGTTTTACATCCATAAAACTGCGCCACAGTAGGTAAAAACTTGCGTGGAATATGACAGTTTGGTGAACTGAATTGTCATATTCTCAGGTTATACTGAGCGCATAATTTGAGTTAAATTGACACAACTTAATGTGTATCATCCTATAAGGAAATTCTATGCAACTGACTCTTGTTCGTCATGGTGAAGCCGCTCCTGCGATTATGGGCAATGATCATCAGCGTCCATTGACTGAGCGTGGTCATATACAAGCACAAGAAACGGCAGATTATTTAAAAAATATCATTCAGCCCGATGTGTTTGTAGTCAGTCCTTTACTGCGTGCACAAGAAACTTTGGCACATTTGCAGCAATATTTTAAAGATGTGCCTGTGGTGGTCTGCAATACCATTAAACCTGAAGATGATGCAAAAGTTGCTGTGGAATGGTTGTCACAATTGCCGTATGAGTCAATTGCAGTGGTGTGTCACATGAATGTAGTGGCGCACATGGCAGAGATTTTGACTTCAGAATCATTCCATCCCTATCATTTGGCAGAAGCACGGATTTATGAGCAGGCAGTAATTGCTGCGGGGCTTTCAACCCAAATCAAAAGTTTTATTCCAAACGCATAAAATAAATGTATAAAGTTAAATATAATTCAACGGTAGAACGATAATAATGCTGTATTTATGGATGCCAGAAGCCAATGGGGTTTGGCAATGGTCAAATGGGGAATACTGGACAGAGGCAGATAGTCTTGATGCCTTGATTCAGGCATTGCAGGCTTTTCAAGGAAAAGATGCTGTGGTGTTTTTCCCAAGCCGTGATGTGCAAATCATGCAACAAACTTTGCCTAAAGCTCAATATAAACAATTGGGTACCGATGGCGTGAAGTATTTATTAGAAGAATATACCGTATTGCCAATTGATGCGATGCAGGTGGTTCATCATTTTCAGCCACCTGAGCAAATAACCGTGCTGGGAGTTGCCAAGCATAGTATTGAAACCTATTTGCATGTATTAAGTTTGTTGCCAGTTAAAATCAGTGCATTGTTACCTGATTTTTTAATTTTGCCGCAACCTGAACCAGGGCAAACGGTGATTGGAAATATTTGCGGACGCTTGTTGGTACGTGAAAGTGAATTTTTAGGTTATTCAGTTGATGATCTGGCACTTTATCTAGATTATCAAACTGCAGAACGAAACTATAAAATCACCAACTTTAGTGCAGAACAAATGCAAAGTATTGAAGCATTTGCAACACAAGAACAATTAGAAAGCTTTCATTATGTAGTACCTGCATTAGTGAAAGCCAAACAGCATCCATTCAATATGCTGCCAAAATCCAAGCAAGACACGGGTGTTTCAGGTTATTGGAAAGCCTGTGCAGCAGTATTTCTTGGGATTTTAATTGTACAGTTTAGCTATGATGCACTGCGTTGGAGCAAACTTAAAAAAGTAGCAGATCAAACAGCGGTTCAAGCCATAGAACAATATCAATATTGGTTTGGTGCAAATAGTCGTATTACCGAACAAAATATTCAAAGCCAGTTTGAAAGTCAGGTACGCATGAGTAAAAATGCAGATACTCAAGCGCTGCAATTGCTCAGTCGTGTTGGCCCTGTGTTGATGCAAAATCAAATTGTGGCCAATCGTGTGAGTTTTGATGCCAATATGTTGAACATGGAATTGAATGCCAACTCGGCAGCGACCTTACAAGCGCTCACTCAGCAATTGAATCAGCAGGGTTTTAAGGTCGAGCTGGGTAATATTCAGCCGAGCGCGTCAGGTGCAGTAGGATTGGTGAAAATACAATAATGAAAGCCATGGAAAAAATGTCAACTTGGTTCGATCAACGTATTGAACTGATACAAGATTATCTAGATCGTTTAAATACACGTGAACGTGTTTTGGTGGTATTTACCACAATCTTTGTGATCGTTGCTGCTGTGGGTTCTGCGTTGTGGTATATGCATGCCGCAGCCGAAAAACAGCAAAAACGGGTGAATGATCTTAAAGATTTGGTGGTGGTGATGCAAAGTCATGCAGTCACCATGAAACCTGCCAATGATGCACAACTCAGTGCAGCCGATAAAATTCAGCGTGTGGCTCAGCAACAGGGTTTATCGGTTGCTTCGCAGCAAAGTGGTGACAAGATGCTACTGGTGGCGAGTCATGCCAATTATGCTGTGTTGGCAAATTTTTTAACCCAATTGGCGCAAATGGGTTTAAGTATCGAAAAAATGGAATTAATTTCTGAAGCAGGGCAGATTAAATTAACAGCGACAGTCCAGTAAAGGTTAAAAATAAAGTCCGAAACTCGGAAAATAAACCCATGTCAAGCATAGCGTTTTGACTGGGCTAAGCCTATAATATGGCGACTTAGAAAGCAGTAGACTTTTGCAGATATGTTGTATTCTCTAGCCCGCCCGTTGTTATTTTCTTTAGCACCAGAGCGTGCACATGAGCTGACACTATCACTATTGAAATCGAGCCATAAAATGGGCTTGATGCGTCAAAAGACTGTAGCGAAACCTGTGACGTGTATGGGAATTGAATTCCCTAATCCAGTAGGTTTGGCAGCAGGTCTAGACAAAAATGGTGCGTATATTGATGCCTTGGCTGGTTTAGGCTTTGGGTTTATTGAAATTGGTACCATTACGCCACGTCCTCAAGTGGGCAATCCGCATCCACGTTTATTCCGCATTCCGCAGGCCAAAGCCATTATTAACCGTATGGGTTTTAATAATGATGGGGTCGATCAGCTGATTGAAAACGTCAAAGCGGCAAAATTTAAAGGCATTTTGGGGATTAATATTGGTAAAAATGCCGATACGCCAGTTGAAAATGCAGTAGATGATTATCTGATTTGTTTAGAAAAAGTCTATAACTATGCCTCTTATATCACCGTAAACATTTCATCACCGAATACCAAAAACTTGCGCAGTTTGCAAAGTGGTGATGCGCTGACTGAGTTATTGCAAACCCTCAAACAGCGTCAGTTGGAGTTAGCCGAAGAACATCAACATTATGTGCCGTTGGTATTAAAAGTTGCTCCAGATCTTGACCCTGAAGATATTCAGTTTATTGCCAAACAATTATTGCAATTCAAAATTGATGGCCTGATTGTGACCAATACCACTTTGTCGCGTGAAGGCGTAGAAAACTTGCCGCATGGCGATGAAGCTGGTGGTTTATCGGGCGCGCCTGTGTTTGAAAAAAGTACTGCATGTTTGGCAGCATTTTCAGCAGCACTGAAAGGTGAAATTCCTTTAATTGGTGTCGGTGGCATTTTGTCGGGCGAACAAGCGGTTGCCAAAAAAAATGCAGGTGCAAGCTTGGTTCAGGTGTATAGTGGTTTAATCTATGCAGGTCCTGAGTTGGTTCAAGATTGTGTGAACGCCTTATAACTTATGAATACCATTGATATCGTTATTCTGATTCTCTTGCTTATTGGAGGGTTGAACGGTTTGCGACAAGGATTTATTAAAGCCTTTGCGAACTTGGTAGGATGGATTTTTGCCCTAATTGTTGCGGCAAAATATGCAGTTGTCCTAGCACCTTCGATGACAGCACTCAGTAGCGATCCTGTGGTACAAAAAATTGCAGCCTTTGCATTTATTGTCTTGGTGATTGTGGTACTGACCTGGATTGTAACCGCTGTTTTAAATGGTGTTTTAAAGAGCTTGAAACTTGGCCCATTAAATCGTTTGGCAGGCGGTGCATTTGGTACCTTGAAAGGCTTACTCATTGTTCTTATTACCATTCAAGGCATTGGTCCTTGGGTCGAAAGCTCGCCTTATTGGAAACAGTCTAAATTTGTGCAAACTTTATTGCCGTATGCACCGTGGGCAACAGAACTGTCCAAAGACGCTGCCAATGAGGCTTTACAGCACATCAAGTCGAAAGGTGCCGCGCCATCTTCCGACATCGCATCTGACGCAAAAGAAAACCGCTCTGGCGCAGATGGCTCAACGAATAATCCTTTTTATTAATCCCTAGCTGGTCTGCGAGGTTGCTATGTGTGGAGTTGTTGGTATAGCTGGTAAATCACCTGTTAACCAAATGTTGTTTGATGCATTAACGATGTTACAACATCGTGGACAGGATGCAGCTGGGATCGTAACTTGCCACAATGGACGTTTGTTCTTGCGTAAAGATAACGGTATGGTGCGTGATGTATTCCATACGCGTCACATGCGTGCGTTGCAAGGTAATTATGGTATTGGGCACGTGCGTTATCCAACTGCAGGTTCATCTAGCAGTGCCGAAGCGCAGCCATTTTATGTGAACTCGCCGTACGGGATTACTTTGGCACACAATGGTAATTTGACCAATGCCGAAGAAATTCACGAAGATCTGTTTAAAACAGATTTACGTCACATGAACACCGATTCTGACTCAGAAGTGTTATTGAACGTATTTGCACATGAATTGCAAAAACGTGGCAAATTAAACCCAACTTCAGAAGATATTTTTCATGTGATCAGCCGTGTGCATGAGCGCTGCAAAGGTGCTTATGGCGTTGTTGCAATGATTACAGGTCAAGGATTGGTTGGCTTCCGCGACCCGAATGGTATTCGTCCATTGATTTATGGTTCGCGTGAAACTGAACAGGGCATGGAATATATTATTGCATCAGAATCAGTTGCAATTACCGCACTTGGCTTTAAAGTTGAGCGTGATATTGCGCCAGGCGAAGCGATTTTTATTAATGATGCAGGTGAATTGTTTACCCAGCAATGTGCAGCTAAACCTGAATATCGCCCATGTATTTTTGAATATGTATATTTTGCTCGTCCAGATGCGACCATTGATGGTATTTCAGTGTACAAAGCGCGTTTGAAAATGGGCGAAAAACTGGCGCATAAAATTACTCAAGAGTGGGGCGAGCAGCACGATATTGATGTCGTTATTCCAATTCCAGATACATCGCGTACTTCAGCTTTAGAATTGGCAAATACTTTAGGGGTTAAATTCCGTGAAGGTTTTATGAAAAACCGCTATATCGGACGTACCTTTATTATGCCAGGTCAGCAATTGCGTAAAAAATCAGTGCGCCAAAAACTGAACCCTGTAGAGCTTGAGTTTAAAGGCAAAAATGTACTGTTGGTGGATGACTCGATTGTCCGTGGTACGACCTGTAACGAAATTATTCAAATGGCACGTGATGCTGGGGCGAAAAAAGTATTCTTTGCTTCTGCAGCGCCAATGGTGAAATATCCAAACGTGTATGGTATTGATATGCCAGCCAAAGATGAATTAATCGCGTCTAACCGTAATGTCGAAGAAATTCGTGAAATTATTGGTGCAGACCGTTTAATTTTCCAAGATTTAGAAGATTTAAAACAAGCCGTTCGTACCCATAAAGTACCGCATTTAACTGAATTTGATTGTTCAGTATTTGATGGTGTGTATGTAGCTGGCGGAATTGACGAAGCTTATCTGAATGATCTTGAGCAAAAGCGCAACGACTTGGCTAAAAAAGGCAAAGATGGTTATATTGATGTCAATATTGATGCTGCGTCAGTAGACTTAACTGGTGTAAAAGAGAGTTAATTCTTTTTCTGATCAGCTCAGTGAGAAAAGCGGGAAATTCCCGCTTTTTTCATTTATGATGGTGGCTCAAATACAATGTAATTCAGGATGTTTACATTGAGGTCTGTGAGTAGTTACTTGATTAAAAACAAAAATATGATTTGGTCTGCAATTTTATGTTTGGTTGCAGTCGCTTTGACCCTGTTTATCTTAAACACAGTTTTGGGTCTGTTGGTCTATTATGTCGATTCAAGCCAATCCATCTATTGGCACAGTCTAAGTCCATACTGGATTACGGTCTTGGTGTTGATTATGACTGTATCCGTTATTTTGGAATTTTACGTTTTTCGCTCAGGCGGTCATTCTTTGGCAAAACAATTGGGTGCGCGTCGTTTAACCCAGTTCGAAAGTACCCCAGAAGAAAGTACCGCACTTAAACTGACCGAACAATTGGCCGATACCTTTCAAATCCCAGCGCCTACTGTATATGTATTGCCCGATGAAATTGGGGTGAATGCCTTAACCGCAGGCTTTAGTCATAAAGACATTGTGATTATTTTGACTTGGGGCGCTTTGCAAAACTTGGATGAGCAAGAGCTTTATGGATTGCTCAGCCATGAGTTTAACCATATTTTAAGTGGTGAAACCATTGATAATACTAAACTTAAAATCCTCTACAGTAGTCTAACCACGTTTAGTAAGTGGGGCAGTAGCATCGCCAAACTTGGTTTTGGACAACATCGTGATGCGCCGCCACATAAGTTAGCGACTTTTTTTGTGGCTGTAGGTGGTGGTATTTGGTTGTTTGGCAGTTTAGGAGTGTTGATTACCCGCTTAATTAAATATATTAGTCTAAGCGGACGTACCTTTAAAAATGATTTAAAAACCAAACGTTTGATTCAAAATAATGCCAATATTCAAACTTTGCTGCGGATTTATGTGCATCATGCGGGATCGCAAATTCATAGTGAATATTCAGAATCGATTTCCCACATGTGCTTTGCTAACTCGCTCAGTCCGCAAAGCTGGATGAATATTCATCCAAGTGTTGAAGCCCGTATTTTTGAGCTTGATCCAACCTTGGTGCAAGACTTACAACTCGAAAATTTGAAGCGTTTACGCAATCAGCCTTTGTTTAGCCTATTTCGCTCGTTAGAAGAAATGAATGCTGAATATTATGCGCCGTGGAGCTCGCCGCAACCTTTGCCTTTGCTGCGCTTGTCGCCGATTAGCTTTGCAATTAATGATGCAATTAAGCCACTCAAGCCTGAAATTCGCAATAACATGCCGCGTCCAGAGCTAATTCAGCGTGCCTTACAAACGGCAACGGGTTCGCGTGAGGTGATTGTCGCTATTTTGATGATTCGCCAATATCGTGAATTTATTCCTGCTGAAGCAGAAGTGAGTCGTGCAATTGTAGATGCTTTATTACATTTGGATGGGCGAGTACATATCTCGATTTTCCATGAAGCGTGTAAAAATATTGGTGGTATGCCGCTGAGTATCGCACGGCAGTTTTTAACCAAATTGGCAAAAATCATTCAGGAAGATGGTGAAATTGGTTTGTTAGATGCTTTGCTGCTTGAACGAATCAAGTTTGAATTGAACTTGCTGCCTTTACATACACCTGCAGCGTTACACGAAGTTAAACCGCAAATTGTACGTTTAATCGATGCTTTATTGCATGTGCAGCAAATTAATAGTGTTAATCAGTTAGATGTACGTGAACGTATTTTAGAACGTGTTTTAACTGCAGATGAATTGATTGATTATGAAGAAATTTCAGATGAACCGATTGATTTATCAGAAATTTTAAATGATATGGCAGGTTTGCTGCTGCGTGATCGACTGATGGTGTTAGGCATTGCTGAAATTTGTTTGTGGAATGACCGTATTATCACCCAAGATGAATTGGATGTTTTGGAGTTGCTCTATTGGCGTTTAGGTTTTAAAACCGAAGAAATTGTCGAGCAAATGCAAAAACAAAACAGTTTGATGATTGTGTGACACTGATTGATTAGGTGTGTTTAAAGCAGATTTTGAAAAAATACGAATAGGTCAGATTGGGTGAAAGAAAGCACAGCATTGTGCAGCCTTTCTAGGTAGAATAGGTGCTATCTTGCATGTTGTTCTGTGATAAATACGTGCAGCGAAAAATTAGATAGGTGATGATAAACATGATGGGGCATCAGCGTGACATTTTAGCCAGTTTGGGAATCGATATTTGGGTTTCCAGAACGGCTGTGTCTCAAACTTTGCCACAATCATCGGTTTGGCGCGACCAAGCTGCACCTGAAATACACAGCGAAATTATTGTTCCTGCTGCAGTACCTCAACAATTAAAACAACAACAGCCGATTATTCACGAAAAGCCTAAGCAAGAACCATCTCCGCAACATACGACAGTTGAAGCGGCCGCGCCAGAAGTTGTTCCTGAAGCGCGTGTCATGCTGCAAATTGAAGCATTTAGTATTGAAGCTTTGCAGTTGCCACATTGTGTCATTTTGGTAGAAAGCACTACCTTGAGTCAGGAACAGCAACAATTGTGGCGTAATATTCAACATGCGCTACAGGCCGAATATCACGTATTGCAATGGCCTTTTGCTTTAGAAGTATTACAAGACGGCATCGGGGTAGAAAATTATGTGCAAGGTTTTGTTGATGTCTTGAGCACAGATAAAAACATGCTGATTTTAGGTCAATTACCACATTTTAAATCTGAACAATGTTTGCATTTAGCCAGCTTGCAAGAGATGTTAGATCAACCGCTGTTGAAAAAAAGTCTGTGGGATGCGATACAAATCACATCGTTACAGCCTAAAGCCTAAGTCAATTCAGATATTTAAAACTCTACATATACAAGCAATTGTAGACACGAAACAGGGATAATCATGCGTAAAAAAGTGGTAGTGTTTAGTCAAATTGATGCAGAAATTTTAAGTAAGCTAGAGCAAGATTATCAGGTGGTGCAGGTCAGCCCGAAGTTGGGTGACGTGAATCAACAGTTTCTTGAGCATGTGCAAGATGCCGATGGCATGATTGGTGCAGGGCGCTTGCTTAATCAAAGTAACTTACATACTGCGACTAAACTCAAAGTGATTTCGAGTGTAAGTGTCGGTTACGACAACTATGATGTAGATTATTTAACCCAACAAAAGATTAGTCTTTGCCATACACCGCATGTCTTGACTGAAACCACAGCAGATTTAGCCTTTACTTTATTGATGAGTGCAGCACGACAAGTGCCATATTTAGATCGGTGGACTAAACAAGGGCAATGGAAACGTACCGTGGGTGCAGCGCAGTTTGGACAGGATATTTATGGTAAAACCATTGGTATTGTAGGTTTGGGGCATATTGGTGCGGCTATCGCACGGCGTGCATTTCATGGTTTTAATATGAATGTGGTGTACCACAATCGTCGTGAAAAAATGGAAGTGGCGAAGGCATTTAATGCAGAATATTTAAGTCTGGATGAATTGCTGCAACAGTCTGATTTTGTGGTGCTGGCAGTCGATTTAAATGCAGACTCTAAAGCCTTAATTGGTCAGCGTGAACTTGATTTAATGCCGTCTCATGCAATTTTGGTCAATATTTCGCGTGGTTCGGTCATTGATGAGCAGGCACTTATTCAGACCTTACAAGCAGGCAAAATTTTTGCCGCAGCTTTGGATGTCTATGACAAAGAACCACTGCAAGAATCACCATTATTTGAGTTAGATAATGTCGTGACTTTGCCGCACATTGGTTCAGCAACTGCAGCAACTCGTAGACAAATGGCAAACTTAGCCTATAAAAATTTAGTTGATGCGCTGGAAGGACGTCGCCCGCAATATGTTGTTAATCCTGCTTGTTATACGTCTTAAAGTTAAAGATGATTTGGTAAAAATTGATAACACATCATTGCAAATGCGTTCATTTTTCAATGTTATAGTGAATCATTATGCAAAATATGTATTTGAGATCATCCATTGAAACATCTATTACTGATCTGCGGTTTGAGTTTTGCCAGTATTGCGACAACCCAAAGTGCCAATCTAACCACCACACCACAATTTAATGTGCCTGAAATAGGCAGTGGTGTGGGATTAATTGATCAGCAAAAAGAACGCAGTATTGGTGAAAAAGTCTATCGGGAAGTGCAGCGTAAAATGCCTGTCACGCAAAACCCGTGGCTGGAAGATCAATTAATCAATACGTTTTCGTATCTACTCAGCCAAACTCAATTGGGGCAACCCATTGGGCTACTCATTATCAATGATCCACAAATTAATGCTTTTGCTGTGCCGGGTGGTTTATTTGCGTTAAACACAGGTCTTATTAATTCTGCCCGTAATATGGATGAAGTTGCGGGCGTGATGGCGCATGAAATTGCGCATGTGTCGCAACGTCATTACAGTCGCTCTCAAGAGGCATTTAAAGGACAGGGTTTGTTGGCACTCGCTGGGGTTGTGGTTGGGGCATTGGTTGCCTCACAAGCCGATGGTGATGCAGGCGCAGCGGTGATGATGGGTTCTCAAGCCGCTTTAATGGATCAGCAATTGACTTATAGCCGTAATCAGGAACGTGAAGCAGACCGTATTGGCATGCAATATATGTATAGCGCAGGCTATAACCCACAAAGCATGGCAGACTTTTTTGAGGTGATGCACCGTACTACGAGTCGAGTGAGCTTCTTACCTGACTTTTGGTTTACCCATCCCTTAACCACAGAGCGGATGAGTGAGGCGCGTTTACGTGCCAATCAATTGCCACCAGTGCCAACCTCGCTGCGTGATGAAGACTTTGAGATTTTAAAGTTATATAGTTTGGTGGTTTCGCAGCAGGCGACAGAACAGCAGCTTAAAGCATTTGCAACCCGTAACCATTTTGCGGCGAATTTGGCTTTGGCTTATTTTTATAGCCAGCAAGGCGATTTTGTTTTGGCGCAACAAAGTATAGATCAGGCCAAAAGTCACAATCGTTTACATAATTTATTGACACTTATTCAAACTGACATTTATTTAGGGCAAAATAAAATTGATTTAGCGCTCAAAACAATTGGTTCACCTGCGCGAATTATGCCTGAAAATCGTGCGCTGAATTATAAATGGGCCGAGGTTTTGATTCGTCAAAATCAAACTACGCAAGCAGAAAGTATTTTGAAGGATTTCTTGCAAAAAAATCCACGTGATTTATCGGCATGGAATTTAATGCAGCAAACGGCAAATGTAGACCGAAGCTCTGCATTACGCACGGTAAATGTGTTACGGTATCGTGCAGAAGTACAGTATTGGTCAGGTTGGGAAGAAGAGGCAATTAAATCATTACTGCACGCGCAGCGTTTAGCCAAAGACAATCAGGCGATGTCGGCAAATATAAAAAACCGTGTGACTGAAATGCAAAGAGAACGACAGTTAAAAATATAAGTCGGGTGTACATACGGTGGCATAACAATAAAGAAAAGGAGTTTAAGAATGATTGAGGGACAATGTTTATGTGGTGCGGTGTATTACCGTTACCATGCCGAAATTGAAAAAACAATATTATGTTTTTGCCAGCATTGCCGTCGTGCGCAAGGCGGTATTATGGGATGGAATAGTCCAGTGGCACGCGAACATTTTGAAGTGGTGCGTGGCTTAAAATATCTAAAAGAATATTTTCATAGTCCCAATAAAGCACGGGTATTTTGTCAGGAGTGTGGCAGCCCGATTTATTCTTATCGGCTAGATTTACCCGATATTATTCGCTTACGCTTAGGGACAGTGACTCAAGGCAAAGTTCCCGAACCATGTGAGCAAGCATTTGCGCAATACAAACCCAACTTTTTGGCAATTGAGTCGTGTGAATAGTTATTCACCGAATATACAATGCTAAAATAGAACTTGAGTTGAAACGACCCTGACCTGAAAATGAAAAAATATATTTATTTATGCCTTACTTTGGGGATGACCTTGCAAAATGTCTATGCTGCGAGTGCAGAGCAGTATGTGTTGGCTGTTGAAGAAATTAATGCGCAATATAAACAAGATACCCGACAGTTTTTACGAGGCTTAAACCCACAACAGCAGGGTTTTAATCCGCAGCAACAGCAGCAGTTTTGCGGCATTGTTAGTCGTTATGTTGATCGTTTATATCAGGCAGCAGATGAAAACCGTGCCTATTTGGATCGTCGTTATCAGAATATTAATAAACAGGACGTGATTCAGCAGGTCAGCACATCTAAAGAAATGCAATTACTGAAAAAATATCAAGTGAACTGCGATTTAAAGTAAAAAGTTAAAGCAGAAGTGTCTAAGGGTGAATAGATAATCTATCTCATCCTAGGTTTAGCATTTTACTTAATAGCATTAGATAGAAAGATTAAAGCGGGCTTAATCTGACATTTAAATCAGTGTTCGGAGAAGCACAAATTTGGGGTGAGCTAATTAGCTTAATTTGGCTTTAATTTTGGCAGATACTTGAGCAGGATCGGCGCGCCCGGCTATGAGCGGACGCAGAGAGTTCATCACCTTACCCATATCTTTCATGCTAGTAGCTTGTTGCGCTTCAATGGTTTGCGCAATCATGGAATCAAGTTCTTCCTCAGTCATAGCTTCTGGTAGAAACTGAGATAACACCTCAATTTCGGCTTGTTCCTTACTAGCTAAATCTTCTCGGCCAGCGCCTTCAAAGGCTTTAACCGATTCTTTACGTTGTTTAATTTGCTTTTCAATGACCGCAAGAACCTGAGCATCGTCAAGCTCTTTGCGCTCATCGACTTCGATTTGCTTAATTGCCGCCTGTAGACTACGAATTACCGTTAACTTATCCATTTCTTTGGCGCGCATTGTCGCTTTCAAAACGTCAGTAATTTGGTTTTTTAAAGTCGTCATCATTTAATCCAGACAGGCAATCACAAATTAATTAGTAAAGGCGAGTAGTACGTACTGATTCACGCGCCAATTTCTTTTGGTAGCGTTTAACAGCAGCAGCTTTTTTGCGCTTACGTTCTTGAGTTGGTTTTTCGTAGAATTCACGCTTACGTACGTCAGCTAAAACACCTGCTTTTTCGCAAGAACGTTTGAAACGACGGATAGCTACGTCTACTGGTTCGCCTTCTTTCAATTTAACTTGTGGCATGAAGAATCCTCATTAAGTTATGGATAAGATCTGGGCGAAATTGCCCACGATCACAAGTGAAGGTCAGTATTTTACTCATTTACATCTCATATCACAAGTCTATAATAGGTTTCGCAATAGAATTGATACAGGTTATAGGCAATTTAATGATCGTTTTAGGCTTAGAAACATCTTGTGATGAAACAGGACTTGCACTGTATGACAGCGAGTTAGGTTTGCGCGGGCAAGTACTGTATAGCCAAATTAAATTGCATGCAGAGTATGGTGGTGTGGTACCCGAACTGGCTTCACGTGACCATGTGCGCAAACTTATTCCTTTAATCAATCAATTGCTTGAGCAGAGCCAAGTCAAAAAATCTGAAATTGATGCAGTGGCTTATACCCGTGGGCCGGGGCTAATGGGCGCACTCATGACAGGCGCATTATTTGGACGAACTTTAGCTTTTGCCTTAAATAAACCTGCAATTGGGGTGCATCACATGGAAGGGCACATGCTTGCACCATTATTGTCTGCGACACCGCCAGAATTTCCGTTTGTCGCTTTATTGGTTTCGGGTGGACATACACAGCTCATGGCAGCTTATGGCATTGGCCAATATGAATTGTTAGGCGAGTCGATTGATGATGCTGCAGGCGAGGCTTTTGACAAAGTTGCCAAAATGATGGGTTTACCGTATCCGGGTGGGCCAAATATCGCCAAACTAGCTGAACAAGGCGATGCCAAAGCTTTTGAATTTCCACGTCCAATGTTGCACCAAGGCTTAGAATTTTCATTTAGCGGTTTAAAAACTGCGGTTTCAGTACAAATGAAAAAGTTAGGTGATGAAAACCGTGATGCCGATATTGCGGCAAGTTTCCAAGAAGCGATTGTTGATACTTTGGTGAAAAAATCGGTAAAAGCTTTAAAACAAACAGGTTTAAAACGCTTGGTGATCGCGGGTGGGGTGAGTGCAAATACTCGGTTACGTGAGCGTTTAGAAGCAGATTTAGCTAAAATTCGTGCAACGGTTTATTATGCAGAACCTGCATTGTGCACCGACAATGGTGCAATGATTGCTTTTGCGGGCTATCAGCGTTTAAAAGCAGGGCAGCAAGATGGTTTATCGGTTACGACTACACCACGTTGGCCAATGACGGAGCTTACCAATCCAACTGCGGGTTAAGTTGTTCGTAGCATAAAATCAATCAGAGGCAATAATCTGCCTCTGACTTTATATGCTAAATTTTTACATTAATATTAGAAACGAATACTTAAGACTTAGCGAACTGCGTCCATTAAACCTTTGGTAAGATCTTTCATCATGCCTTGCATCACAGCATTCCCTGCATTTGTACAGTTTTCTAATTTTTTACCTTCTAGTGATTTACCTTGATTGGCCATTTCTTCGCACTTCTGCAAAACTTTTTTAGCTTCATCTAAGTTCTCGGCATAATACTCTTGCGTTTTCACTTGTGTACATGCTGTAAGCGTTGTAATTAAACTTACTGTAATTAACAAATTTTTAAATTTAAACATTATTTTTTAACCGTTGTTTGTTTTAAAGAGATTGCATCTTAAGCGAATAATGGGTTCATAAAATAATACAATGGACTAAAGTTGATCTTATTAAGTAAAATTAAATAATTGCAATATAAATATTTTTAATTTTTTTGAAGTTTTATAGTCATATTCTATCCCAAACTTTATTTCACGTATTGGTTTCAAATAGAACTGCTTTATTTTTTTTGTGCACTCATCCTACAATTTATAGAAATCCATAAAGTAGCTGACAGCAGTATTTAAATCTGTGAATCCTGTCCAATTGTTGTGTTTTCAACTTTAAACTATGATTTTTGGTAGATATTTAATATAAAACCAATTGAGATAAACATGCGATTTAAAAATACATTTTGCATTATTTGTGTGATGGGGATGATGGTATTGACCGCTTGCGAAGGGGCTGAGTCAATACAGCAAAATATAAATAGTACAGAAAATCAGCCGAGTTCAGTGACAGCCCAACAGGTCGAAGTACCGACTCGTTTGACTACTGTAGCAACTCATCCTTCGGCTATCACACCTGAAGCGACAGTACCGCAAGAAGTATATGTAGGAGAGCCGACTGTGGCAGAAATGCAGGCGCATGGCGAAGAATTTTATAAAGACACATTGGCACGGATTGCTGCAGAACAAGGTCAGTAGTCGCTCAGTCATTTAGCGCGTTTAAATAGAGTGGGTTGCTGACTATCTTCTATATGCAAACAACCCATTAAAATATTTAAAGTGCTTTAAGTTGCTGCGAGCCAATCCAGTGTTTAGAAAATTGATAGGCAGCACGCCCTGAACGCTGTCCACGTGCCTGACACCATCTTAATGCTTCTGCACGTACTTCGGCAGTCATTGGCATTTCGGCTTTGTGTAAATAATGCTCCACAATTTCTAAATATAGATTTTGATCCATTGGATAAAACGACAGCCATAGACCAAAGCGATCAGACAGTGAAATTTTCTCTTCAATTGCTTCTTGAGGATGCAACTCAGTATATTGCGGTACATCTACACGAGTGACAGGTGTATTTTCATGCATAAATTCAGGTAATAGATGACGTCTGTTACTGGTTGCATAAATAATAAAATTACTGGAACCTGATTGTAATGAACCATCTAAAACACTTTTTAAACTACGATAATTTTCATCTTCTGCGTTAAAAGCTAAATCATCACAGTAGACAATAAATTTTTCAGGACGATGCTGAATGATTTTTTGAATTTCTGGCAATTCAGACAAATCATCGCGTTCAATTTCAATTAAACGTAATCCTTGATTGGCATACTCGGTCAATAGGGCACGTACAATAGATGATTTTCCCGTACCGCGTGAGCCTGTAAGTAACACATCATTGGCAGGTAAGCCATTTAAAAACTGCAAGGTGTTTTGAATGACTTTTTCTTTTTGCTTTTCGATGCCTTTTAAATCATCTAAATCAATTTTTCTTGGTTGTTGAATCGCTATCAATTGTCGATCTTGCCATTTGAATGCGATGGCGGAAAAGTCGGTTTCTTGTTTTAAAGCAGGTAAACTTTGCTGTAGTTGTTGGAGTACATGAGAAAGTGATAATAAGATGTTGTCGGGTAAATCTAGGTTTGCCATGATAATTCAGCTTAAAAAATGCAGATCAGATTGCTACACTTTAAGACTAGCGCAATTGACCTAGATTTGACAATCAAAGTGTGAATCGAGTCATTGACGCGTATTACAATTTTTTAGATATTGTTGTGTATAGTAGGCATAGGCAAGCGTAGTGCTGCGAATAAACCAACGGATTGAGGAATGCTATGTTATTTAAAGATTTCACCGAAGATGTTAATCCGCATCAAGCCTATCGCATAAAAAAACTCAAGCGCCAAATTCAAAATGCCGAATCGTATGAAGAATGGAAAAGTATTGCCATTCGTATAGATGAAGAAACTGGTGCGCAAGAATGGAAATATGACAACAGTTCGCCATATTTTGATGCGGAAATTATCTCGCATCGTTTAAATTTATTACGCCGTTATCGCACCACCGAACGCAGTCACGATTTAATTTATATTTTGCGTGAAGGTTTAACTTTTGACATCGCCAATATTGCCCATCCGATGTTGTTTACTGCAACCTATGTGGGTACTAAAAAAATTATTGAAGATTATGTGGATGAAGTCAGTAAAAGTTTGGCTTTTGTCGCTTCAGATGAATGTCAGGCTTTAACCAAAGTAGAAAAAATAGAGTTTTTTCAGCAATGCCAAACTGCATACGGACAACCTGCCTTGATGTTCTCTGGTGGGGCAACGCTAGGTTTGTTTCATACAGGTGTTTGTAAGGCCTTACTTGAACAGGATTTAATGCCTAAAGTGCTGTCGGGTTCGAGCGCGGGTGCAATAATGACTGCAATGCTAGGCATCGCAAAACCTGAAGAAGTACAGCATATTTTGGGTGGTGAGTCATTTTTCCACGAAGCATTTCAGTTTAGACAAATGCGCGAAATTCTTAAAGGTAATGGTGGAATTGCCGATGTGCATTATTTAAAAAAATTCCTGATCAAAAACTTGGGCGATACCACGTTTGAAGAAGCTTTTCAAAAATCAGGTTTGCATATTAATGTGGCGGTTGCGCCTTATGATGCATCGCAAGACTCACGCATTATGAACAGCTTTACTGCGCCAGATTTATTGGTTTGGAGTGCGGTGTTGGCCTCGTGTGCTGTGCCAATTTTATTTCCACCTGTACGTTTAACCAACAAACGCTATGATGGCGAACACACTCCATATATGGGTAAAACCCGTTGGGTGGATGGCAGTGTGCGTAGTGATTTCCCGCAGGAAAAAATGGCGCGTTTGTATAATATTAATTACACCATCGCCAGTCAGGTCAATCCGCATGTAGTGCCTTTTATGCAGGATGATATTAAGCGCTATCGTAAAGATATGCTGAGTTGGCCAGAACGGATTATTCGTCGTCAGGGCAAAGTCATTAGTCGTGGGGTAATGGATTTTGTGCGTGAGCGAGCAGGAGCTGTACCGCCTGTGCGTCGTTTGCTAGATCATGGCTATGGTATTGTCGATCAACGCTATTATGGTGATGTGAATATTGTAGGAAGCTATAACCTGCGTCATTACAGCTATATGTTGCAAAACCCGAAACCACATTTATTTAAAATTTTACAGCGTGAAGGCGAGCGTGCGACTTGGCCGAAAATTTCATCAATTGAAACGCATGCACGTGTCGGTAAAACTTTGCAACATTGCTTAGAGTTATTAAATGTACCACAAATAGAGGTATCCACCGAAGTCGCAGCAGAAATGCGCACTGGCGCAAGTGTTGTTTAATGTTTTAAATTTGGATGTTCAACAGCTAGATACTGCGCAGTTCGAGTTGCGCAGTAAAGCGCAAAGTTTGCAACATGGTCGGCATATTTATCGTTTTGAACATCAAGGGCAGTTTTATTGGCTGAAAGCCCAACAACAGGGAGTTTATGCGACAGTAGAGCAGGGCTTTGCACAAGAATGGAACTTTTATAAACAGTACGCGCAATCATCACATTTATCTTTTTTATTGCCATGTGAATTGATGGATGCTGCACCCATTCATATTCAGCCGCAGGGTAATTCACACGACATTTCATCGCATTATTCACAGGTCTATTCACGTGCTTTAATTCTGTCTGAGGCGCAAGCTGTTTTTGCGATGGGTAATCTACCTGAATATACAGAAGCGATTAAACACATATTTTTGCGTGTCTTTGAAGCAGTGGATGCATTGCATCAATTGGGTTGGATTCATGCCGACTTAAAAGCTGAACATATTGTGCAGTTAGATGGGCAAATCAAACTGTTAGATTTTGAGCAAGCACAGCAAGTTGCAGATATTCAATGTCAGGGGATGACCGCCACACCACGTTATATGGCGCCAGAATTATTTCACGGACAGCCTAAAACTGCACAAAGTGATATTTATGCGTTAGGCATTATTTTTTATGAATGGTTAACGCAACAACGCTTGCAGGCAAATAGTTACCACGATTGGGCGTATTTACATTGTCAAAGATTGCATATCCAACTTTCTACGCATCTACAAGCATTTTTACCACTGCTGAATCACATGTTGGCAAAGTCCTATTCGCAGCGTGCAACGAGTATTGCAGAGTTGAAATTATGGCTTAGTGGCTGAATATGCTTAAGAAAAAATCAAAAAATAGTTTTTTGTTTTTTATTTAAACAGTCATTGTGCTTTTTTATAAAAAAGGCTTGTCATCAGGAAGTGATCTCTATAATATACACAGCCATCGGGGACGTGGCGAAATTGGTAGACGCACTGGATTTAGGTTCCAGCGCCGCGAGGTGTGAGAGTTCGAGTCTCTCCGTCCCCACCACTTAAATATCAAGTCAGCTTGATTTTAAGTTACAGAGGATTGGTGTAATGGTAGCATGACGGTCTCCAAAACCGTTCGTCAAGGTTCGAATCCTTGATCCTCTGCCAAATTAAAATCCAACAACTCAGTTGGTACCCGATGTTGGGGACGTGGCGAAATTGGTAGACGCACTGGATTTAGGTTCCAGCGCCGCGAGGTGTGAGAGTTCGAGTCTCTCCGTCCCCACCATACATTAAAGAGCAAGGCAATGACCTTGCTTTTTTATTGCCTGTTATTTTAGCTTTAAAGCATTGTATCTCTTTGACAAGGCTTAGATGTATTTTAAGATTTAAAATTCAACATAAAAAAAGCCCATAAACAGGTTATGGGCAAGATCATCTTTAAATGTTGATGAAATACGATTTGAATTTTTATTTTTGCATCCTATCAAGTTCAACCGTTATCGCATACTTATCTATATTGTATAAGTACTTATGCTTTTAAATGGTCTTCAAATTCCTCGCCTAATTTCATTGCTAAAGCATTACCAGAAAGCTCGCAAGTGACCAAACCATATTCTTTTTGAAAGCTAAATGTGAAACCGTGACCATCCGCCAAATTTTTGACTGAATAACCTAATTTTTCTAACCAAATACGAAACGCAATTAAATTTTTTGCTTTAACAACTTTTTTCACGAGAGAACTCCTATCCATTTATTTAATTATTAATAGGGATATTTCTTGAATTTTTAAAGGGCAGAAATGTATTTCTTTGACATTTTTTTCACTGATTTTTAGAAATCTAAAGTCCTTTTAAGCAATTAGAATATTTTAAAAGAATTATTTATTTGTAAATTATTGATATTTATTATTTTAACTGAGGTGGCGTAATTAATTTTAAGGTCTTAGATATATTGCCAAAAGATGACTTAGAAATATTTTGTTAATGATTTTTAGTTTTAGGCTGTATTTATTTTCAGCATGAACATATGGGGATTATCCATTTTTCATGCAAAGCTTTAATTTAGCGCAATGCATATCAGTGTGGAGCATGTCGGCACCAAATGGACATTAGCTTATACTATGGTTGAGTTTGAAGATTTGGAAAATAAACATGACTGCACAAACAATCCAACAGCAGGCTGAGTACATAGTGAAGCAGATGCAAAATCAAGGGCTAGAGCCTTTTGCTGTGATGCTTGGGCATGAAGATTGGTTACTGTTTTCCTCGCAATCCAAAGTGGCTTATACGCCTTTTGGCAGCGCACGCCGTTATCAGCCTGCATTGTCCAATTTACTTTTGGTGCGGGTCGATGAAATGAATGCTGTGCGTGTGGTGACGCAAACTCAATTAGATGAGTTTGCTGCCAGTAATCAGATTTTCTCTGTACACGACAAAAATAGATAACTCATTGAAATAATGTCACAATAATTGTTTTCTAACGACGAATACTATGACACATCTCAATGAGTTATATCTTATCTTAAACAAATCTCTAAAATGGAAC